>NZ_QGAA01000009.1:0-308784 GCF_005233485.1 Pseudomonas sp. CFBP13509
GAAGCACGCGTTATCGTTGACGTTTTTCGCGAGCAAGCTCGCTCCTACAGGAGGCGATGTACGCTTAACTGACTGGCATTAGGGCTTGCCCCCTTCCACATTGGGTCCGAATCCATCTCGTGGATCGGCTTTTGCATTTTTTTCACACCCCATCCGGATAATCCTCAGCCTCCTGCGCGCGGGTCCATTGATCCTGTGCTATCACCTACCGCTGACTTTCCGGAAAAGCACCCAATGGCCGTGTCCCTGCCTTCCGCCACACCCAAGCCGCGCTCTCGCTTTGCCTTGCGCTGGTATTCCTGGCTATTTCTGGCGGGTGCCATCGTGTACGGCATTTCCTGGGCCATGCATTGGGACGATCGCGGCGTGCTGTGGCTGTTGGAGGGCTTTGAAACGCCCGCCGAGCGCAGCGAAAGTGTGTGGTTGCCTGACTATCACGTTGTCATCGACGCCAAGGTTTTGCCGGGCATGGAGAAAGACGAAGCCTCGGACGTCTCCTATAACCCGCAGACCAAAACCCTGTTTTCCGTCATGGGTAAAAACCCGTTCCTTGTCGAGCTGAGCCTGCAAGGCGATGTATTGCGCAAGATGCCGCTCAATGGCTGGGACAACCCGGAAGGCGTGACCGTGATGGAAAATGGCCTGATGGCCGTGGTCGACGAACGCCAGCACAACCTGACCATCGTCAAGATCGACGCTGCCACCCAGCAATTGAACAAGGCCGACTTCCCGAGCTATGACCTGGGCCCGTCCAAGGATCAGAACAAAGCGTTCGAGGGGCTTACCTGGGACAAGCGCAATCAGCAATTTGTGCTGGGAGAAGAGCGGCCGCCGGCGTTGTTCACCTGGAAAAGCGACGGCAGCCAGACCCTTGTCGGCGATAAACAGAAACTGGCCAGCAAAGAGCTGGACATGCGCAACCTTTCGGCCCTGGCCATCGACCCGCGCACCGGCCATCTGCTGGTGTTATCGGCCGACTCCCACTTGTTGCTGGAGTTGGATGAGAAGGGTGAACAAGTCAGCTTCATGACCCTGCTCGGTGGCTTCAACGGCCTCAAGAACACCATCCCTCGTGCGGAGGGGGTAACGATGGATGAGGACGGCACGCTCTATATGGTCAGTGAGCCAAACCTGTTCTATCGTTTCGAAAAGCAGAAATAACAGACGAATCACGTCGGATATTTCTCTATTAGCGGCATTCGCCAGACACCGGGGCGCGTTTAAGTTTAAATTCAGACAGGCGTGATATTCATTCGCCACTTTTGACTTTGAGCACCGCCCGATGCGTCGATTTGCCCGCCCCAAACCCATTCTTTTTATGCTGGTGTTGATCGCCCTGGTCAGCGCCGGGGCTGTTGCGCAGCATTTTCGCCTGTTCGAGCGCGCCTGGTTCAACTGGCAGGCCTGGCGTCAGCCGGCGGACGAGCGCTCCATCGGCCTGGCGGATTACCGAGTGACCCTTGAAGCCCAGGTTATCGAAGGGCTCGACGACGATGTCTCGGCCCTCACCTACGATCCGGTACGCAAGAGCCTGTTTACCGTCACCAATAAAAACGCCGAGCTGATCGAGCTGTCCCTTGAGGGCAAGATCCTGCGACGCATCCCGTTGGTGGGGTTTGGTGATGCCGAGGCGGTGGAATTTATCAGCGACAACATCTATGTCATCACCGACGAGCGCCAGCAGCGGCTGATCAAGGTGCATGTGGACGACGATACCCAATTCCTCGACGCCGCCGATGCGGAACAGATGACCCTGGGCCTGCATGTCGGGGGCAACAAGGGGTTTGAGGGGTTGGCCTATGACTCGGTGGGCAAGCGCCTGTTCGTGGCCAAGGAACGCGACCCGATGCTGATCTACGAGGTCCACGGCTTTCCCCATTTCAAACCGGAAAAAACCTACTCGGTGCACGTGATCAACAACCCCAAGCGCGATGCCGGGTTGTTTGTACGCGACCTGTCGAGCCTGCAATACGACGAGCGCAGCGGTCATTTGCTGGCGCTGTCGGACGAGTCGTTCCTGGTGCTGGAGCTGGACATCGACGGTCGCCCATTGAGCAGCCTGTCTCTGCTCAATGGGCGCCATGGCCTGAAAAAACGGGTGCCCCAGGCCGAAGGAATCGCCATGGATGACGAGGGTACGTTGTACCTGGTCAGCGAGCCGAACCTGTTCTACGTGTTCAAGAAACCCAATCCCTGAGACACATTGGGTTTTGCATCAGGCTTTAAGGGTTTTCACGCCTTCGGAAGTGCCCAGCAGCAGCACATCCGCCGGACGCGCAGCGAACAAGCCGTTGGTGACCACGCCGACGATGGCGTTGATCTGGGTCTCAAGCTCCACCGGGTGGGTGATCTGCATATTGAACACGTCGAGGATAATGTTGCCGTTGTCGGTCAACACGCCTTCGCGGTACACCGGATCGCCACCGAGCTTTACCAGTTCGCGGGCTACGTGGCTGCGAGCCATCGGGATGACTTCCACCGGCAGCGGGAACGCGCCGAGCACCGGTACCAGCTTACTGGCGTCGGCGATGCAGATAAAGGTCTTGGCCACCGCCGCGACGATCTTCTCGCGGGTCAGGGCTGCACCGCCGCCCTTGATCAGGTTCAGGTGTTCGTCGCTTTCATCGGCGCCGTCGACGTAGAACTCCAGGTCGCTCACGGTGTTGAGCTCGTACACCGGAATGCCATGGCCCTTGAGGCGCGCGGCGGTGGCTTCGGAACTGGCCACGGCGCCGTCGAATGCGCCTTTGTGCCGGGCCAGCGCATCGATAAAGCAGTTGGCGGTGGAGCCGGTGCCGACACCGACGATGCTCTTGTCGTCGAGTTTGGGAAGGATTAAATCGACGGCGGCCTGGGCCACTGCCTGTTTGAGTTGATCCTGGGTCATGCGGGCTCCGGAACGGGCGGGGAGTAAAGAGGGGCGCGAGTATAACCCAACAAAACCTCCGGATTCGTGTGGTCGCCCGGCCAAACGCTGGGTTAGACTCCTTGGCCCTGCCCAACCCGCCCAGTGATTTCCGCCGATGCTTGAACAGTACGTCAAAAAGATCCTCACCTCGCGCGTCTATGACGTTGCCGTAGAAACCCCGCTGCAGACCGCCCGCCAGCTCTCCGAGCGGTTGGGCAACAAGGTCTGGCTCAAGCGTGAAGACCTGCAGCCGGTGTTCTCGTTCAAGATTCGCGGCGCGTACAACAAGCTGACTCAATTGACGGCTGAAGAGCGTGCACGCGGCGTGGTCACGGCCTCGGCGGGCAACCATGCCCAGGGCCTGGCCCTGGCGGCCAAGGTGCTGGGGGTCAAGGCCACGATCGTGATGCCCAAGACCACTCCGGAGATCAAGGTCGAAGGCGTGCGCTCCCGTGGCGGTAAAGTGGTGCTGCACGGCGATTCCTTCCCGGAAGCCCTGGCCTACTCGCTGAAGCTGGTCGACGAAAAAGGCTACGTCTACATTCACCCCTACGATGATCCGCACACCATTGCCGGGCAGGGCACCGTGGCGATGGAGATCCTGCGCCAGCACCCGGGGCCCCTGGACGCGATTTTTGTACCGGTGGGCGGCGGCGGGCTGATCGCGGGCATTGCGGCGTACGTGAAATACCTGCGCCCGGAGATCAGGATCATCGGCGTCGAACCGGACGACTCCAACTGCCTGCAAGCTGCCATGGCTGCCGGCGAGCGTGTGGTGCTGCCCACCGTGGGCATTTTTGCCGATGGCGTGGCGGTGGCGCAGATCGGCCAGCACACCTTCGACATCTGCAAACACTATGTGGATGAAGTGATCACCGTCAGCACCGATGAAATCTGTGCGGCGATCAAGGACATCTACGACGACACCCGCTCCATCACCGAGCCGGCCGGCGCGCTCGGCGTAGCAGGCATCAAGAAATACGTGGAGACCCGTGGCATCAGCGGGCAAACCCTGGTGGCCATCGACTCCGGCGCCAACGTCAACTTCGACCGCCTGCGCCATGTGGCCGAGCGCGCCGAGCTGGGTGAAGGCCGCGAAGCCATTATTGCCGTGACCATCCCTGAGAAACCGGGCAGCTTCAAGGCGTTCTGCGAGGCGGTGGGCAAGCGCCAGATCACCGAGTTCAACTACCGCTACCACTCCGGCAGCGAAGCGCACATCTTTGTCGGCGTGCAGACCCATCCGGAAAACGACCCGCGCAGTGCGCTGATCGCCAGCCTCACCGGCCAGGGTTTCCCGGTGCTGGACCTGACCGAGAACGAACTGGCCAAGTTGCACATCCGCCATATGGTCGGCGGGCATGCGGCCAAGGTCAGTGATGAAGTGGTGTTCCGTTTCGAATTCCCGGAACGTCCGGGGGCGCTGTTCAACTTTCTTAATAAATTGGGCGGACGCTGGAACATCTCGATGTTCCACTATCGCAACCACGGTGCCGCTGACGGCCGTGTGGTCGCCGGCCTGCAAGTGCCGGCGAACGAGCGCCATCTGGTACCGGCGGCCCTGGAGGCCATTGGCTACCCGTATTGGGATGAAAGCGATAACCCGGCCTACAAACTGTTTCTCGGTTGAGCGACTACGCTGATTGGGGCGGCCTTTAAGGAAAACGACATATGGAAACCCTGACCACCCTCAAAGTTATCCACATCGCCGCCACGGTGTTGCTGCTGCTCAGCGGCCTCGGCCTGGCGCTGTTGGCCTGGCGCAAGCGCAGCGACGGCCCGGCCGTGACTGTGCAGCGCCCGTGGGCGTTCGTGTGGTTGCTGATGGGCGTTTGCATGGTCAGCATGCCGTTTACCGGCTGGTGGCTGGTGCACCTGGTCGGCTGGCCGCTGGGGCAGACCTGGATCCTGGGTTCCAGCATCCTCTACACCGTGGCCGCGCTGGCCTGGTTCTGGCTGGTGGCACGGCTTAACCGGCTGCGCAAAGGCGAGGGCGGCAGCCTGAATTTCACCTTGGTGCTGGCGGTGGTAAGCCTGGCGGGGTTTGTGGCGATTGCCGGGTTGATGGGCGCCAAGCCGGTTTAAGGCTTTGGACCGTGTCGCCTGCATCGGGAGCAAGCCCCCTCCCACATTTGACTGTGTTCACAAATCAAGTGTGGGAGGGGGCTTGCTCCCGATAGGGCCATCAGCTACGCAGCGTAATCACCGGCCAACCCCGCTTCTCGGCTTCAGCGCGCAGATTCGGATCCGGATCCACCGCCACCGGATGCGTCACCTGCTCCAACAGCGGCAGGTCATTCATCGAGTCGCTGTAGAAGTAACTGTCTTCCAGGCTGTAGCCAGTCTCTTCCAACCACCGATTCAAGCGCGTCACCTTGCCTTCACGAAAACACGGCACATCAGTGCTGCGCCCGGTGTAGCGGCCATTTTCCATCTCGCACTCGGTGGCGATCAGCGTCTCGACGCCCAGGCGTGCGGCAATTGGCGCGGTGACGAAACGGTTGGTGGCGGTGATGATCACCAGCTTGTCGCCAGCGGCGCGGTGCTTGGCCAGCAGTTCAGCAGCCAGGGGCAGCATGATCGGCTCGATGCAGTCGCGCATATAGTCGTTATGCCATTCGTCCAGCTGGGCCATCTCGGTGCGGCCGAGGATGTCCAGGCAGAAGTTCAGGTAGGCGGCGTTGTCCAGCTTGCCGGCCAGGTAGTCCTGGTAGAACTCGTCGTTGCGGGCTTTGTAGGCGACCGCGTCGAGAATCCCCCGTTCGCAGAGGTAATCGCCCCACGCGTGGTCGCTGTCACCGCCGAGAAGGGTGTTGTCCAAGTCGAATAAAGCCAGGCGCATTGCAGTTACTCGCTGAAAAGTCTGTAAAAAGGCGTCCAGAATACGGTCTTTTCACAAGAGTGCACATAAGGTAAGAAGCCTCGTTGCCGCTGGAACAACCTTTGTGGAACAATGCGGCGACATGCGTTTGCGAGGTTGTTGCCGTGATCGACCCCGATGGTTTCCGTCCTAATGTCGGGATTATTCTTACGAATGATGCCGGACAGGTGCTATGGGCTCGCCGAATCAACCAAGATGCCTGGCAGTTTCCTCAAGGCGGAATCAACCCCGACGAAACCCCTGAAGACGCCTTGTACCGTGAGTTGAACGAAGAAGTCGGCCTTGAGCGTGAAGATGTGCAGATTCTGGCCTGTACCCGGGGCTGGTTGCGCTATCGTTTGCCGCAACGCCTGGTGCGTACCCACAGCCAACCGCTGTGCATCGGCCAGAAGCAGAAATGGTTTCTCCTGCGCCTGATCTCCAACGAGCAGCGGGTGCGGATGGATTTGACCGGTAAGCCGGAGTTCGATGGCTGGCGTTGGGTCAGTTATTGGTACCCGCTGGGCCAGGTGGTGACATTCAAGCGCGAGGTTTATCGTCGCGCTCTCAAAGAGCTTGCCCCGCGCCTTTTAGCGCGCGACTGACGACGGAGTTCGACCCCGAGCCATGCTCAATACGCTGCGCAAGATCGTCCAGGAAGTTAACTCCGCCAAGGATCTCAAGGCGGCGTTGGGGATTATTGTGTTGCGCGTCAAGGAAGCCATGGGCAGCCAGGTCTGCTCGGTTTACCTGCTGGACCCAGAGACCAACCGTTTTGTGCTGATGGCCACCGAGGGCTTGAACAAGCGCTCCATCGGCAAGGTCAGCATGGCGCCCAATGAAGGTCTGGTGGGCTTGGTGGGGACGCGTGAAGAACCCCTGAACCTTGAAAACGCGGCCGATCACCCGCGTTATCGCTACTTTGCCGAAACCGGCGAAGAGCGCTACGCCTCGTTCCTCGGCGCACCGATCATTCACCACCGCCGCGTCGTCGGCGTATTGGTCATCCAGCAAAAAGAACGTCGCCAGTTCGACGAGGGCGAAGAAGCCTTCCTCGTGACCATGAGCGCGCAGCTCGCCGGGGTTATCGCCCACGCCGAAGCCACCGGCTCGATTCGCGGCCTGGGCGGCCAGGGCAAGGGTATCCAGGAAGCCAAGTTCGTCGGTGTACCGGGTTCGCCGGGTGCGGCGGTCGGTACTGCCGTGGTCATGTTGCCGCCGGCCGACCTCGATGTGGTGCCGGACAAGCACGTCGACGACATCGACGCTGAAATCAAACTGTTCAAGACGGCCCTGGAAGGCGTGCGCGCCGACATGCGCAACCTGTCGACCAAGCTGGCCACCCAGTTGCGCCCCGAAGAGCGCGCGCTGTTTGACGTGTACCAGATGATGCTCGACGACGCGTCCCTCGGGAACGAAGTCAAGACCGTGATCAAGACCGGCCAGTGGGCCCAGGGCGCGCTGCGTCAGGTGGTCACCGATCACGTCAACCGTTTCGAATTGATGGACGACGCCTACCTGCGCGAGCGGGCCTCGGATGTGCGCGACCTCGGCCGCCGCCTGCTGGCCTACCTGCAGGAAGACCGCAGCACCAACCTGGTCTACCCCGACAACACCATCCTGATCAGTGAAGAACTGACCGCCACCATGCTCGGCGAAGTGCCCGAAGGCAAGTTGGTGGGCCTGGTCTCGGTCCTGGGTTCGGGTAACTCCCACGTCGCGATCCTGGCCCGGGCCATGGGCATTCCGACGGTGATGGGCCTGGTAGACCTGCCGTACTCCAAGGTCGACGGTATCGACATGATCGTCGATGGGCATCGCGGCGAGGTGTTTACCAACCCCAGCGAAGTCCTGCGCAAGCAATACGCCGAGGTGGTGGAAGAAGAGAAGCAACTGGCGCTCGGGCTCGATTCCTTGCGCGAACTGCCGTGCGTGACCCTCGACGGTCACCGTGTACCGCTGCTGGTCAACACCGGCCTGCTGGCCGATGTGGCGCGCGCGCAACAGCGCGGCGCCGAAGGCGTGGGGCTGTACCGCACCGAAGTGCCGTTCATGATCAACCAGCGTTTCCCGAGTGAGAAGGAGCAGCTGGCGATTTATCGCGAGCAACTGTCCGCCTTCCACCCGTTGCCGGTGACCATGCGCAGCCTGGACATCGGTGGCGACAAGTCACTGTCGTATTTCCCGATCAAGGAAGACAACCCCTTCCTCGGCTGGCGCGGTATTCGCGTTACCCTCGACCACCCTGAAATCTTCCTGGTGCAGACCCGTGCCATGCTCAAGGCCAGCGAAGGCCTGAACAACCTGCGCATCCTGCTGCCGATGATCTCCGGCACCCATGAGCTGGAAGAAGCCTTGCACCTGATCCACCGTGCCTGGGGCGAAGTGCGCGACGAAGGCGCCGACGTACCGATGCCGCCGATTGGCGTGATGATCGAAATCCCGGCGGCGGTGTACCAGGCCAAGGAACTGGCGCGGCAGGTGGACTTCCTGTCCGTGGGTTCCAACGACCTGACCCAGTACCTGCTGGCCGTGGACCGTAACAACCCACGGGTGGCCGACCTCTACGACTACCTGCACCCGGCGGTGCTGCAAGCCCTGCAACACGTGGTGCGCGACGCCCATGCCGAAGGCAAGCCGGTGAGCATCTGCGGTGAAATGGCCGGTGACCCGGCGGCAGCGGTGCTGTTGATGGCGATGGGCTTTGATAGCCTGTCGATGAACGCCACCAACCTGCCGAAGGTGAAGTGGATGCTGCGCCAGGTTGAACTGAGCATGGCCAAGGATCTGCTGGCGGAGTTGATGACCATCGACAACCCGCAGGTTATCCACAGCTCGCTGCAATTGGCGCTGAAAAACCTGGGGCTGACGCGGATGATCAACCCGGCGTCTGCCAAGACCCTTTAATGGCGATACGCAGCCCCCGCCCGTAGCAGCTGTCGAGCGCAAGCGAGGCTGCGTCGGGCGCGCTGCTGGGTAAGACGGCATCAGCGTCAGAACTTGAGTTCTACCTCTCCGAGCCGCCCACCATGCGGTCCAAAGCTTCGCTCCACCATCCGCCGCGTGCCATCGGCATTCACAATCAACGCCGTGCTCGCCCGTGTCCCATAACTCGGGCTGGCGATAAACACACTCGACAGCAAACTCTCCGTCGCCAACCCCACGCCGGTATCCGGCAGCTCGGCAAACGGTGCAATCTGCGGATCGCTCAGAATCTCCAGTAGCGCTTCGGGCTGGGGATCGTTCAGCAACTCACTCAGCGCGGCTTTGGCCTTAAGCAGTTTCGGCCAAGGTGTATCCAGCCCTGCATTGGATAACCCATACACGCCCGCTTTCAACTGCGTCGGCTCGGTGTGATTGGCGTTGTAATGCCACAACTCTTCCCGCGTCCCCACCAGCAGGTTAAACCCGGCATATTCAATCGAACGGCCGTTAACCTCGGCCAAATACTGGTCAATCGGCAGCGAACCACTGAGAAACCGTGCCACCAGCTCCCCGCGGGACTTGCGTGCCGGCGGCTGGTGCGGATCACGGATATTGGTCAGGGCAGCAAAACGCCCATCGGCATTCACGCCCAGCCAGGTGCCGCCCGCTTCCTGATCGCGGCCGGCGTAGACTTCGGGCGCATCCGGCCACTGCGCCAGCGGCAGGCTGGGGCGGGCGTAGAACTCATCACGGTTGGCCGCGACGATCAGCGGTTGGGCATGGCCCGGCCGCCAGGCAAAAACAATCAGGCACATCAGGCGATTCCCGTTTGTGTTTTTTGCCACTCTACCCACACCGGCAGCGGCGTTCCATCGTATCCAGTTGGGTCGCATGCCTTCCATCCGTTAACATGCCGGACCTGGTTTGGGGGCTCCCATGGAATTTCTGCTGTATTTGCTGCTGGGCGCGTGCGCGGGCGTACTCGCCGGGCTGTTTGGCGTGGGCGGCGGGATCATTATCGTGCCGGTGCTGGTGTTCAGCTTCACCTTGCAGGGCTTCGACCCGCAGGTGCTTACCCACCTGGCCGTGGGCACCTCCCTGGCGACGATCATCTTTACCTCGGTCAATGCCGTGCGTGAGCACCACCGACGTGGCGCGGTGCGTTGGCCGATCTTTGTCTGGATGACCGTGGGCATCCTGCTCGGCGCCGGTTTTGGTGCGCTGACCGCCGAGGCGATTTCCGGCCCCCACTTGCAGAAGATCATCGGCGTATTCGCCCTGATCATCGCCGTGCAACTGGCCCTGGAGGTCAAGCCCAAGGCCAGCCGCACGGTGCCGGGCAAGCTCGGCCTGACTGTGGCCGGTACCCTGATTGGCTGGGCTTCGGCGATTTTCGGCATTGGCGGCGGCTCGCTGACCGTACCGTTTTTGACCTGGCGCAGCGTGCCGATGCAACAAGCGGTGGCCACCTCGTCCGCCTGTGGCCTGCCGATTGCCTTGGCCAGTGCGTTAAGTTTCATGATTCTGGGCTGGCATGACCCGCTGTTGCCCGCTCATAGTCTAGGGTTCGTGTATTTGCCGGCGCTGCTGGGCATTGCCCTGACCAGCATGGTGTTTGCCCGTTTCGGCGCACGCCTGGCGCACCGGTTGTCGCCGCGCTTGCTCAAGCGGTTGTTCGCCGGCTTGCTGTTTTGTGTCGGTTTGAATTTTTTGCTGTAACGCAGGCTTAATCGCGCCCGGGCATGGTCCGGTTGCCATAACGAATGATTTAACGAGGAGTCGCAATGCTGCCTTACCCGCAGATCGACCCGGTGGCCCTGGCCATCGGTCCGCTGAAAATCCACTGGTACGGGTTGATGTACCTGATCGGCATCGGCGGTGCATGGCTGCTGGCCTCCCGGCGCCTGAACCGTTTCGACCCGACCTGGACCAAGGAGAAGCTCTCCGACATGGTGTTCTGGTTGTCGATGGGGGTGATCGTCGGCGGGCGCCTGGGGTATGTGCTGTTTTACGATCTCTCGGCCTACATCGCCAACCCGACGCTGATCTTCGAAGTGTGGAAAGGCGGCATGGCATTCCACGGTGGCTTTATCGGCGTAATGATCGCGGCCTGGTGGTTTGGCCGGCGCAACGGCAAGTCGTTCTTCCAACTGATGGACTTCGTCGCGCCGCTGGTACCGATCGGCCTGGGCGCCGGGCGCATCGGCAACTTCATCAACGCCGAGTTGTGGGGCAAGCCGACCGACGTGCCGTGGGCCATGGTGTTCCCGCCGTTCAGCGACCCGGCGCAACTGCCGCGCCATCCGTCGCAGCTGTACCAGTTCGCGTTGGAAGGCGTGGCCCTGTTCCTTATCCTGTACCTCTTTTCGCGCAAACCACGCCCGACCATGGCCGTTTCCGGCATGTTCGCGCTGTTCTACGGGATCTTCCGTTTCATCGTCGAGTTCGTGCGCGTGCCGGATGCCCAGCTGGGGTACCTGGCGTGGGGCTGGCTGACCATGGGACAAGTGCTCAGCATTCCGATGATCCTGGTCGGCCTGGGCCTGCTGTGGTGGGCGTACAATCGCCCGCAACCGCTGAAGCACACCGCGCTTTAAATTCGAATGCCGAGGCCCGCGAGGTCTCGGCTTCAACGATACGGGTAATGACATGAAGCAATATCTCGAACTACTGAACGACGTCGTGACCAATGGCCTGACCAAAGGCGACCGTACCGGCACCGGCACCAAGGCCGTGTTCGCCCGTCAGTATCGGCATAACTTGGCCGACGGCTTCCCGCTGCTGACCACCAAGAAGCTTCACTTCAAAAGCATCGCCAACGAGCTGATCTGGATGTTGAGCGGCAACACCAACATCAAGTGGCTGAACGAAAACGGCGTGAAAATCTGGGACGAGTGGGCCACCGAAGAAGGTGACCTGGGCCCGGTGTACGGCGAGCAGTGGACCGCCTGGCCGACCAAGGATGGCGGCACGATCAACCAGATCGACTACATGGTGCACACGCTCAAGACCAACCCCAACAGCCGTCGCATCCTGTTCCACGGCTGGAACGTCGAGTACCTGCCGGACGAAACCAAAAGCCCGCAGGAAAACGCGCGCAACGGCAAACAAGCCCTGCCACCGTGCCACCTGCTGTACCAGGCGTTCGTGCATGACGGCCATCTGTCGATGCAGTTGTACATCCGCAGTTCCGACGTATTCCTCGGCCTGCCGTACAACACCGCCGCCCTGGCACTGCTGACACATATGCTGGCCCAGCAATGCGACCTGATTCCCCACGAGATCATCGTCACCACCGGCGACACCCACGCCTACAGCAACCATATGGAGCAGATCCGCACCCAGCTGGCGCGCACGCCGAAGAAGCTGCCGGAACTGGTGATCAAGCGTAAGCCGGCGTCGATCTACGATTACAAGTTCGAAGACTTTGAAATCGTGGGCTATGACGCTGATCCAAGCATCAAGGCCGACGTGGCTATCTAAAGGCTGCCTCAGTCTAAGGGTGTGGGCTTGTGTGGGAGGGGGCAAGTCGAATCGTCGCACCGCCCCTCCCACATTTGGTCCGGTTAATGCCCGTGGCTTCTGCCTACGTGTGAGGGCTCGGCCTCGCTGGCGGCTACACCGCCGTTGACCTCCAGTCGCTGCAAAATCCCGCAGTGGTCCCCACCGCCACAGCGTTGGCGCAGGTCCAGCAACTGCTCCTGCAACGCCAGCAGCCCGTCAATCCGCGCTTTTACATGGTGGATATGCTCGTCGATCAACGCATTCACGTTTTCACACTGGTCCTGGGGGCTGTCCCGTAGCCCGAGCAGGCTGCGGATCTCTTCCAGGGTCATGTCGAGGCTGCGGCAGTTGCGGATAAAGATCAGTCGCTCGGTGTGCGCCTGGGTGTACACGCGGTAGTTGGCCTCGGTGCGTGCCGGGGGTGGCAGCAGGCCTTCCTTCTCGTAATAACGGATGGTTTCCACCGGACAATCGGTCAGTTTGGCCAGTTCGCCGATCTTCATTGCAGCAATCTCCAAATGGGTGCTTGACCCTATAGTGGCTACAGGGTCTTTACTTGGCAACAGGCACCTTACGGACGCGACCTGATGAGCGACTCCATTCACACCCCGCATAAACACGACCATGACCATGATCATGGGCCGAAGAAACTCACCCCCGTGCACGATCACGGCCATGGCGGTTCCTGCTGTTCCGGCACGCCTGCGCCTGCGCTGGTGCAGTTGAGCGAGGCGCCCACCGCCGGCTCGCGCCTGAGTACCTTCCGCATCGAAGCCATGGACTGCCCCACCGAGCAGACGCTGATCCAGAACAAACTGGGCAAGCTGGCCGGTGTGCAGCAGCTGGAATTCAACCTGATCAACCGCATCCTCGGCGTCACCCATGACCTGCCGAGTACCGCGCCGATCATCGATGCGATCAAATCCCTGGGTATGCAGGCCGATCCGATCGTGGAGGGCACCCCGGCCGCCGAGCCGCCCGCCAAGAAGCATTGGTGGCCGCTGGCGTTGTCCGGTGTGGGCGCGTTGGGCGCCGAAGTACTGCACTTCACCAACGCCGCGCCCACTTGGGTGATTGCGCTGGTAGCGCTGGTGTCGATCCTCAGCGGCGGCCTCACCACCTACAAGAAGGGCTGGATTGCCCTGAAAAACCTCAACCTGAACATCAACGCGTTGATGAGTATCGCGGTCACTGGCGCGGTCCTGATCGGCCAGTGGCCGGAAGCGGCCATGGTGATGTTCCTGTTTACCGTGGCCGAGCTGATCGAAGCCAAGTCCCTGGACCGTGCGCGCAATGCCATCAGTGGCTTGATGCAGATGACACCGGAACAGGCCACGGTTCGGCAGGCTGATGGAAGCTGGGTTGAAATGGAGGTCAAGAGCATTGAGCTGGACGCAATCGTGCGGGTAAAACCCGGCGAGCGTATCGGCCTTGACGGTGAAGTCACCGCCGGCCAGTCCACCATCGACCAGGCGCCGATCACCGGTGAAAGCCTGCCGATTGAAAAGACCGTCGGCGATAAGGTCTTCGCCGGCACCATCAACCAGGCCGGTTCCCTGGAGTACAAGGTCACGTCGGCTGCAAACAACTCCACCCTGGCCCGCATCATCCATGCGGTGGAGCAGGCCCAGGGCGCGCGGGCACCGACCCAGCGGTTCGTCGACAGCTTCTCGAAAATCTACACCCCGGCCGTATTCCTGTTCGCCCTGGGTGTGGCGCTGATCCCGCCGCTGTTCATGGCCGGCGCCTGGTTCGACTGGATCTACCGCGCCCTGGTGCTGCTGGTAGTGGCGTGCCCGTGCGCGCTGGTGATCTCCACCCCGGTGACCATTGTCAGCGGCCTGGCGGCTGCGGCGCGCAAAGGCATCCTGATCAAGGGCGGTGTGTACCTGGAGGGCGGTTACAAGCTTGACTACCTGGCCCTCGACAAGACCGGCACCATCACCCACGGCAAGCCGGTGCAAACCGATTACCTGGCGCTGTTCACCACTGTCGAAGACAGCGCCCCGGCCCTGGCTGCCAGTTTGGCCGGGCGTTCCGACCACCCGGTGTCCCTGGCAATCGCCAATGCGGCGGTGGATAAAAACCTGCCGGTGCACGTTGTGGATAACTTCGAAGCCCTGGCCGGTCGCGGCGTGCGCGGCGATATTAATGGCCAGACCTATCACTTGGGCAACCACCGCCTGGTGGAAGACCTCGGCCTGTGTTCGCCGGAGTTGGAAGAAAAGCTGTTCGCCCTGGAAAAACAGGGCAAGTCCGTGGTGCTGTTGCTTGACAAGTCCGGCCCGCTGGCGCTGTTCGCCGTGGCCGACACAGTCAAGGACAGCAGCCGCGAAGCCATCCAGCAACTGCATGAGCTGGGCATCAAGACTCTGATGCTCACCGGCGACAACACCCACACCGCCCAGGCGATTGCGGCCCAGGTCGGCATCGATCAGGCCCAGGGCGACCTGTTGCCCACCGACAAGCTGCACGCCATCGAAACCCTCTACGGCCAAGGCCACCGGGTGGGCATGGTCGGCGATGGCATCAACGACGCCCCGGCCCTGGTCCGCGCCGAGATTGGCTTTGCCATGGCCGCAGCAGGTACCGACACCGCTATCGAGACGGCCGATGTGGCCTTGATGGACGATGATTTGCGCAAGATTCCGGCATTCATTCGTTTGTCGCGGCAAACGTCGAGTATCCTCAAGCAGAACATCACCCTGGCCCTGGTGATCAAGGCGATCTTCCTGGTGGTCACGTTCCTCGGCATGGCGACCATTTGGATGGCGGTGTTCGCCGACATGGGCGTGGCCCTGCTGGTGGTGTTCAATGGCCTGCGCCTGTTGCGCAAATAGAGGATGAGAGGGTGGTGTGCTGAGTGCCGAGCTGAAGGCGTTTTTTATGGTTGCCCGCCTGGGCAGCATCACCCAGGCGGCGAAAAAACTCGGCCTGAGCCAGCCCACCGTTACCACCCAGATTCGCAACCTGGAAAGCCAGTACGGCGTCGAGCTGTTCTACCGTGGCGGGCGCCGCCTCACCGTCAGCGACGAGGGCGCGCGCCTGCTGCCGATGGTCAAGACGCTGCTGCAGCAGGAAGCGGACATCGAGTTTTTCCTGCGCAACAGCGGCCAGGTCCAGGGCGCACTGAGGATTGCCGCGACGGCGCCGTACTACATCCTCGACCTGGTCAAAGCCTTTCGCGAACGCCTGCCGCAGGTGGAGGTATCGGTGGAAATCGGCAACTCCCAGCAGGTACTCGAAGCGCTGGACGATTACCGCGTCGATGTCGCTGCATCCTCGCAGTTACTCGAAGACCCGCGCCTGATCCGCCGTGTATTGGGCACCGACCCGTTGGTGCTGGCGGTACACCGCAACCATCCACTGGCCAAGCTCGACCATGTACCCCTCAGTGCGTTGGCGGGGCATACGCTGTTGATGCGTGAAGCCGGCTCCACCACGCGGCGGCTTACGGAAGAGATGCTGCAAGGTGCGGGCGTCAGTTACGGGCCGCTGCTGGAAATCGGCAGCCGTGAATCGATCCGCGAAGCGGTGCTGCGCAATATCGGCATCAGCATCATCGCCCGCCAGGAAGTGCCCCATGACCCGCAGCTGAAGGTGCTGACCCTCGAGCATGCGCCGCAGATTCCCGAGTACCTGTACTGCCTCAAGGAAAGAAAAGGCGCTCGTCTGCCGGCGGCGTTTCTGGGGTTGGCGCAGGAAATGTCGCCGATCTAAAGCCTTGTAGTGGCTTTGGGGACCAATCGGGGGCAAGCCCCCTCCCACAGGTGCCCGCATTTCCATGTTGGAACTCGGTCAAGTGTGGGAGGGGGCTTGCTCCCGATTGCGGTAGACCAGGCAGCTCACCGCTAAGCGTCCTACACAAATCTGCGAATACCACTATCGCCGCCTTTTGCCTTCCTGCCATAAGAGCGACGCATTGCCTGCCTAGCATGGCCTTCATCAGTTTGATGAGGTGCCACCATGAACACAGCCCTGACCCAACCCGGCGCGCCGATGAAAGTGCGCGGTATCCAGAAACGCTTCGGCGCCTTTACGGCGTTGGACAATGTGTCCCTGGACGTGGCTGCCGGCGAGCTGGTGTGCCTGCTCGGCCCTTCCGGCTGCGGCAAGACCACGTTGCTGCGCTGCATTGCCGGCCTGGAACGCCAGGACAGCGGCGAACTTTACCTGGGTGACCGCGATGTTTCCCTGCTGCCGCCCCAGGCGCGGGACTACGGCATTCTGTTCCAGTCCTACGCGCTGTTTCCCAATCTCACCGTCGAAGCGAACATCGGCTACGGCCTCACCGGCAGCGGTCGTGATGAAGTGCGCCAGCGCGTCGGCCAGATGCTTGAACTGGTGGGGCTGCTTGGTAGTGAAAAGAAGTACCCCGGCCAACTCTCCGGCGGCCAACAGCAGCGGGTCGCCCTGGCCCGTGCCCTGGCGCCGGCCCCGTCATTGCTGTTGCTGGATGAGCCGATGTCGGCCCTCGACGCCCGCGTGCGCGAGCATCTGTGCACCGAGCTGCGCCAACTGCAACGGCGCCTGGGTATCACCACCCTGATGGTCACCCACAACCAGGACGAAGCCATGTTGATGGCCGACCGCATTGCCGTGATGAACAACGGCAAGGTCGAGCAATACGCCACGCCCCAGGAAATCTACGACCGCCCGGCCACGCCGTTTGTGGCGGAGTTTGTCGGCCAGGGCAATTGGCTGCCGTTCAGCCGCAACAGTGCCAGCCATGCCCAGGTCGGCGGGATGAACATGCGCCTGGCCGAGGATGCCGGCGTGGCCAGGTCCGGCCGGTTGTTCTGCCGCCCGGAAGCGATCAGCGTCAACCCGTCGGTGCATGAGGAGAACCTGTTCCCGGCCAAGGTCCGCGAGATCACTTTCCTCGGCAACCGCTGCCGCATGAGCTTTGAGCTGGAGCAACTGCCCGGCCATCCGCTGCTTGCCGAACTGGCCCCGGAAGCCATGCCGCGCCTGGGCGCCCAGGACATCTGGGTAGCCTTGCCGCCGCGCAGCCTGCAGGTGTTTGCCTGAGATGGCCGCTGTCTTGACTCTGGCGCGTCAAGCGTCACGCGCCGAAACCGGCGACCGTATTTTCGTGGTCGGCGGCAAACTGCTCTGGCTGGTGCTGCTGGGCATCGCCGTATTGCTGCCACTGCTGGCGATCTTCTGGCGCGGTTTCAGCAGCGAGGCCGGGCAGGGCGGTGGCCTGGTCGCCGCACGGGAGTTGCTCACCAGCGCCAACTTCCACTGGCTGCTGGGCAATAGCCTGAAAGTCTCCCTCAGCGTGGCGGCCATTGTCGTACCGCTGGCCTACCTGTTTGCCTACGCCCTGCAACGCACGTTGATTCCCGGCAAGGCCCTCTGGCGCGGTATGTCGCTGCTGCCATTGATGGCGCCGTCGATGCTGCCGGGGATTGCACTGGTCTACCTGTTCGGTAACCAGGGCCTGTTGCGCGGGCTGTTCTCGGACAACATCTACGGCTTCTGGGGCATTGTCCTCGGTGAAGTGATCTACACCTTCCCACATGCCCTGATGATTTTGCTGTCGGCGTTGTCGTTGGCCGATGCGCGTTTGTTCGACGCGGCCTCGAGCATGGGCGCCAGCCCTGCGCGGGCGTTCCGCAGCATCACCTGGCCGGCCACGCGCCAGGCGGTGTTTGCCGCGTTCTGCCTGGTGTTCACCTTGACCATTACGGATTTCGGCGTGCCCGTGGTGGTGGGCGGGGATTACCAGGTGCTGGCGCTGGAAGCCTACAAGGCGGTGGTCGGCCAGCAACAGTTCGGTCGCGGTGCGTTGATCGGCATGGTGTTGCTGCTGCCGGCGCTGTTCAGCTTTGGCGTCGACGCCTGGTTGCGCCGTCGCCACGGCGAGGCCATGAGTGGCCGCGCCCAGGTCTTCCAGCCGGCGCCGTCACGCCTGAGGGATAGCGCCTATCTGCTTATCGTGCTGCTCATCAGTGCCGTGTTGCTGCTGGTGTTCGGCATGGCGGTGTACTCCTCGCTGGTGAAGTTCTGGCCGTACAACCTGTCGCTGTCGCTCAGCCACTACCAGTTCGAAGACACGGCCGGCGGCGGTTGGCTGGCCTATCGCAACAGCTTGACCCTGGCGTTGTGCACGGCATTGATCGGCAGCGTATTGATCTTCACCGGCGCCTACCTGATGGAAAAGACCAAGGGCCAGCAGGGCCTGAACCTGGCGCTGCGCATGCTCAGCTTTGTGCCGATGGCCGTGCCTGGGTTGGTGTTGGGCCTGGGCTATGTGTTCTTTTTCAACCTGAGCGGCAACCCGCTGCATGTGTTCTACGGCACCATGACCCTGCTGGTGGTGTGCACCATTGCTCACTACCTGACCACCGCACAAATGACCGCCACCACCGCGTTGCGCCAGCTGGACGCCGAGTTCGAAGCGGCGGCGCTGTCGCTCAAGGCGCCGCTGTATCGCCATTACTTGAAAGTCACGGTACCGATTTGCCTGCCGGCACTGCTGGACATCGTGCGCTACCTGTTTGTGTCGGCGATGACCACCGTGTCCGCCGCGATCTTCCTCTACAGCCCCGACACCATCCTCGCCGCCGTCGCCGTGTTGAACATGGACGACGCCGGCAATGTGGGCGGCGCGGCGGCCATGTCGACCCTGATCCTGTTCACCTCAGGCAGCGTTTCGCTGCTGCTGGCGTGGGCTTCACGTGGCGCCTTGCGCCGCTCCCAAGCCTGGCGCCAGACCGCGCCCGGCCAATAACCATCCCTGAAGGAGGTGCTCCATGTTCAAACCCCTGGCGCTGGTCGCTGCCGTACTCACTGCATTCAGCCTGAATGCCTTCGCCAAGACCGAGTTGACCGTGTACACGGCCCTTGAAGCCGAGCAGTTGAAGACCTACAAAAAAGCCTTCGAGCAGGCCAACCCTGACGTCGAGATCAAATGGGTCCGTGACTCCACCGGCATCATCACCGCCAAGCTGCTGGCCGAAAAAGACCGCCCGCAGGCCGATGTGGTCTGGGGACTGGCCGCGTCGAGCCTGGCGATCCTCGATCAGCAGGGCATGCTGGACAATTACGCCCCCAAGGACCTGGACAAGATCGGCAAGAATTACCGTGACGCCGCCAACCCACCGGCCTGGGTCGGCATGGATGTGTGGGCCGCGACCATTTGCTTCAACACGGTCGAAGCCGAGAAACAGGGCCTGACCAAGCCGGTGAGCTGGCAAGACCTGACCAAGCCCGAGTACAAGGGCAAGATCGTGATGCCCAACCCGGCCTCGTCCGGCACCGGCTTCCTGGATGTGAGCGCGTGGCTGCAAACCTTCGGCGAGAAGCAGGGCTGGCAGTACATGGACGACTTGCACCAGAACATCGGCCAGTACGTTCACTCCGGTTCCAAGCCGTGCAAGCTGGCGGCTTCCGGTGAGTTCCCGATTGGTATTTCCTTTGAGTATCCGGCCGTGCAGTTGAAGCGCCAGGGCGCACCGCTGGACATCATCCTGCCGAAGGAAGGCCTGGGCTGGGACATCGAAGCCACCGCCGTGATCAAGGGTACCGCCCATGCGGACGCCGCCAGAAAGCTCGCTGACTTCTCCGCCAGTACAGCGGCAATGGACCTGTACAAGGACAACTTCGCTGTGCTCGCCCAGCCGGGGATCGCCAAGCCGCAGACCGAATTGCCGGCTGACTACGAGCAGCGGTTGATCAAGAACGACTTCGGCTGGGCCTCGAAAAACCGCGACAGCATCCTGGCTGAGTGGCGCAAGCGCTATGACGGCAAGTCGGAGAAACAATAATTTTCACCTCTACCTGTAGGAGCGAGCTTGCTCGCGAAGAACGAATAGACGGCGCGGATAACCTGAAGCGCTGCCTTATCGTTGACGTTCTTCGCGAGCAAGCTCGCTCCTACAGAGGGTTGCATATTCCATGACAGATTTACTGATCATCGGTGCCGGCATCCTCGGCCTGTCCCACGCCTACGCCGCCGCCAGGCGCGGGCTCAAGGTCAAGGTGTTCGAGCGCAGCGCCACGCCCCTGGGCGCCTCGGTACGCAACTTCGGTCAGGCCCTGGTCACCGGGCAGCCGCCGGGGCCGATGCTTGACCTGGCACGGCAAAGCCGTGATATCTGGGGGCAATGGGCTCGGGTTGCCGGCCTGCAGCTCAAGCGCAACGGCTCGTACCTGTTCGCCCGAACCGAAGCCGAAGAGCATCTGCTGGAAGCCTTCTGCGCCGGCCGCGCGCGTGAACACGGCTATAACGTCGACCTGTTGCAAGGCGCGGCGTTGAAGGATCTGTATGGCGGCCAGTTCCGCCATCACCGCGCCGCGCTGCATGGCCGGGACGACCAGCAACTGTATTCGCGCGAGGCGATACCGGCGCTGATCCACTACCTGAGCCAGCAACTGGGTGTGGAATTTTACTTCTCCACCCTGGTGCGCGATGTCGAACCGGGCCAGGTGCACAGCACGGCAGGCAGTTTTCGTGGCGAGCAGGTTATCGTCTGCTCCGGCCACGATTATCAAACCCTGTTGGCCGAGGCCATCGCCGAACTCAACCCGCAGATCTGCCGCCTGCAAATGCTGCGCGCCCGGCCTGCACTCAACCTCAACCTGCAACACGCCTTGCTCACCGGCCTCAGTTGTGTGCACTACGGCGCTTTTGCCGACCTGCCTGAAGCCGCGCCGGTACAGGCGCAGATCCTGCGCGAGGCGCCGCACTTGCACGAGCACGGGATTCACCTGCTGATCAGCCCGACGCCCCATGGCGAACTGATCATCGGCGACTCCCACGACTACGGCAGCGATGCCTCGCCGTTCAATGCCGAGCAGGTGGATGACTGGATGATCGAGTTGGCCGAACAGACCTTGGGTTGCAATATCCAGGTAATGGAACGCTGGCAGGGCGTCTACGGCGCCAGGGGCCCGGCGCCGTTTTCATTTGTGCAGGCCGCACCTGGCGTGAGCGCTGCCTTGATGCACACCGGTGTGGGCATGAGCGTGGGGCCGGCGATGGCCGAGCGCAATATCACAACCCTGTGGGGGCCGGCGTGATGAGCCCGGAACAGGCGATTGCCACAATCTTCGCTTTGTACGAGCAGCACGGCGCGGCGGATTACATCGGCGAGCCGGTGTCGCAGATCGAGCACATGTCCCAGGCCGCGCAGTTGGCCATGGCCGAAGGCTTCGATGATGAAGTGGTGCTGGCGGCGTTTTTCCACGATATCGGCCATCTCTGTGGCCAGAGTGGCGAGAACATGGGCGGTTATGGCGTGGCCAGCCATGAACGGTTGGGCGCGGATTATTTGCGTCGCGCAGGCTTCAGTGAGCGCCTGGCCAGGCTGGTGGAGTACCACGTCCAGGCCAAGCGCTACCTGACGTTCAGCCAGCCGGACTACTACGCACGCTTGAGCGAAGCCAGCCGCCGCACCCTGGGTTACCAGGGCGGCGTGATGACGGCCGAGGAGGCTCGGGCGTTTGAGCAAGACCCGCTGTGTCAGGTCAGCCTGCGCCTGCGCCACTGGGACGAACAGGCCAAGGCAATGCACGTGCCGGTGCTCGACCTGGAAGTGCTCAAGGCCAAGGCCCGGCAGCTGCTGGCGGCTTAAGTCTCGTCGAGGCGCTGGGCCAGGGCTTCGACCTGTTCCTGGCGTTCGGCCTGGCTCAGTCTGGCCTGGGGGTTGAGGGACGACCATTGCGGGTGGGCGCGGGCCTTGTGCAACGCGTCCGGCAATTTGCCTTCGCGCCAGGTCTTGTCCTGGGGCGTATCGACCTTGATGCTGTGCATCGCCGCATGGCCGCGCAGGTTCAGGGCCTTGAGCAACTGGCGCTGGCGCAGGGCGAGCAGGCGCAGCACGCTGTCGTCCACGGTCAGCTCGCGTTGGCCCTTGATCTTGCCCAGCAGGCGGCTGCCGTAGCTGCGGGCGGTCTGCAACGCGCCACCGGCGATGGCGCCCGCCAGGGCGGCGGCGCCGAGGGTCAGCCCGCCGACCAGCAGGTCCACCCCGGCTCCGGCCGCTGCGCCTGCAGCGATGCCACCGCCGACGCGCACGCCGAGTTGCTTGAGGGTTTCCGGGTTGAACAGGTCATCACCCCAGCGGCCGTCGAGCAACGGCAAATCGCTGGCGGCGGCGTCCTGGGCACGAAAGCCGAACAGCTTGAGCAAGGCCTCCACGCATTTTTGTTCGCGCTGACGCACCGCCTTGCGCAAATCGCTGATGGCTTGTTGCTCATCTTCAGTCACCACGCTGCGTCGGCACGCGGCGCAGTCGATCAGCAATTCGGCAATCAACCGCGCGGCGCTCTGTTGACGGGCCTGGCGTTGGGCTTCCTGGTCGAGGATCAGGCGCTGCAACTGCGGCCGGGCGTTTTCCAGCAGCAGGGCGAGGCTTTCATACAAGCGACGTTCGCCGTCTTCCGGCGGCGCGACGCTGTCGAAACGCACCAGCGCATGCAGGCCCAGGCGTGCCAGGGCTTCGCGCCAGTCCGGCTCGCGGTGGTCGCTGCTGCTGACGAAGTTGAGCACCGGCAGCAACGGTTTACCGCAACTGGCCAGCACTTGCAGCTCATCACGGTACTTGGCCAGCACCGGTTCGCGAGCGTCGATCACATACAGGCCGGCGTCCGAGGCCAGCAGTTGGCGCAGCACCTTGGCTTCCTGTTCGAAACGCTGGCGGGCTTCGCTGCCTTCCAGGAACCGGGCCAGGCGGGCCGGGCCGTCCAAGCGTTCGCCGGGGCGATCCAGGCGTTCCAGGTAGTCGAGCAGGGCGATGGCATCTTCCAGGCCGGGTGTGTCGTACAGCTCCAGCAAGGCTTCGCCGTCGACCGACAAGCGCGCGCCTTCGACATGCCGCGTGGTGCTGGGGCGATGGGAGACTTCACCGAACCCGACGTCACGGGTGAGGGTGCGCAGCAACGAGGTCTTGCCGACGTTGGTGTGGCCGACCACGGCGAGTTTCAGTGGCTTAGTCATGACCGGTCTCCAGCCAGTTCAACGGCGCGCAATCGGCGAACGGCAGCTCCAGTTGTTGCAGCGCGCTGTGCCAGTCGCCCAGGCGCTCGGCATCCAGCGCCTGGCCGGGCGGGGCTTGCAGCAGCCAGACACGGGTGGCGGCGGCGCTGCGTGCGAGTTCGGCGATCAGTGCCAGGCTGCCGCGGTCCGGCGAGCGGCGCGGGTCGCAGGCGATGGCCAAGCGCGCGGGCGGGAAGCGGCTGAGTTGCTCCAGGAGCTTGTTGCGCGATTCGCGGCTGTCGAGGATGCCGGCGTGCTTCACATTAGCCGGCAGCTTGGGTGGCCAGGGGTGCTGATCGTCCAGTTCGATGGCGACGAGCAAGGCGCCGTCGCTGTCCAGCTCACTGACGCCG
Organism: Pseudomonas sp. CFBP13509; assembly: GCF_005233485.1. Taxonomy (NCBI): domain Bacteria; kingdom Pseudomonadati; phylum Pseudomonadota; class Gammaproteobacteria; order Pseudomonadales; family Pseudomonadaceae; genus Pseudomonas; species Pseudomonas sp. CFBP13509. The sequence continues at coordinate 23,538 of NZ_QGAA01000009.1, forward strand.
CCGGTGACGGGGTGCAGTTGTTCCGGCGCGGCGTCGTTGACGCCAAGGCGCTCGCTGCTGGGCATCAGGCGTTCGCGCAGTGGGCTGTAGCCGGGCAGGTTGAGGTCCAGGCGCAAGGCGGCGCGCCCGCGTTTCCAGCGCCACAGGCACAGCAGTGCGAGGATCAATCTTGGCAGCAGGCCGTAGACCAGCAATACCCCGACCAACCAGGCGGCCCACGCCTGGCGGGCGCTTTCGATGTTCAGGGCGGAATCGCCGCTGGCGCGGATCATCTCGACGGTCGGTACGTTGAAGCCCAGCAGGGCGGGCAGGGTGCCGAGGGCCTGGGTCACGGCGACGAAGGTGTCGGCGCCGAGGATAGTGGTTTCCCACACAAAGCCGTAACGGCGGGTGGCGAGCAGCGTCAGCAGAATCACCAGCGCACTGAGCAGCGCCAGCAACCACAGGCTGTTGACCAGCACACCGACCGCCCAGCGATTGAGTTTCTGCCGTTGCAGCAACAGCAGCAACGCCGGGGCCAGTTGGGCGGCCTTGGCATCGCGCGCAAGTTTTTCACTGAGCCACAACCACAAGCGCCCGAGGCTGGCGCTGTGCTCGCCGGCAAACAACAGCCCCAACGCCCAGCTCAACAGCAGGATCAGGTTCAGGCCGAGCAGGCTGCCCAGGGCCCAGAACACATTCACCGGGGTCAAGCCGTTGCCCAGCGCAGCAAAGGCCAGCCCCGCGCCGCTGATGACGGCCACCACCGCCAGCAGCACCAGCGCCAGGCGTGCGCCTTGCAGCCAGCGCGTGAGGGCGGCGGTCAGGCCATCGCGCTCGGCCAGGTGCAGGGCGCGCTGCTGGATGCGCGTCGGCAGGTCGCCGCCCGCCGTGCGCGCGAGGCGATTGGCTTCCTGGTCTTCCAGGGGGCCGGCGTGTTCTTCACGCAGGCGCACGGTTTCCGTCAGCCAGAGTTTGTGCAGGGGGGTCAGTGCGGTCACGCGTCTTCCTGTCGTGCAAGTGAGCTTGGAGCATAACCGCTGGTTCGTGGCTCTGGTATTCTCGTCGCCATGAAAAAAACTCTCCCTTTAAGCCTGATCGCAGCCCTCGGTGAAAACCGCGTGATCGGCGTCGACAACAGCATGCCCTGGCATTTGCCGGGGGATTTCAAATATTTCAAGGCCACCACGCTCGGCAAGCCGATCATCATGGGGCGCAAGACCTGGGACTCCCTGGGCCGACCGCTGCCGGGGCGCTTGAACATTGTGGTCAGCCGTCAGACCGACCTGGCGCTGGAAGGTGCGGAAGTTTTTCCGTCACTCGATGCCGCCGTGGCGCGGGCTGAAGCCTGGGCGCTGGAGCAGGGCGCGGATGAGCTGATGCTGATCGGCGGTGCGCAGTTGTATGCGCAGGGGCTGGAACAGGCGGATCGCCTGTACCTGACGCGCGTGGCGCTGAGCCCGGAGGGGGATGCGTGGTTTCCGGTGTTTGATGCGAGCCAGTGGAAGTTGGTGTCGAACGTCGAGAATCCGGCGGAAGGGGACAAGCCGGCGTACAGCTTTGAGGTTTGGGAAAAGGCCTGACTGGCACCAGATTAGTCAGACTTGCAAAAGAAGCCTCGATGCGACACTGTAATGACCAATGTCTTTACAGTGAGGGCTGCCCCATGGCTTCTATCAACGTACGTATCGACGACGACCTTAAGGCTCGTGCTTATCACGAGCTGGAAAAGCTCGGCGTCACCCCATCGGAATTAATGCGTCAAGCCTTGCAGTACGTGGCAGAGCGCGGTCAGTTACCTTTCAAGCCTGTCCTCATGACTGAAGATGATGAGGCATTGTTGGCAACCGTTCGGGAGCGGCTGGCTGCGCCTCAGCGGGTGAAGGTCTCACTGGATGACCTATGAGCTGGATTTCGATACACGGGCTTTGAAGGAATGGCACAAACTGGGCGATACCGTTCGTCAACAGTTTAAAAAGAAGCTGGTTGAGATCCTGATCAATCCACGTATTGAAGCCAGCCGTCTGCATGGCTTGCCCGATTGCTACAAAATCAAGCTGCGCAGCAGTGGCTATCGGTTGGTGTATCAAGTCATTGACCAGGAGATCACGGTGCTTGTCGTGGCTGTCAATAAGCGTGAGCGTGATGAGGTTTACCGAAAGGCTGCTGATCGTTCGAGCTAGCAGGGACTGAGGTCCCTGCTAGCTTATTCCGTCAGGCCTGCGCCAACGCCCCATGCTCATCCGCATCCAACAACGCTTTATCCGTCTGCCCCATGATCTGGCTGGTAATTGCCCCCGCCGTCATCGAACCATTCACGTTCAGCGCCGTACGGCCCATGTCGATCAGCGGCTCCACGGAAATCAGCAGCGCCACCAGTGACACCGGCAAGCCCATGGCCGGGAGCACGATCAACGCGGCAAAGGTCGCGCCGCCGCCCACGCCCGCCACACCGGCCGAACTCAGGGTCACAATCGCTACCAGAGTCGCGATCCACAGCGGGTCCAGCGGGTTGATGCCCACGGTCGGCGCCACCATCACCGCCAACATGGCAGGGTAGAGGCCGGCGCAGCCGTTCTGGCCGATGGTCGCGCCAAACGAGGCGGCGAAGCCGGCGATGGATTGCGGGATGCCCAGGCGGCGGGTCTGCGCTTCAATGCTCAGCGGGATGGCCGCCGCGCTGGAGCGGCTGGTGAAGGCAAAGGTCAGTACCGGCCAGACCTTGCGGAAGAAGCGCAGCGGGTTGATCCCGGCCAACGACAGCAACAGGCCGTGCACCACGAACATCAGGCCCAGGGCCAGGTACGACACCACCACAAAACTGCCGAGCTTGATGATGTCCTGCAGGTTGGAACCGGCGACCACCTTGGTCATCAGCGCCAGCACACCGTACGGCGTCAGCTTCATCACCAGGCGCACCAGGCGCATCACCCAGGCTTGCAGGGTGTCGATGGCGTTGAGCACCTTCTGGCCTTTTTCCACGTCATCCTTGAGCAGTTGCAACGCGGCAACCCCGAGGAAGGCGGCGAAAATCACCACGCTGATGATCGACGTCGGCTTGGCCCGGGCCAGGTCGGCGAACGGGTTGGCCGGCACGAACGAGAGCAGCAACTGCGGGATATTCAGGTCGGCGACCTTGCCGGCGTAATCGCTCTGGATCACTTGCAGGCGTGCCATTTCCTGGGTACCGGCCACCAGGCCTTCGGCGGTGAGGCCGAACAGGTTGGTCAGGCCGATACCGATCAGCGCTGCAATTGCGGTGGTGAACAGCAGCGTACCAATGGTCAGGAAGCTGATCTTGCCCAGGGACGAGGCGTTATGCAGGCGCGCCACGGCACTGAGGATCGAAGCGAATACCAGCGGTATCACGATCATTTGCAACAGTTGCACGTAGCCGTTGCCGACCAGGTCGAACCAGCCGATGGAGGCTTTGAGCACGGGGTTGCCGTCGCCGTAAATGGCGTGCAAGGCCGTACCGAACGCTACGCCGAGGACCAGGGCGAACAGGACCTTCTTGGCGAGGCTCCAGTGGGTGCGACGGGTTTGTGCCAGGCCCAGCAACAGGGCCACGAACACCAGCAAGTTGAGAATCAGGGGCAGATTCATTGAAGCTCCGTTGAGAAGGCAGCCAATCGCGTGAGCCCGCGATTGCGAACCGGAAATCCTAACAGCTTGAAATATATTGATTTAATACCGATATGGAATGGCAGCTGTCGTTTTCGGAATAAGGCTTTGACGCTCTGGCGTATGCCCGTGACGGAATCAGGACGCACACCGTCGTGCTCGCGTTGGGAACTGTCACAGGGATTTGTTAGCGTCCATGTCTTTCACTCAGGGAGACAACGCCTATGAAGCTCGCGCCGAAATTACTAGCCGCCGCATTCTGCCTCGGACTCGCCAGCCAGGCGTTCGCCGCAACCGAGTTGAAACATTGGCCGGCACCCGCCGCCAAACAACTGAACGAGATGATCGCCGCCAACGCCAACAAGGGTAACTTTGCGGTGTTCGACATGGACAACACCAGCTACCGCTACGACCTCGAAGAATCCCTGCTGCCCTACATGGAAAACAAGGGCCTGATCACCCGCGACAGCCTCGACCCGTCGCTCAAGCTGATGCCGTTCAAAGACACCGCCGACCATAAGGAAAGTCTGTTCAGTTACTACTACCGCCTTTGCGAAGTCGACGACATGGTTTGCTACCCGTGGGTTGCGCAGGTGTTTTCCGGCTTTACCCTCAAGGAACTCAAGGTCCAGGTGGATGAACTGATGGCCTCCGGCAAACCGGTGCCGGTCAGCTATTTTGAAGGCGACGTGGTCAAGCAGTCCGAGGTACAACCGCCGAAGGTCTTCACCGGCCAGGCCGAGCTGTACAACAAGCTGATGGAAAACGGCATCGAGGTGTACGTGATGACCGCCGCGTCGGAAGAACTGGTGCGCATGGTCGCCGCCGATCCGAAGTACGGCTACAACGTCAAACCCGAGAATGTCATCGGCGTGACGACCTTGCTCAAGGACCGCAACACCGGCGAACTGACCACCGCACGTAAACAGATCGCCGCCGGCAAATACGACGAAAAAGCCAACCTCGGCCTGGAACTGACCCCCTACCTGTGGACCCCGGCGACCTGGATGGCCGGCAAGCACGCGGCGATCCTCACCTACATCGACGAATGGAAAAAACCGGTGATCGTCGGCGGCGATACGCCGACCAGCGACGGCTACATGCTGTTCCACGATGTGGACGTGGCCAAGGGCGGCATCCACCTGTGGATCAACCGCAAGGACAAATACATGACCCAACTCAACGGCATGATCGCCAAGCATGCAGCGGCGCAAGCCAAGGAAGGGTTGCCGGTGACGGCGAACAAGAACTGGGTGATCGTCAAGCCTGACGAGATTCAGTAACACCGAGGCGCCTGCATCCCAGGCAAGCCCGCTCCCACATTTTTAAGGTGTTCACACATCAAAAGGTGGGAGGGGGCTTGCCTGGGATGGCTGTCTGAATAGCACTACAAAACCCAGCCTAAAATAGATATCAATTGCGAACCAATCTCATCCTCTGCTAGCGTGCGCACTTCCTGAACCCTCCGTTCTTCTCAAGGTAGTGCTGTGCCCTCCTGGAATTCGCAGATCGCGCGCCTGTTCGCGGAGCAGAAGAAAGCCCTCGAAGCCTTCGTCACTCGCCGCACCGGCAGCGCCCAGGTGGCCGCCGACCTGACTCAGGAGTCGTTCCTGCGCCTGGCTCGCATGGACTGCGGCGAAAAGATCGACAACCTCCCAGCCTTCCTCTTCACCATCGCCAGCAACCTGGTGCGCGATCACCAGCGCCAGGCCATCCGCCGTGAGCGCCTGGACGCCGGCGAGCCCAGCGAAGAGCTGCCGTGCAGCAATCCGGGTGCCGACGAGCAATTAGCCGCCTACCAACAGGAACAACTGATGCAGGATGCGATCCTGGCGTTGCCCCCAGCGACTCGGCAGATCTTCCTGCTTTATCATGTCGACGAACTTTCCTATCGCGAGATTGGCGAACGTCTATCGATCACGGCACGCAGTGTGGAATACCAACTGCGTCGCGCCTTGATTGAATGCCGCGCGTACATCAAGACGCGGCTTGCCTGCGATGAACAAGGATGTCGCTCATGACCGCCACCTCCACTGCCGACGTGTTGTTCGACGAAGCGTCCGGCTGGTATTTCCGCCTGCAGGCCGAGGACGTGACGCCGGCCGACATGGACGCCTTTGCCGCCTGGCTGGGGCAAGGTCCGGCCCAGGATGACGCCTGGCGGGAAGTGCAGGCGATGCTCGGCGGCCTGCGCGAACCTGCGCGGGTGATTCGCCGCGCCGAACAGGCCGCCTGGCGCAAACCGGCGCGAGCCTGGCAGCGCTGGGCGTGTGCTGCGGCGGTGTTGTTGGCCGTGGGGCTTACCGTGCAGAACACGCCATGGCTCGATCGCCTGCGCGCGGACTACGCCACCGGCACCGGCGAGTCGCGCAGCATCGAACTGGCCGACGGCTCGCACCTGCAACTCAACACCGACAGCGCGGTGCAGATCCGCTTGAGCGGGGGCGAACGGCAAATCCGTTTGCTGCGTGGCGAAGGCTTTTTCGACGTCACCAAGGATCCGACACGGCCGTTCGTGGTGCAGTCCGGCGACGGCTGGGTGAAGGTGGTCGGGACGCAGTTCAGCGTTGCGCGGCGCGATGCGCAGACGCGGGTGCAGGTGGCGCAGGGCAAGGTGCAGGTCAGTGCCGGCAGCGGTGAACCGGTGTACCTGGAGCCAGGGCGGGCCGTGGAATATCAAGGCCAGCGCCTGGCCGAGGTGCATGCTTTCGACCCGGCCAGCGGCTTTGCCTGGCGCCAACGGCAACTGGTGTTCCGCCAGCAGCCGCTGTCGGAAGTGGTGAGCGAGTTGAATCGCTATTGGCCCGGCAAGACTCTGGTGCTAGGTGATGCGCTGCGCAACCGCGTGGTGTCGGGTGTGTTTGAAATCGACAAACCCGAAGCCGTGATCAAAGCGCTGGAGTACACCCTCAACCTGCGTGCCGAGCACTACACCCCGTATTTACTGGTGTTGCGCGAAGGCAAGGCATCGTAATCGCAACTTTTTGAAAAAACTTTCAGGGTTTCTCCCCAGGCACTCGTCCTTGATCACTGAGGCGTAAATAGTAAGCACTCTCAAGTAGTGCGGCGCCGATCACAGACTTTTTGCACCGGGGAGCACCATCCATGGCACATCGATTCGCCGCACGGTCCTTGTTGGCACTGGCCATTTCCATGGCCTGTGGCACTGCGCCGCTGTATTTGCAGGCCGCCGAAACCACCCAGGCCCAGACCTACCGTTTCGATATTGCAGGGCAAAGCCTGGACGGTGCGCTGGCGGCGTTTTCGGCGGTGACGCGAGTTCAGGTGCTGGTGTCGGGTGAGTTGACCCAGGGCGTGCTGTCGCCGGGTGTCAAAGGCAACCTCGGCCAGCGCGAAGCCTTGGGGCAACTGCTCGGCGGTACCGGGCTGAGTGCGGCGTTTATCAACGCGGACACCGTGACCCTGGAAAAGCGCATGGACACAGGCTCTGCCATCGAAGTCGGCGCCACCACCATCAGCGCCGAACACCTGGGCGTGACCACTGAAGGCAGCGGTTCCTACACCACGGGCGCCGTGACCCTGGGCAAGGGCGAGCAAAAGCTCAAGGACATCCCGCAATCGGTCAGCGTCATGACCCGCAAGCAGATGGATGACCAGAACACCACCAAGCTCTCCGAGGTGGTCAAGCGCACGCCCGGCCTGACCGCGACCAAATCTCCCGGCCCCGGCATGTTCATCTTCTCCCGTGGTTTTGAAGTCGGCACCCTGCAATACGACGGTGTGGGCATCCCGCGTAATACCTACACGCTGGGCAGCTACCTCACCGAGAACATGGCGATCTACGACCGCGTCGAAACCCTGCGCGGCCCGGCCGCCTTGCTGCAAGGCGCCAACAGCCCCGGCGGCACGATGAACCTGGTGCGCAAGCGCGGTCAGCAGGCGCCGACCGTGACCATCACCGCCAAGGCGGGCTCATGGGACCATTACGGTACCCAAGTGGATGCTGGCGGCCCGCTGAACGCCGAAGGCACGTTGCGCGGCCGTTTTGTGGCTGACTACGACACTACGGATTCGTTTGTCGATTACGTCGGTGGCTGGAATCAGACAGTCTACGGCGCCGTGGACTACGACTTCAGCCCCGACACCACCGTCGGCGTCGGCATCAGCAACCAGAAAGGCCACTCGCGCCCCAACTTCATGTCGCTGCCGCGTTACGCCGATGGCAGCGATATCGGTCTGTCGCGCTCGACCTTCGTTGGCGCCAGTTGGAACCGTAATGTCAACAACCAGACCCAGGTGTTTGCCGATATCGAGCATCGCTTCAACGAGGACTGGAAGGTGAAAGCGGCGCTGGTGGCAATGGACGAGCACAACGACGCAACCTACCAGGCGACATGGGACACCGTCCCTGTAGGCGGCGGCACTGTGCCCTACGTGGACTGGATCACCGACTTCAATACCAAGAGCCGCGGCGCCGATGTGTATGTAAACGGCAAGTTCGAGGGGCTGGGTTTGCAGCAGGAGATGGTGCTGGGTGCCAACTATTCCAAACTCACCACCAATGACCAGTGGGCTCGGGCGTCAAATCCCGGTGCGGATATCTTCAACATCGACCACAACCGCCCGCAGCGCGACGCATCGCAATTGTTCAGGGACGGCGCTGCCTCCAAGAGCTGGTATGACATCCGTCAGAAGGGCATCTATGGCACCTGGCGCGTAAAAGTCCTGGACCCGCTGACCCTGATCGTCGGTGCACGCACCAGTTGGTATGACTATTCATACATAGGCCAGGGCGGGTTTGGCGGTGTGTATAACGCAGCCGAGAAAAGCACCACGCAAACCACCGGCAAGGTCACGCCGTATGCAGGCCTGGTCTACGCTCTGAATGATCAATGGTCGGCCTATGCCAGCTATGCCGATGCCTTTGAGCCGCAAACCAACCTGACCACCTCCGGCTCGTTGCTCAAACCTATCGAAGGCAAAAACTACGAACTGGGCATCAAGGGCGAGTTGGCCGAGGGTCGCCTCAACACCTCGTTTGCCATCTTCCGTTACGACCAGGAAAACCGTGGCGTCCAGGACCTGCAAGGGCCGATGAACTGCAATGGTTGGTACTGCTCGGTCGCCTCGGGCAAAGTCCGCAGCCAAGGCTTTGAAGCTACCTTGAGCGGTGAAGTGCTGCCAGGCCTGCAACTGGCCTCCAGTTACACCTACAACACCACAAAATTCCTCAAGGACGACACCTACGAAGGCAAGATCTTCAGCACCTGGACCCCCAAGCACCTGCTCAAGGTCTGGGGCGATTACCAACTGCCGGGTGACTGGCAGAAGTTCAGTGTCGGCGCCGGCGTGACCGCGCAAAGCAGCACCGAAGCCTACGACCGCACCTTCAGCGTGCCGGGCAATGCGCTGTGGGATTCACGGGTGGCTTACAAGATCAATCAGGAATTCACCGTGGCGGCGAACCTGTACAACCTGTTCGACAAGAAGTATTACATCCCGGCCTACAACGCGAACTGGGGCAGCAACTACTACGGCGATCCGCGTAATGTGATGTTTACGATGACCTACACACCGCAGTTCTGATTACATCCGGATATAAAAATGCCCCGCATTTAGCGGGGCATTTTCATGTGTGGCGGTTAGCCCTTACAGCCCATCCAGCATCGCCTTGTTACGTACCGCACCCTTGTCGGCACTGGTCGCCAACAGGGCATAGGCCTTCAACGCGGTCGTGACCTTGCGCGGACGCTTCTCCACCGGCTTCCAACCTTTCTTGTCCTGCTCGACCCGGCGTGCCGCCAGCTCTTCGTCACTGATCAACAGGTTGATCGAGCGGTTCGGAATGTCGATCAGGACCTTGTCGCCGTCCTGCACCAGGCCAATCGCACCGCCGGCAGCGGCTTCAGGTGACGCGTGGCCGATGGACAGGCCCGAGGTGCCGCCGGAGAAACGGCCGTCGGTGAGCAGGGCGCAGGCTTTGCCCAGGCCTTTGGATTTCAGGTACGACGTCGGGTAGAGCATCTCTTGCATACCCGGGCCGCCTTTCGGGCCTTCGTAGCGGATGATGACGATGTCGCCTTCCTTGACTTCGTCGGCAAGGATGCCGCGAACCGAGCTGTCCTGGCTTTCGTAGATCTTGGCGCGACCTTCGAAGACGTGGATGGATTCATCCACACCGGCGGTTTTCACCACGCAACCGTCGAGGGCGATGTTGCCGTACAGCACGGCCAGGCCGCCTTCTTTGGAGTAGGCGTGTTCGACACTGCGGATGCAGCCGTTTTCACGGTCGGCGTCCAGGGTGTCCCAACGGGTCGACTGGCTGAACGCGGTCTGGGTCGGGATACCGGCCGGGCCAGCCTTGAAGAAGGTGTGCACGGCTTCGTCGTCAGTCAGGGTGATGTCCCACTTGGCGATGCCTTCGGCCAGGGATTTGCTGTGCACGGTCGGCAGGTCGGTGTGCAGCAGGCCGCCACGGGCCAGGGAGCCTAAGATCGAGAAGATCCCGCCGGCGCGGTGCACGTCTTCCATGTGGTACTTCTGGATGTTCGGCGCGACCTTGCACAGTTGCGGCACATGGCGGGACAGGCGGTCGATGTCGCGCAGGTCGAAATCGATCTCGGCTTCCTGGGCCGCAGCCAGCAAGTGCAGGATGGTGTTGGTGGAACCGCCCATGGCGATGTCCAGGGTCATGGCGTTTTCGAACGCCTTGAAGTTGGCGATATTGCGCGGCAATACCGACTCATCGTTCTCGCCGTAGTAGCGCTTGCACAGCTCGACGATGGTGCGGCCGGCCTGCAGGAACAGCTGTTCGCGGTCGCTGTGGGTGGCCAGGGTCGAACCGTTGCCCGGTAATGCCAGGCCGAGGGCTTCGACCAGGCAGTTCATCGAGTTGGCGGTGAACATGCCGGAGCACGACCCGCAGGTCGGACAGGCGCTGCGCTCGTATTCCGCGACCTTCTCGTCAGAAGCGCTGGAATCGGCGGCGATGACCATGGCGTCGACCAGGTCCAGGCCATGGGAGGCGAGCTTGGTCTTGCCGGCTTCCATCGGGCCGCCGGAGACGAAGATCACCGGGATGTTCAGGCGCAGGGCGGCCATCAGCATGCCGGGGGTGATCTTGTCGCAGTTCGAGATGCACACGATGGCGTCGGCGCAGTGGGCGTTGACCATGTACTCCACGGAGTCGGCGATGATCTCGCGGCTCGGCAGCGAGTACAGCATGCCGTCATGGCCCATGGCGATGCCGTCGTCCACGGCGATGGTGTTGAATTCCTTGGCTACACCGCCAGCGCGCTCGATCTCGCGGGCGACCAGTTGGCCCAGGTCCTTGAGGTGCACGTGGCCCGGTACGAACTGGGTGAACGAGTTGGCAATGGCAATGATCGGCTTCTTGAAGTCGTCATCTTTCATCCCTGTGGCACGCCACAGTGCGCGGGCGCCGGCCATGTTGCGGCCGTGGGTGGATGTTTTCGAGCGGTAATCAGGCATTGGAGCACTCCGGGCGGCTAATCGGTATCAAAGGGGAGTGAGCTTCTATTGACGTCTGGAACACCCGAAAAATGGCACTGGTGTCCGGAAGTTGCCGCAAACGTGACGGGATCGCCGTGCGCATTGGCCTTGAGCTCATAAACCCGCCGGGGGATGACTGGCGATGAATAGGGCCGATTCTACACCGTCTTCCTGTAGGAGCGAGGGGGACGCCTAGTTCTTGCTCGCGAAAAACGTAAACGATAACGCAGCGCTATCAGGTAGTTCGTGTCGCCGATGAGTTTTTCGCGAGCAAGAACTAGGCGTCCCCCTCGCTACTACACAGGCAAGACATATTCAGAACCACTGTTTAAAGGCCTTTGGATGTTGTGCCTCCTACCGTTTCTCTTCCAATCACAGAAGAGGACGACGGAATGTCCACGCAACAAAATGCCTATCGGCTACGCATCGGGCGCTATTCAGAATCGGGCCGCGTGTACCTGATCACGGCTGTTACCTACCAACGACAATCAATTTTTCAGGACTGGCGCACGGGTCGCCTGCTCGTCAGCGAATTCAGGAAAGCTCAGGAAGACGGTGAGGCTACCTCGCTGGCCTGGGTCGTGATGCCTGACCATTTTCATTGGCTGGTCGAACTGCACAATGGCGACTTGCCAAGGTTGATGCGAATAACCAAGTCGCGAAGTGCCCGCGCGATAAACAGTGCGAGGGGTTCCTACGGGACGCTTTGGCAAAAAGGCTATTTCGATCGGGCACTGCGTCGTGAGGAGGACTTGAAAGCAATGGCCCGCTATATCGTCGCGAATCCTTTGCGTGCTGGTCTGGTCGAGCACATTGGTCAGTACCCGCTATGGGATGCCATCTGGATATGACGCACCTTCACTTGTAGGAGCGAGCTTGCTCGCGAAGAACGTCAACGATAACGCAGCGCTATCAGGTAGCCCGCGTCGTGTATGAGTTTTTCGCGAGCAAGCTCGCTCCTACAGGGGAAAGCGTGAGTGCCCGCTCCGTAAATTAGTCAACCAGCCCCAGAGGCTGAACACGATGAAGCTGACCGCGATGGTCAGCAGCAGATGCGTTCCGGTTTGTGCCAAGGCCGCACTGCTGATGGCGGCCGTGAGGAACATGATGCTGTTCCCGGCCGATGCAGCGGTGCCCGCGCTCCTTGAGAACAGCCGCATCGCCGCCGAAATCGCCGCCGGACGAACCAGGGTGACGGCCAGGGCGCTGATCAGTATCGGGATCAGCAGAGTCAAGGTGGTGATGGCTTCAAAAATAATGATCAACGTCAGCAACACACCCGCGACGAGCAATAGTCCAAGACCGATATTGATTTGCCGGGACAGCGCCATGCGTTTTTGCAGGTACGAGGCAGCAACGCCGCCGAGCAGGTAGGCCAGGCCGTACACCATCAGCACCAGCGCATATTGGTATTCGGACAGCTTCAGCGCATCCATGAAAATCAGCGGCGTCACGCTGATCAAGGCGAAGTAGCAGGCAAATACCAGGGCGGCGATCCACCAATAGCGCAGGAAGTCCCGATTGCGCGCCACGGCCTTGAGTGTGCCGATGATGGATACCGGTTCGCGGTGTGGGCTGGAGGACTTCGACGGCAGGATACAGAGCGCATGGATCAACATGCCCGATGCCATCAGCGCAAACCCATAGAAGCTCCCTTGCCAGTCGAAGGTGGTTTGCAGCCAGGAGCCGATCAGCGGTGACAGCGCGACAAACGAGCCGCTCAGGGTCATGTAATAGAGGCGCACCCGGGCTCGGTCCTGTTCGTCGAACAGGTCTTCCACCAGTGCATGGCCCAGTACGAAGAAGCCGCAGCCCATGGCCTGGACCGTGCGAAACAGCAGGAAGGTCAGGTAATCCGGCGCCATGGCGCAACCTATCGCCCCGAGGATCGACAGCGTGATACAGCCGAGCAGGACTTCCTTGCGTCCCCATTTATCCGAAAGTGGACCGGCGAGCAGTTGGGAGATGGAAAAGACCAGGGTGAACAGGCTGATGGACAGTGCGATGTCTGCGCTGGGCGTGTCGAACCGGGCGGACAGGGCGGGGAACGACGGGAGCAGGATATTGATCGGGAAAAAGCTGATCAGTGAGATGCAGGTGATGAGGATGAAGCGGGAGAGGGTGTGCCCAGACATTGTTTTTGTTTTCCGGAGTAAAACCAGAAACCGATACTAGTCTGCGAAAAGTGGAATTCAATCAAAACTACTGTGGGAGGCTTCCCGTAGCAATGTAGGAGCGAGCTTGCTCGCGAAGAACGTCAACGATAACGCAGCGCTATCAGGTAGCCCGCGTTGTATATGCGTTTTTCGCGAGCAAGCTCGCTCCTACAGAGGGTTCACGTCTTAGCTATTGGGCAACAACCGGCACGTAATGCTCTTGATATACCGCGTCTCGGCAATCGCCGGATGCACCGGATGATCCGGGCCCTGGCCGCCACGTTCCAGCATCTGGATATTGCGGTCCAGATGGCGGGCGCTGGTCAGCAGGATGTTCTGCAGGTCGTCTTCCGGCAGGTGCATGGAGCACGAGGCGCTGACCAGGATGCCGTCCTTGCTGAGCAGGCGCATGGCTTGCTCGTTCAGGCGGCGGTAGGCGCCTTCGCCGTTTTTCATGTCTTTCTTGCGTTTGATGAAGGCCGGTGGGTCGGCGACGATCACGTCGAAGCGTTCTTCGCTGGCTTTCAATTCCTTGAGGGCTTCAAAGACGTCGCCTTCGATGCAGGTCATCTTCTCGGCGACGCCGTTCAGCGCGGCGTTGCGCTCCACGCCATCGAGGGCGAAGGCCGAGGCGTCGACGCAGAACACTTCACTGGCGCCGAAGGCCGCGGCTTGCACGCCCCAGCCGCCGATGTAGCTGTACAGGTCGAGTACGCGTTTGCCTTTGGCATACGGGGCCAGGCGCGCGCGGTTCATGCGGTGGTCGTAGAACCAGCCGGTTTTCTGGCCCTGGATCACCGGGGCTTCGAATTTCACGCCGTTTTCTTCCAGTGCGACCCACTCCGGCACCAGGCCGAACACGGTTTCGACGTAGCGGTTGAGGCCTTCGGCGTCGCGCGCGGCGGAGTCGTTCTTGAACAGGATGCCGCTCGGCTTGAGCACTTGGGTCAGGGCGGCGATCACGTCGTCTTTATGGGCTTCCATGGTCGCCGAGGCGATCTGAACTACCAGGATATCGCCGAAACGGTCGACCACCAGGCCCGGCAGCAGGTCGGAATCGCCGTAGACCAGGCGGTAGAACGGCTTGTCGAACAGGCGATCACGCAGGGACAGGGCGACGTTGATGCGGTGCACCAGCAGCGACTTGTCCAGTGGCAACTTGATGTCGCGCGACAGCAGGCGTGCGCAGATCAGGTTGTTCGGGCTCATGGCCACGATGCCCAGGGTCTTGCCGCCGGCCGCTTCCAGGATGGCCTGGTCGCCCGCCTGGAAGCCGTGCAGAGGGGTGGCCGCCACATCGATTTCGTTGCTGTAGACCCACAGGTGGCCGTTGCGCAAACGACGATCGGCGTTGGCTTTGAGACGCAGGCTTGGCAGGGACATGACGTCGCTCCGGAAAAAAGAGCGGGAGTATACCTTGTTATGTAGGAAATGGCCGGGCTGCCGGATGTGCGGGGAGGTGTCAGCCGGGGGGAGATAAGGGTTAGAATCCCCACCTAGCCCAGAGTGTGTACTTATGTCCCAAGAGCTTTCCGCCGAACAGATCCAGCAGGCCCTCCAAGGCATCAGCGTGCCGCCCCAGCCGCAAATCATGGTGGATTTGCAGATGGAGCAGTACATGCCCGACCCGGACCTGGAAGTAATCGCGCGGTTGATCTCCCAGGACCCGGGCCTCTCCGGCGCGCTGCTGAAGATCGTCAACTCGTCCTATTACGGCCTGAGCAACAAGATCGCCTCGATCCAGCGCGCGGTGAACCTGCTGGGCAGCCGCTCGATCATCAACCTGATCAACGCCCTGTCGATCAGGGGCGAGATGAGCGACGACACCATCGTCACCCTCAACCGCTTCTGGGACACCGCCCAGGACGTGGCCATGACCTGCCTCACCCTGGCCAAGCGCACCGGCGCCCAGGCGGTGGACGAGGCCTATGCCCTGGGGCTGTTCCACGACTGCGGCGTGCCGCTGATGCTCAAGCGTTTCCCCAACTACATGACGGTGCTCGAAGAGGCCTACGCCAACGCCGGCCCCGACTGCCGCGTGGTCGACACCGAAAACAATGCGTTCAACACCAACCATGCGGTGGTCGGCTACTACACCGCCAAGTCCTGGCGCCTGCCGGAGCATGTGACCGACGCCATCGCCAACCACCACAATGCCCTGGCGATCTTCAGCGATGAGACGTCGCGCAATCCTCAGTTGAAGAACCTGCTGGCGATCCTGAAGATGGCCGAGCACATCTGCTCGTCCTGCCGCGTGCTGGGCAACCAGTCGGTGGACCATGAGTGGAATGCCATCGGCCACCTGGTGCTGGACTACGTGGGCCTGTCGGACTACGACTTCGAAAGCCTGAAGTTGTCGATCCGCGAACTGGGCGCGCACTGATCCCCCCTTCACGAGGTACACATGCCCGAGTTACCAGAAGTCGAAACCACCCGGCGTGGGATTGCGCCGCACCTGGAAGGCCAGCGGGTCAGTCGCGTGGTGGTGCGTGAGCGGCGCCTGCGCTGGCCGATCCCGGAAGACCTGGATGTGCGCCTGTCCGGCCAGCGCATCGTGCTGGTGGAGCGGCGCGCCAAGTACCTGTTGATCAATGCCGAAGTGGGCACCTTGATCAGCCACCTGGGCATGTCGGGCAACTTGCGCCTGGTCGAGGTCGGCATGCCGGCGGCCAAGCATGAACATGTGGACATTGAGCTGGAATCCGGCCTGGCCCTGCGCTACACCGACCCTCGGCGTTTCGGCGCGATGCTCTGGAGCCAGGACCCGCACAACCATGAACTGCTGATTCGCCTGGGGCCGGAGCCGTTGACCGAGCTGTTTGACGGTGAGCGGTTGTTCCAGCTGTCCCGCGGCAAGTCGATGGCGGTGAAGCCGTTCATCATGGACAACGCGGTGGTGGTGGGCGTGGGCAATATCTATGCGACTGAAGCGTTGTTTGCGGCGGGGATTGATCCGCGCCGCGCGGCCGGCGGTATTTCACGCGGGCGTTATGTGAAGCTGGCGATCGAGATCAAGCGCATTCTGGCGGCGGCGATCGAGCGTGGCGGCACCACGTTGCGCGACTTTATCGGGGGGGATGGGCAGCCAGGGTATTTCCAGCAGGAATTGTTCGTCTACGGCCGCGGTGGCGAGGCGTGCAAGGTCTGTGGGAGCGAATTGCGCAACGTGGTGCTGGGGCAGCGGGCGAGTGTGTTTTGCCCTAGATGCCAGAGCTGATTGCTGGGTGATGACTGATATGGCCATCGGGGGCTTGCCCCCGATGAGCATAAGTATCTACACAACTTCAGTAGGATAACGCGTAGCAGCTGTCGAGCCTTGGCGAGGCTGCGTTTGCGGCGTGTCTGACACACCGCCGACGCAGCCTCGCCAAGGCTCGACAGCTGCTACGCAGGGGGCTCGGCTCAAGATGTGTAGATACTTATGCCCCGATGAGGCCCTGATAGGCGCTGAAGAACCTCAAGCCTTACCGGTAATCTTCCGGTACTTCTCCATCAACTGCTCTTCCGTCTCCGGATGGGCTTCATCCAGCGGAATGCAATCCACCGGGCACACTTGCTGGCACTGTGGCTCGTCGTAGTGACCGACGCACTGGGTGCACAGGTTGGGGTCGATCACGTAGATCTCTTCGCCCTGGGAGATGGCGGCGTTCGGGCACTCGGGTTCGCAGACGTCGCAATTGATGCAATCGTCGGTGATGATCAAGGACATGGAAACTCCTGCCAGGGCTGTCAGCCAAGGCATCTGAAAACTAATGCGCGCAATTGTGCCGCATTGGCGCCCGCAGTGCGAGCCGTGGTGAGCGAGGCAAGCCCGCTCACCACATTACTTCTTGAAGCGCAGCGTCAGCGCATCAGCCACGGCCGGGTGCACGAACTTGGTGATATCCCCGCCCAAAGCGGCAATTTCACGCACCAACGTCGAGGAAATGAACGAATAACGTTCCGACGGCGTGAGGAACAGGCTTTCCACGTCCGGCGCCAGTTGGCGGTTCATGTTGGCCAACTGGAATTCGTATTCGAAGTCCGACACCGCGCGCAGGCCACGCAGGAACACATTGGCGTTCTGCTCTTTGGCGAAATGCGCGAGCAACGTGGAAAAGCCCACCACTTCCACGTTGGGCAGGTGCTTGGTGACCTCACGCGCCAGCTCCACGCGCTGTTCCAGGGGGAACAGCGGGTTTTTCTTGGGGCTGGCCGCGACTGCGATGATCACATGGTCGAACAAACGAGAGGCGCGTTCGACCAGATCGCCATGGCCTTTGGTAATCGGGTCGAAGGTACCTGGGTACAACACTCGGTTCATCGCGTCGTCCTGGCGGAGTCCGTTGGGGAACCGGATGGTATCGCAGCCATCCCGGTCGGCCAAGTCAACTTATGCATAAGAAAGCCGTATAGACACCGCGAATGGCGTGTTTTTTCACGCTGTTTTCAGACGTTCGGCCAAGGCTGTCGCCAGTTGAGCGGTTAATCCGTACACCGATAATTGCGGGTTGGCCCCAATACTGGTGGGGAATAACGAACCGTCGTGGATCGACAGGTTGCGCAATTGGTGATGGCGACCGAGGCTGTCAGCCACCGCATTTTTGGGATCTTCGCCCATGGCACAACCGCCCATCACATGGGCGCTGCCCAGGGTTGTCCGGTGCAATTCCAGATTCAAACCCTCAATGACGCTGCGTGCCTCGGCCAAGGTGTTCACGAACCGTGCGTCATGGTGCATGGGCTTGACCGACTTGGCGCCCGCCGCGAACTGGATTTCGGCCATGCTGTGGAAGGCCCGGCGCAGGCCGTCCCAGGCATAGGGTGAGACCTGATAGTCGAGCACCGGCGTACCGTCACCGCGTAAATCCACGCTGCCGCCCTGGCTGTCGGGGTGAAAGCCGTCACGCAACAGCGCGAGCATGGCGTGGGTATGGGGCAGTTGGCCCATGTCCAGGGCGTTCTGCGTGCCATAGCCGCCGAACAAGGTGCTGGCCAATGCTGGATGCAAGGGCGGCGCTTCAAGCTTGTAGGACATTTTGCCGGTGGTGCCGTCCTGCCACTGGAAATGGTCGGAGTAGATCGACTGCGGCGCGCCGTAGAACGGGTTGATCACCTCGTCGAACAATGCGGCGGAGAAGTTCACCAAGTGCAAAAAGGTCCGCTTGCCCAGCCGCGAATGCGGGTCGGGGGCACCCGAGCGCATCAGCAGCGCCGGGCTGTTGATGCCGCCGCCCGACAGCACGTAATGCTTGGCCTTCACGCTGATCCTGCGCCCGGTAGGCGCCACACAGCGCGCGTCCATCGCTACGCATTCCAGGCTGCTGATGGTGTCGCCGCTGTATTTGAGCTGCTCGGCGCGGGCCAGGTACAGTAGCTCGCCGCCTTTTTCCAGGGTAGACGGGATGGTGGTCACCAGCATCGACTGCTTGGCGTTGACCGGGCAGCCCATGCCGCAATAACCCAGGTTGAAGCAGCCACGGACGTTGCGCGGGATCACATGCCAGCTGTAGCCGAGCTTTTCGCAGCCTTTGCGGATCACATCATTGTTGGCATTCGGGGGGATGGCCCACGGTGCGATGCCCAGGCGCTGCTCCATCTTTTCGAACCACGGTGCCATCTCTGCACTGCTGTGGCCTTTTACCGCGTACTCGCTGGCCCAATGGCTGAGGGTGGCGTCCGGGGTGCGGAAGCTGGAGGTCCAGTTGATCAGCGTGGTACCGCCCACCGCGCGGCCTTGCAGGATGGTGATGGCGCCGTCCTTGCTCATGCGGCCGATACCTTCCTGATACAGGCTGGCGTAGGCCTCGTCCTCCAGCAGCTTGAAGTCGCTGCTGGTCTTGAGCGGGCCTTCTTCGATCAACAGCACTTTGTAGCCGGCGGCGCTGAGGATCTCGGCAGTGGTGCCGCCACCGGCGCCGCTGCCGATGATGGCCACGTCGGCCTCCAGGGTCAGGTCGCTGTCGAGGGCGGCGCCATTGTGGGTTTTCCAGCCGCGGGCCAGGCCGTCGCGGAACAGATCGGGTACGGGCATCAGGGTCGTCTCTTGTTTTTATTGTGAGGGATGCAAATCAGATCTTCGGCGGGCCGGGGTAGCCGCAATGCGCCCAGGCGGCGGGCCGGAAGTACCAGGCCATGATCACCAGCTTGAGCAGCGAGCCCTGGCCCATGCGCAGCAGGTTCAGGTAGCTGTTTTCCCAGCGGTGCAGGAAGTTGCGGATCTGCTCCGCGCTGGCGTTTTCCCAGCTGCCCCAGATGCCGGTCAACGGGCCACGCGTAATGCCCATGCCGAGCACATCGAACAGCTGCTGGGTGAGCTTGAACATCTCCGGCGACAGGTGCTGCAGGCTGTAGTCGAGTTTTTTCAGCGTGTCTTCAATCCCGGCGACCACGTCCTGGGCGCTGGCCACGCCTTCGAGCAGCACCGGGATCACCGCGCGCAGAAACGGCAGGTCACTGCTGCGCAACATGGCAAAGCCGCTGGCCGGGGTGCTGCTGGAGCAGCCGCTGAGGCTGGCGCCCAATCCGGCCGTGGCCAGGAAGGCGCTGGCACACAGACCGATTTTCAAGACGCCGCGCCGTGATAGCGCGGGTGAATCCGTGAGGCTAGGGTTCATTGTTATTGTTATCCCGTGGGTGGCGGTGTCAGCGGACAAACAACTTCTGGATCAGTTTCTGGATCGATTTGCCGTAGGGCGGGTAGATCAATTTCGCCGCGTTCAGGCGCTGTTTCACCAGCACGCCCTTGGCCTTGCTGAACGTCAGGAACCCTTCATGGCCGTGGTAGTGGCCCATGCCCGACGGGCCGATGCCGCCAAAGGGCATGTCGTCCTGGGCCACGTGCAGGAGGGTGTCGTTCAGGCAGACACCGCCGGAATGGGTCTCATGGAGGACCCGGTCCTGCTCGCGCTTGTTGTAGCCGAAGTAATACAGGGCCAGCGGGCGAGGGCGCTGGTTGATGTAGGCAAAGGCTTGGTCGATGCCGCGATAAGGCACGATCGGCAGCACCGGGCCGAAGATTTCGTCCTGCATCACGGTCATGTCATCGCTGACATTCAGCAGCAGGCTATGGGCCATGCGCCGTGCCTGGCCCTGGTCGTACAGCCGGATCAGGGTGGCGCCCTTGTCGGTGGCGTCCTTGACGTAGGCATTGAGCCGGGCCAATTGACGCTCATTGATGATGGCGGTGTAGTCCGGGTTGTCGGCCAGCGTCGGATAAAACCCGCGAACCGCCTTGCTGTAGGCCTCGACGAAACCCTCCACGCGGTCCTCCGGCACCAGCACGTAGTCCGGGGCCACGCAGGTTTGCCCGGCGTTCAAGGCTTTGCCGAAGGCGATGCGTTCGGAGGCGTCCTTGAGCGGTACGTCGGCGGAGACAATGGCCGGCGACTTGCCGCCCAGTTCCAGGGTGACTGGCGTGAGGTGTTCGGCAGCGGCGCGCATCACGTGCTTGCCAATACTGGTCGCGCCGGTAAACAGCAGGTGATCGAAGCGCAGCTTGGAAAACGCCATGCCCACCTCGGCCTCGCCGAGCACCACGCACACCAGGTCCTCGGGGAAAACCCTCGCCAGTAACGCCTTGAGCAGTTCGCCGGTAGCGGGCGTGGATTCGCTGAGCTTGAGCATCACCCGGTTGCCTGCCGCCAACGCACCGACCAGTGGGCCGATGGCCAGGTACAGCGGGTAGTTCCACGGCACGATCACGCCGACCACGCCCAGGGGTTGGTAAATGACTTTGGCTGACGCGGGTTGGAAGGCCAGGCCTACAGCGCGGCGGGAAGGTTTCATCCAGCCTTTTAGGTGTTTGCTGGCGTAGTGAATGCCATGCAGGCTGGGCATCAGTTCGGCGAACAGGGTTTCGTCGGCGCTGCGCTGGCTGAAATCCTGGCTGATCGCATGGATCAGTGCCTGGCGCTCGTCACTGAGCACATCCCGCAAGGCCTTGAGCCACTGCTGGCGCTGTGCAGCTGGCGGCATCGGGTTGGCGGCGTAGGCGCGGCGTTGGGCGTCGAACAGGTCCTGGAGTTGATCCAGCGCCTGGGCATCTTGCAGGTAGGCAACGTTGGCAGACATGGCGCAGCACCGATTGTTATTGGTCTGCGTGGATTTTTAGAGTCATTACTCTAAAATGTCAAATAACATTGCAGCAACATGCAGATTTATCCTGGCAAGGATAGGCCGTAAGATGCCCTATCACGTGTACAGAAGCTGATTCCCCTATGGCACCACGAGTAAAGACCAGCGAGCGTATTGTGCAAACCAGCCTGGAGCTTTTTAACCAGCAGGGCGAGCGCAGTATCAGCACCAACCATATCGCCGCCCATATGGAAATTTCGCCGGGCAACCTGTACTACCACTTCCCCAACAAGCAAGCGATCATCTCCGTGCTGTTTCGCGAATATGAAGCGTTGGTGGACAGTTTCCTGCGTCCGCCCCAGGGGCGTGCAATGGTCGTGGAGGACAAGCGCTTTTATCTCCAGGCCGTACTGGCCGGCATGTGGCGCTACCGTTTTCTGCACCGCGACCTTGAACACCTGCTGGAGAGCGACCCGGACCTGGCCACCGGCTATCGGCGTTTTTCCCAGCGTTGCCTGATCCAGGGCGGCGCCATCTACCAGGGGTTTGTCGATGCAGGCATCCTGAACATGGACCCGGTGCAAACCGAAGCCCTGACCCTCAATGCCTGGATCATCCTCACCTCCTGGGTGCGTTTCCTGTGCACCACCAATGAAAATTCCGCCCACCTGAGCGCCGAAGCCATCAAGCGCGGGGTGTATCAGGTGCTGGTGCTGGAGGCGGGCTTTGTCACGCCCCAGGCAAAAGAGGCGGTGGATGCATTGTTCAAAGAATTTTACGTGCCGTTGAACCAGGCACTGGAAGAAGTGAAGTAGGACCTTTCCCGAATCTGTTCACAGGAGTCCATCATGCCGCTTGCCCAACTGATCAGCCCCCAGCAATTGGCCGAGCGCCAGACGTCAGCGGGGTTGGTGATCCTGGATTGCCGTTTTGCCTTGGAAGACCCGGATTACGGGCGTTGCAGCTACGCTGAAGGGCATATCGACGGTGCGCAATATGCCGACCTGGAGCGCCATCTCAGCGGGCCGGTGATCAAAGGTGTGACCGGTCGTCACCCGTTACCGGCGGCGGGCACCTTCGCCGAGCAACTGCGGGCATGGGGTATCCATGCTGACACCGATATCGTGCTGTATGACGACGGCCCTGGCGCTTATGCGGCTCGTGCCTGGTGGCTGCTGGCCTGGCTGGGCAAGCGTGACGGTGTGTTTATCCTGGACGGCGGCCTCAAGGCCTGGCATGCCGCAGGTTTCCCGTTGAGCCTGGATGCGCCGGTAATCGAGCGTGGGACTTTCGATGGCACGCCGGACAATCACTTGCTGCTGGATGCCGAACATCTGCAAAAACGCCTGGGCCAACCCGGCCTGACCCTGATCGATGCCCGCGCTCAAGCGCGTTTTCGCGGCGAGGTGGAGCCTATCGACCCGATTGCCGGGCATATCCCCGGTGCGCAATGTGCGGCGTTCAACGAAAACCTGGGCAGTGACGGGCGTTTCCTCCCGGCCGAGCAACTCAAGCAGCGCTTCGCCGCGCAGTTGCAGGGGCGCTCGCCGGAGGAACTGGTGGCGTATTGCGGCTCGGGCGTGACGGCCTGCCACAACCTGTTCGCCCTGAGCCTGGCGGGTTACCCGTTGGGCAAGTTGTATGCGGGGTCGTGGAGCGAGTGGATTACCGATCCGACGCGGGCAATCGCTACGGGGGACTGAGTTCCCGGTCGTGTAAACCCAATCCGAATGTGGGAGGGGCCTGCCCCTCTCACATGTTTAACCGTGTCGTGCCAATAACCATTGCGGTATGCGCCGCTCCAGGTAGTAGCCTGGGCGTTTCAGCGAGCCATCGACGAAGCCCACGTGCCCACCCTTGGCCGTCAGCTCAAACTCGGTGCACGCCGATAGCTCACTGGCCTCGGGCAAGCTGTGGGCAAACACGAACGGGTCGTCGGCCGCCTGGATAATCAGCGTCGGTGTGCGGATCGCGCCCAGGTAGTAGCGACTCGACGCGCGACGGTAATAGTCCTCGGCACTCAAGAACCCATGCAGCGGCGCGGTGACCCGGCCGTCGAAGTCCCAGAAGGTGCGCATCTTCTCCAGCGAGCCAAGCGCTTCCAGGGTTTTCAGCCCGTCCGCGCGGCCATCCTGTAAAAAACGGCTTTGTTTGACGCGGATATACGCGAGCATTTCACTCATGAAGTGCTTTTGATAAATCCGCGAGAAACCTATCCCGATCCGGTCTGCACACTGGTCCAGGCGAAATGGCACCGACACCGCCGCTGCACCTTGCAGCCCGGACGCCTCGCCGGTTTCCCCCAGGTGCTTGAGCAGCACATTGCCCCCCAGCGAATAACCCACCGCATACAGCGGCGCCAACGGCCGCTTGGCGCGCAGGTGCGCAATCGCGGCGGCGAGGTCTTCGCTGGCGCCGGAGTGATAGCTGCGCGCCAGCAGGTTGGGCTCGCCCGAACAGCCGCGCCAGTTCAAGGCCGCACTGGCCCAGCCTTGGGCGCCGAGGACTTTTTGCAGGCCGGCCACATAGGGGGAATTGGATGAGCCGGTCAGCCCATGCAGTACCAGCACCAACGGCGCCTGCGCGTCATGCGGGCCATGCCAGTCGAGGTCGAGAAAGTCGCCGTCTTCCAGCCACAGGCGTTCGCGTTGGCGTTCGATATGGGTAGTCGGCCGCCACAGCGGCCCCCACAGGGTTTGCAGGTGAGGGTTGCCGAGGCCGAAGGCGGGGGTGAACTGGTCGGAGGACGGTGTCATGACGCTCTCAGTTTTGAGCTGACTCACTGTCTGTGGTGAGCGGGCTTGCTCACCACAGATTTTAAGCGACGCTTTCGACCAATCGATGCCACAGCGCGTAATACACACGACCGGATTTCTGCTCCCGGTGCAGGCGCCAGGCGCCCGGCAAACCCAGGGTAGACGGCGCGGTCTCGCTTTCAGTGTAGATCCACGCGTCCGGTGCCAGCCATTGGCGCTCTTCGAGCAAGGCGCACACGGTCGGCAACAGGTTCTGGTTGAACGGTGGGTCGAGGAACACCACGTCGTAGGCACTGGGCGCCTGGGTTTCCAGGTAGCGCAGGGCGTCGGCGGTCTGCACCTGGCCATTGGTGCAGCGCAGGGTGCCCAGGTGTTCCTTGAGGCTGGACACCGCGACATTGCTGGCATCCAGCGCCTGGGCCTGGGCCGCGCCACGGGACAGCGCCTCCAGGAACAGCGCGCCACTGCCGGCGAACGGGTCCAGCACCTTGGCGCCCGCGATGTACGGCGCGAGCCAGTTGAACAGGGTTTCACGCACGCGATCCGGCGTTGGGCGCAGGCCCACGACGTCGGGGAAGCTCAGCTTGCGGCTGCCCCATTCACCGCCAATGATGCGCAGTTGGCCCACACCGTTGTGTACGTTGTGGACAGGTTTTTTCGGGCGAGATGAACTGGCCATTAATGCTCCGGAACCCCGAGCGGCTGCTCGGCGGGTTTATCAGTGGGGGGCGGTAGTGGCTTTTGCGCAATCGTCGGGCCGGCGGTCACGATGACCATCTTGTCGGCGCTCAAGTGTTTATTCATTGCGGCCTTGACCTGCTCTACGGTCAGGGCCTGGGATTGTTTCATGAAATCTTCCAGATAGCTCAGCGGCAGGTTGTAGAAACCCATGGCGCCCAACTGCCCGACGATATCGGCGTTGCTCGCGGTAGACAGCGGGAAGCTGCCGGCCAGCTCGCGCTTGGCGTCATCCAGCTCTTTTTGCGTCGGGCCGGTCTTGAGGTAATCGGCGACTACGTCTTCGACCAGGCGCAGGGTGCCGCCGCTCATTTCGGCGCGGGTCTGCAGGTTGATCATGAACGGGCCGCGCACCTGCATCGGCGAGAAACCGGAGTACACGCCGTAGGTCAGCCCGCGCTTTTCACGCACTTCGCTCATCAAGCGGGTGCCGAAGCCGCCGCCACCGAGGATCTGGTTACCCAAGGACAAGGCCGCGTAGTCAGGGTCGGCGCGGTCGATGCCCAGTTGGGCAAACAGCAAATGCGTCTGCTTGGACGGGAACTCGATATGGCTCAGGCCGGCCTTTGGCTCGGTTGGCTGGGCAATCTTCGCCAGCGCCGGGCCTTTAGGTAGCGATGCGGACACCTTGGCGGTCATGGCTTCGGCTTCGGCGCGGGTCAGGTCGCCCACCACTGCAATCACCGCATTACCGGCGGCGTACGCCTTGGCGTGGAACGCCTGCAGCTGTGCCAGGTTAATGTTCGGCACGCTTTGCGGGGTGCCTTCGCTCGGGTGCGCGTAAGGGTGGTCGCCATACAGGCGCTTGAACAGCTCCAGGCTGGCCAGTTTGCCGGGGTTCTGCTTCTGGTATTCAAAGCCGGCGAGGATCTGGTTCTTGATGCGGGCCAGGGAGTCGGCCGGGAAGGTCGGCTTGCCGATCACGTCGTCAAACAGCGCCAGGGCGGCGTCGCGTTTATCGCTGGCACTCAGGCTGCGCAGGGACACCAGCGCCATGTCGCGGTAAGCGCCATTGCCGAAGTCGGCGCCCAGGCCTTCAAAGCCACTGGCGATCTGGCTGACATCCTTGCCCGGCACGCCTTCGTTGAGCATGGCGTTGGTCATCAAGGCCAGGCCCGGCACGTTGCCGTCCTGGCTGCTGCCGGCGGCGAACAGGATGCGCACGTCGAACATCGGCAGTTCATGGGCTTCAACGAACAGCACCTTGGCGCCTTCGGCGGTGGTCCAGGTTTGCACTTCGAGCTTGCGGTTGGTCGGCGCCTTGCCGTCCAGCTCTGCCAGGGATTGCAGCTTGTTGCTCGATTGGGCTTTTTCCAATGCCGGGCTGGCGACGGAGTCGCTCGGACGCAGGAAGTACACGGCGCTGGCGGCGATCAGGGTGACGACGATCAGGCCGGGGAAGATCAGGCGGCTGCTTTTGCGATCACTCATGAGCGGTCTCCTCAGGCAGAACATGGGCGACACTCAGACGTTCGCGGGTGAAATAGGTGCGCGCGGCCTTTTGGATATCTTCCGGGGTCACGCTTTGCAGGTCGGCCAGCTCGGAATCCATCAGTTTCCAGGACAGGCCAACGGTTTCCAGGGAGCCGATGGCCGTGGCCTGGCTGGTGATCGAGTCCCGCTGGTAGACCAGGCCGGCAATCACTTGGGCGCGGATACGCTCCAGTTCCTCGGCGGTCGGCGGCTTGGCTTTGAGCTCGTCCAGCAGGCGCCACAGGCCAGCTTCGGCTTGGGCGATGGTCTTTTTCTTCTGCTGGTTGGGAGTGGCCGACAGCATGAACAGCGTATCGCCACGGGTATAGGCGTCGTAATTGGTGGAGGCGGCGGAAACCAGCTCTTCACCACGCTCCAACTGCTCCGAGATACGTGCACTGTAGCCGCCGTCCAGCAGGGCCGAGATCAGGCGCAAGGCTTGCACCGAGCGTTTGTCGTCGGCGGTCGCCAGGCTGGGTACGTTGAAACCGAGCATGACGCTCGGCAATTGGGTCTGCACGTGCATGGTCAACAGGCGCTCGCCAGGCTCGGCCAGTTCCATCGGGATCTTGGCCGGTGGCACGTCACGCTTGGGGATCGGGCCAAAGTAGCGCTGGGCCAGGTTCTTCACCTCGTCCGGGGTGACGTCGCCGACCACCACCAGGGTGGCGTTGTTCGGCACGTACCAGGATTGGTACCAGTGGCGCAGTTCTTCGACTTTCATGCGGTCCAGGTCAGCCATCCAGCCGATGGTCGGCGTGTGGTAGCCGCTGGCCGGGAAAGCCATCGCCTTGAAGCGCTCGAAGGCCTTGGACATTGGGTTATCGTCGGTGCGCAGGCGGCGTTCTTCTTTGATTACCTCGATTTCGCGGCTGAACTCGTCGGCCGGCAGGCGCAGGCTGGCCATGCGGTCGGCTTCCAGTTCGAAGGCCACGCCCAGGCGGTCGCGGGCCAGCACTTGGTAGTACGCGGTGTAGTCGTCGCTGGTGAACGCGTTTTCTTCCGCGCCCAGGTCGCGCAGGATCAGCGAGGCTTCGCCGGGTCCGACTTTGGCGCTGCCCTTGAACATCATGTGCTCCAGGGCGTGGGACAAACCGGTCTGGCCCGGGGTTTCGTAGCTCGAACCCACCTTGTACCAAACCTGGGAAACCACCACCGGGGCGCGATGATCTTCGCGCACGACGACCTTGAGGCCGTTGTCCAGGGTGAATTCATGGGTGGGTTGTGGGTCGGCAGCGAAAGCTGAAAGAGGCAGACAAACTGTGCTGAACAGCAGGCCTGCGGCGCGGCGGGCTAGAGCATTCATTCGTTTTTAAACCTGTTGGGCTGCCCGCTTGGTCTTAGCGTCGGCGGGCGAGGAGGTGCTAGGATACTGGTCGAATATACGGACGGCCACTGCGGCAGTCTTGTTGAGGCCCTATTTTGGCCTTACAAAATGTTGCGCATGAACGAGCTGGCTAAAAAACAGTCTGTTACGCATCGAATTTTATTTACCGGCGCGCCCCTCTGGCGCGTCGCTACCTTGAGATAGCCGTCTCCATGTTTGGTTCCAACGACGACAAGAAGACCCCAGCTGCGGCTGGCGAGAAAAAAGGCCTGTTCGGATGGCTGCGCAAAAAGCCGCAGGAAACCGTTGTCGAACAGCCACAGGTTCAAGTTGAGCCGATCCCCGAACCCGTAATAGAAGCCGAACCGGTTGCCGAAGCGCCTGCGCCGGTGGTGTTGCCGATGGCTGAACCGGTGTTGCAGCCAGTGGTTGAGGCTGTGCCGGAGCCGGAGCCGGAACCTGAGCACAAGCCGTGGCCTGAGTTGCCGGTGGCCGAAGAGCCTGTGGCATTGGTCGAAGACGTGCAGGCTGAACACGTGGCGCCGCCGATTCCTGCGGTGGTTGAGCCGGTTGAGGTGGTGGTCGAAGCGCCGCTCGTCGTGGAAGTCCCTGCGCCTGTGCCTGTTGTGGTTGCTGCACCCGTTGAGGTTGTCGAGCCAGAACCGCTCGCCCCATCTCCAGAAGCCAGCAAAACCGGCTTCTTCGCCCGTCTCAAGCAAGGCCTGAGCAAGACCAGCGCCAGCATCGGCGAAGGCATGGCCAGCCTGTTCCTGGGCAAGAAAGTCATTGATGACGAACTGCTGGAAGACATCGAGACCCGCCTGCTCACCGCAGACGTGGGCGTCGAAGCCACCGCCGTGATCATCCAGAGCCTGACCCAGAAGGTCGCGCGCAAGCAACTGACCGATGCCGATGCGCTCTACAAATCCTTGCAGGCCGAACTGGCTGCCATGCTCAAACCCGTGGAAGCCCCGCTGGTGATCACCCCGAACAAGCCGTTTGTGATCCTGGTGGTGGGCGTCAACGGCGCCGGCAAGACCACCACCATCGGCAAACTGGCCAAGAAGCTGCAACTGGAAGGCAAGAAAGTCATGCTGGCCGCCGGTGACACCTTCCGCGCCGCCGCCGTTGAGCAATTGCAGGTTTGGGGTGAGCGCAACAAGATCCCGGTGATCGCCCAGCACACCGGCGCCGACTCCGCTTCGGTGATCTTCGACGCGGTGCAAGCCGCCAAGGCCCGCAACATTGATGTGCTGATCGCCGATACCGCCGGTCGCCTGCACACCAAAGACAATTTGATGGAAGAGCTGAAGAAAGTGCGCCGCGTCATCGGCAAGCTGGATGCAGACGCGCCCCACGAAGTGCTGCTGGTGTTGGACGCCGGCACCGGCCAGAACGCCATCAGCCAGGCCAAGCAATTCAACCAGACGGTGCAACTGACCGGCCTGGCATTGACTAAGCTCGACGGCACGGCCAAAGGCGGCGTGATCTTTGCGTTGGCCAAGCAGTTCGGGTTGCCGATTCGTTATATCGGCGTCGGTGAAGGCATCGACGACCTGCGCACCTTTGAAGCCGAACCCTTTGTCCAGGCACTGTTTGCCGAGCGGGAGCGTTCATGATTCGATTCGAACAGGTCGGTAAACGCTATGCCAACGGGCATGTGGGCTTGCATGAGCTGAGCTTTCGAGTGCGTCGCGGCGAGTTCTTGTTTGTCACCGGTCACTCGGGGGCCGGCAAGAGTACGCTGTTGCGCCTGCTGCTGGCCATGGAACGCCCGACCACGGGCAAGTTGCTGCTGGCGGGCCAGGACCTGGCCACCATCAGTAATGCGCAGATCCCGTTCCTGCGCCGCCAGATCGGCGTGGTGTTCCAGAACCACCAGTTGCTGTTCGATCGCACGGTGTTCAACAACATTGCCTTGCCGTTGCAGATTCTTGGGCTGTCCAAGGCCGAAATCGTCAAGCGCGTGGATTCGGCCCTGGAGCGCGTGGCGCTGTCGGACAAGACCGACCTCTACCCCGGCGACCTGTCCACCGGCCAGCAACAGCGCGTCGGCATTGCCCGCGCCATCGTCCATCGCCCGGCCTTGCTGCTGGCGGACGAACCCACCGGTAACCTCGACCCGCGCCTGGCGGCCGAGATCATGGGTGTATTCGAAGACATCAATCGTCTGGGCACCAGCGTACTGATCGCCAGCCATGACCTGGCGCTGATCGCCCGCATGCGCCATCGCATGCTGACCCTGCAACGCGGTCGCCTGATCGGTGACGGGGAGGCTGGCGTATGAGTGCAACACGTAGCCCCAAGGTTTCCGAGCGCGTGGCGCCGAAACCGGCTGATCCGCAGCCGAAAAAGAAAAAACACGACGACGATGACGGCCCGGACTTCAGTACCCTGCTGCGCGCCTGGATCGAAAGCCATCGCGCCAGCCTGCTGGACAGCCTGCGTCGCCTGGGCAAGCAGCCGATCGGCAGCTTTTTTACCTGCCTGGTGATGGCCGTTGCCCTGAGCCTGCCGATGGGCTTGTCGCTGCTGCTTAATAATGTCGAGCGCCTGGGCGGTTCCTGGCAGCGTGCGGCACAGATTTCCCTGTACCTGAACCTGGATGCCAGCACCAAGGAAGGCGAAGCACTACGGGACGATATCAAGAACATGCCGGGCGTCGCGGACGCCGAGTACGTCAGCCGCGACCAGGCCCTTGAGGAGTTCCAGCAACAGTCCGGCCTGGGCGAGGCGCTGAAAGAGCTGCCGCAGAACCCGCTGCCGGGCGTGGTGCTGGTGACGCCGAATGAAGTCGACAAGGCGGGCCTTGAAGCCCTGCGACAAAAACTCGCAGAGATGCCGAAGGTGCAACAGGCGCAACTTGATCTAGTCTGGGTGGAGCGCCTGGCGGCGATCCTCAAGCTGGGCGACCGCTTTGTATTCGGCCTGACGGTGCTGTTGGTGTCTGCATTACTTTTGGTGATAGGTAATACCATTCGTCTTCATATTGAAAACCGTCGCACCGAGATAGAAGTGATTAAACTGGTCGGCGGCACGGACAGCTATGTGCGTCGGCCTTTTCTGTACATGGGCGCGCTTTATGGCCTGGGTGCGGGGATTTTGTCCTGGGGCGTGCTGGCATTCGGCCTGAACTGGCTGAACGACGCGGTTGTCGGGCTTGCCGGCTTGTACGGCAGCGATTTTGCCCTGGCCGGGGTGCCGGTTGCCGATGGTCTGTCGCTCTTGCTTGGCGCGGTATTGTTGGGTTATATCGGTGCCTGGATTGCGGTCGCACGGCATTTACGCGAGCTGGCACCGAAGTAGTTAATGTCAGGGTAATGTGGTTTCGTTTGTATTGACCGTATCAGTGGTTTAGGGAACTTGTCCTACGGTTCCCGGTCAATTTTCGCAGTGCTGAACTGCACGAGTTATGTGAGTCGGAGGTTTTTTCGTATGACCACTTCTTTGCAACCTGCTTATGCCTTGGTCCCGGGTGCGAACCTGGAAGCCTATGTGCACACGGTCAACAGCATTCCATTGCTGACGCCCGAGCAGGAGCGTGAACTGGCCGAGAGTCTCTACTATGAGCAGGATTTGGGGGCGGCTCGGCAGATGGTGCTCGCCCACCTGCGTTTTGTCGTACATATCGCCCGTAGCTATAGCGGCTACGGCCTGGCCCAGGCTGACCTGATCCAGGAAGGCAACGTCGGCCTGATGAAGGCTGTAAAGCGCTTCAACCCTGAGATGGGCGTGCGCCTGGTGTCGTTTGCCGTGCACTGGATCAAGGCGGAAATCCACGAGTTCATCCTGCGCAACTGGCGCATCGTGAAAGTCGCGACCACCAAGGCCCAGCGCAAGCTGTTCTTCAACCTGCGCAGCCAGAAAAAACGCCTGGCGTGGCTGAACAACGAGGAAGTCCACCGCGTGGCCGAAAGCCTCGGCGTGGAGCCCCGTGAAGTGCGCGAGATGGAAAGCCGCCTGACCGGCCATGACATGGCCTTCGACCCGGCCGCCGAAGCGGACGACGACAGCGCTTTCCAATCGCCGGCCAATTACCTGGAAGACCACCGGTACGACCCGGCGCGTCAACTGGAAGACGCCGACTGGAGCGACAACTCCAACCACAACCTGCACGAAGCGCTGGAAGTGCTGGACGACCGCAGCCGTGACATCCTCTACCAGCGCTGGCTGGCGGAAGAAAAAGCCACGCTGCACGACCTGGCGCAGAAGTACAACGTGTCGGCCGAGCGCATTCGCCAGCTTGAGAAAAGCGCGATGAACAAGCTGAAGTTGTCGATCGCCGCCTGAACATGTGGGAGGGGGTAAGCCCCTCCCACATTTGTTTTGTGTTGTATCAGTCGGACCAAGGCGCTTTGCGGGAATTGTTCAGTTCCACCAAGTAACCCTCTCCGCCCAGCTGGCTCATCTGCTGGCGAATCCAGGCTGCCCGTCGCGCCACATACGCGGTCGGATGGCTGGCACTCCACACCCGTGGATTAGGCAACACCGCCGCCAGGTAGCTGGCCTGCTGCCGTGATAACCCCTTGGCACTTACGCCAAAGTGATGTCGCGCCGCCGCTTGCGCGCCAAACACGCCTTCATCCCATTCCACGCTGTTGAGGTACACCTCAAGAATCCGCTGCTTGGGCCACAACACCTCGATCAGCCCGGTAAACCAGGCTTCCAGGCCTTTGCGCAAATAACTGCGACCCGCCCACAGGAACAGGTTTTTCGACACCTGCTGGCTCAGCGTGCTCGCGCCCCGGATCGAACCGCCGCGCTCGTTGTGCAGGAGCGCTGCCTGGATCGCGCCGAAATCAAAGCCCCAATGCTGCGGGAAGCGTTGGTCTTCACCGGCCATCACCGCCACTTTCAGGTCGTCGGAGAGCTCGTCCCACGGCACCCAGGTGCGTTGCAGGTCAATGGGTTCGCCGTCGAACCAGGATTCGACCTTTCGCTCCACCATCAGCGCGGTGAAGGGCGGCGGGACGACACGGAACAGCAGCACCAGCAGAACACTGCCGATGGCAAACCATTTCACGACGTTGAGAAGGCGTTTGAAGAGGACACGCAGCATAGAGATGGCTTGGCCGAACCCGTTGAGCGGGCCATTATACAGACCCTGTCCAATGAGTCTGACTGGAGTTCCTCATGCTGCGTAGCTTTCTGATGCTGGCTGCCTTTTTCGGCTTCACCGGTGTCGCCCTCGGTGCGTTCGCCGCCCATGGCCTGAAAAGCCGCCTCAGCGCCGAGTACCTGGCGATCTTTCACACCGGCGTGACTTATCAGTTGGTGCACACCCTGGCGCTGTTCGGCGTGGCGTTGCTGGCCGCGCACCTGCCGGGCCGGCTGGTAACGTGGGCTGGCATCTCGTTCGTAGTCGGGATCCTGTTGTTCTCCGGCAGCTTGTATGTGCTGACCATGACCGGCATCAGCAAGCTCGGCATCATCACGCCGTTCGGGGGCCTGGCCTTCCTGTCTGGCTGGTTCCTGTTGGGGCTGGCAGCATGGCGCTTGCAACTGTGACCGCTTGACGCTTGAAGCTGACCTTCAGGTCTCAATCGCGCTAGAATGCTGGCCCCTAAAAACGATGGCGGCCCCTGGCATGCGCATTCAGTTGAACGGCGAATCCCTTGAACTGCCCGACGGTGAAACCGTTGCGGCCCTGCTGACCCGTCTGGACCTGACCGGGCGTCGCGTCGCAGTGGAACTCAACCTGGATATCGTCCCGCGTAGCCAGCACGCCGAGACCACGCTCACCGAGGGTGACCAGGTCGAGGTGGTCCACGCCATCGGCGGCGGCTAGTCCCGCGCGTTTATGTAGCCCCGGATTCTGCAGAACCTCACCCCATTTCGAGGATTTCCCATGAGCATCGTTCGCAACGACAAGCCCTTCGTCCTGGCCGGTCGTACCTACCAGTCCCGTCTGCTGGTCGGCACCGGCAAGTACCGCGACATGGAAGAAACCCGCCAGGCCATCGAAGCCTCGGGCGCCGAGATCGTGACCTTCGCCGTGCGCCGCACCAACCTCGGCCAGATCGAGGGCGAGCCGAACCTGCTCGACGTGCTGTCGCCGGATCGCTACACCTTCCTGCCGAACACCGCCGGTTGCTACGACGCTATCGAAGCCGTGCGTACCTGCCGCCTGGCCCGTGAACTGCTCGACGGCCACAACCTGGTCAAGCTGGAAGTGCTGGCTGACCAGAAAACCCTGTTCCCCAACGTGATCGAAACCCTCAAGGCCGCAGAAACCCTGGTCAAGGAAGGTTTTGACGTGATGGTCTACACCAGCGATGACCCGATCATCGCCCGCCAACTGGCCGAAATCGGCTGTATCGCCGTGATGCCGCTGGCCGGCCTGATCGGTTCCGGGCTGGGTATCTGCAATCCGTACAACCTGCAGATAATCCTCGAAGAAGCCAAGATCCCGGTCTTGGTGGACGCCGGTGTCGGTACCGCCTCCGACGCCACCATCGCCATGGAACTGGGCTGTGACGCGGTGCTGATGAACTCGGCCATCGCCCACGCCCAGCACCCGGTGCTGATGGCCGAAGCCATGAAACACGCCATCGTCGCCGGCCGCCTGGCCTACCTTGCCGGGCGCATGCCAAAAAAACTCTACGCCAGCGCCTCTTCGCCGCTGGATGGTCTGATCAAGTAAGAGCCATTGATGACTGAATCAAACGAAACGCCGAACACCGTGGAAGAAGGCGACGAGTCCAAGCACCGCCGCATCAAGAGTTTTGTGATGCGCGCCGGCCGCATGACCGAGGGCCAGCAAAAGGGCCTGGAGCAAGGTACGCCGCTGTTCGTCCTGCCCCTGGCCGATGCGCCGGTGGACTATGACCAGGTGTTCGGCCGTTCGGCCCCGCGTTCCCTGGAAATCGGTTTCGGCATGGGCCACTCCCTGCTGGAAATGGCCGCGGCCTCGCCGGAACAGGATTTCATCGGCGTGGAAGTCCACCGCCCAGGTGTCGGTGCGCTGCTTAATGGCGTGCTGACTCAAGGCCTGACCAACCTGCGGGTCTATGACTGCGACGCGATCGAAGTGCTCAACCGCTGCATCGCCGACAACAGCCTCGACCGCCTGATGCTGTTCTTCCCCGACCCATGGCACAAGAGCCGTCACCATAAGCGCCGCATCGTCCAGGCCTCCTTCGCGGAACTGGTGCGCAGCAAGCTGAAAGTCGGCGGTGTCCTGCATATGGCTACCGACTGGGAACCCTATGCCGAATACATGCTGGAAGTGATGGACGTTGCCCCTGGCTACCGCAACCTGGCGCAAGACGGCAAATGCGTACCACGCCCGGCCGAACGCCCGATCACCAAGTTCGAGCGGCGTGGTGAGCGGCTGGGGCATGGGGTTTGGGATTTGAAGTTCGAGAAAGTCGACTGACAAGTCCCTGGCTTGGAATGCAGTAAAAAATGTGGGAGCGGGCTTGCCCCCTCCCACAGTTGTTTTGTGTTGGATTTGAGGTCAGCGGCGATCGGCGACGACGCCAATCAACACCAGCACCACCACCAGCACCGGCGCCAGGCTGTAGTTATTGAACTGGCTCAATCCCCGCACAATCCACGGCGTGGCGTAGATCAGCGCCGCACCACTGCCGATCATGCACAGCAGGGCCATCAACGGTACGCGCAACGCGCCGGCAACGCTGCCCAGGCGTGCTTCGACCCAGCCCTTGATGTCGGCGCCAAACAGCACCAGCAAACAGCCCACAAGGGCCAGGGAGATTTCCGACAGGTTGCTGCGGCTCCAGCGGGATACCGTGGCGAGCAGGTCGAGTACCAGATCCATTCGATTTCCTTAGAGCGATCAGCTCAAAAACTTCTGCAGCAGGTCATTGAGAAAGAGTTGCCCGCGATCGGTGGCCGCCAGGCGTGACGGTTCGACCTGCATTAAGCCACTTTGTTCTGCCTCGCGCCGCGCCTCGTCGAGGCTCGCCAGGTCGAGGCCGGTGCGTTCGGCGTAGAGCGTGGCGTCGACGCCCTCGGTGAGGCGCAGGGCGTTCATCAGGAACTCGAACGGCAACTCTTCGTTGGTCAGCTCCTTCGCCCCGGCCTGGAAGCTTTTGGCCGGGTTGAGGTAGTCCTTCGGCGCGCGGGTCTTCCAGGTGCGCACAATGCGCCCGTCCGGATGGCTGAGCTTGCCGTGGGCCCCGGCGCCGATGCCGATAAAGTCGCCGAAACTCCAGTAGTTGAGGTTATGCCGCGCCGGGCGCCCGGGCTGGGCGTAGGCCGACACTTCGTATTGTGCGTAACCGTGTTCGGCCAGCAGCGCCTGGCCGGCTTCCTGGATGTCCCACAGGGTGTCGTCTTCCGGCAGCGCGGGCGGCTGGTTCCAGAACACGGTGTTGGGTTCCAGGGTCAACTGGTACCAGGACAGGTGTGTGGGTTTGAGCGCGATGGCCTGGCGCAGGTCGCTCAACGCATCGTCCAGGGACTGGTCGGGCAAGCCGTGCATCAGGTCCAGGTTGAAGTTGTCGAACCCGGCCTGGCGCGCCATCCCGGCGGCGCGTACGGCTTCGTCGCCGTTGTGGATGCGGCCCAGGGCCTCAAGCTTTGCCTGCTGGAAGCTCTGGATGCCGATGGACAGCCGGTTGATCCCCAGCGCGCGGTAGGCGACGAACTTCTCTTGCTCGAACGTGCCGGGGTTGGCTTCCAGGGTGATCTCGATGTCGCCGGCAAACGGGATGCGTGCTTCCACGCCTTTGAGCAATCGGCCCAGCGCCGCAGCGCTGAACAGGCTTGGCGTGCCGCCGCCGAAGAAGATCGAACTCAGTTCGCGCCCATACACCGCGTGCAGGTCCTGATCGAGGTCGGCCAGCAAGGCGTCCACATACTCTTCTTCAGGCAGCACCTTGCTGGCGGTGTGGGAGTTGAAGTCGCAGTAAGGGCATTTGCGCACGCACCACGGGATGTGGATGTACAGCGCCAGGGGCGGCAGCACCGGCAGCGCCGCCCGAGGTGTTTGCGCGCCACCGTGGATCAGCGGCTGCGCGGAGGTGTTCCGGGTCATTTCAAGCCCAGGCGCTGGCGCAGCAAATCCATTGCGCGGGCACGGTGGCTGATCTGGTTCTTGTCGGCCGGGCTCAATTCGGCACTGGAGACATTGCGCTCCGGCACCCAGAACAGCGGGTCATAGCCAAAACCGTGCTCACCGCTGGCCGCGTGCAGGATGCGCCCGTGCCACAGGCCTTCGCAGAGGATCGGCAGCGGGTCATCGGCATGCCGTACCAAGGCCAGCACACAGACGAACTGCGCGCCGCGCATCGCGTCCGGCACGTCCTTGAGCGCGTCCAGCAGCTTGGCGTTGTTGGCCGCATCGCCCTTGCCATCGGCATAACGCGCCGAGTAGATACCCGGCGCGCCGCCGAGGAAGTCCACCGCCAGGCCAGAGTCGTCCGCCAGCGCCGGAAGGCCCGAGATGCGTGCGGCATTGCGCGCCTTGAGGATGGCGTTCTCGACGAACGACAGGCCGGTCTCTTCCGGCTCCACCTGGCTGAACTCGCCGATGGAGCGCAGCTGCACGGATTCGCCGAGCATGGCCTGGAGTTCTTTGAGCTTGCCGGCGT
The DNA here is from genome assembly GCF_005233485.1 of Pseudomonas sp. CFBP13509. Taxonomy (NCBI): domain Bacteria; kingdom Pseudomonadati; phylum Pseudomonadota; class Gammaproteobacteria; order Pseudomonadales; family Pseudomonadaceae; genus Pseudomonas; species Pseudomonas sp. CFBP13509. The sequence continues at coordinate 60,679 of NZ_QGAA01000009.1, forward strand.
TATGGCTGGCCAATACGAGTTGAGTAAGGTTCATCATTCCGCCGGAAACAGTTCCTGGTTGAATTGGAAGCTATGGGCTTTGCCGCCGGTTTCCACATTGATGGTAAACGTCTTGTATTCCCGCTGCGTCACGGAGTACGGCGCGAGGTAATTGATCCCGCCTTTCTCGTCGATTTGCTTGAACGTCAGGATCTCACTCTTGCCGCCCAGGTCCTTGATGGTGCCTGTCACCTGCGCTGCCACCGGGGTTACGCCCTTGATCACGGTCACATTGATCAAGCCCTTCTCCTTGCTGCGCACCACGCCGACTTTCTGGGCGGTTTCCGGCTGCAGGAAGCTGGAGGTGAAGGTGTTGTAATGAACGGTGATATCACCGAAGTCTTTCTTGCGATTAGCGTCGATAGTGTCCGCCGCCATGGCGCTGGCGCCCAGGCATGCAGTCAGTAGAAAAATAGCCAAGCGACTCATGATCGTCCCTCTTGAAAATGATTAGACGGCAATCTTGTGATCCGTCAGGCCAGGGCTGCTGACCCGATAGATACCAATTTCGCCCAACAGATTGGGCCATAGCTTGCTTGCCCAGCCGTGACGATGCTGTTGATCGACGGCCAGGCGGTTGATCACCTTGGCTTCACGCTCGCCACACAGGGCTTCGAAGTCTTCGAAGGTGCAGAAGTGGATGTTCGGCGTGTTGTACCAGGTGTACGGCAGGAAATCCGAGACTGGCATGCGGCCCTTGGTCGCCAGGTACCAGCGGCAGCGCCAGTGCCCGAAGTTGGGGAAGGTGATGATGCACTGGCGACCCACGCGCAGCATTTCGTCGAGGATGCGGTCCGGGTAGTGCACCGCTTGCAGGGCCTGGGTCATCACCACGATATCGAAGCTGTTGCTGGCGAAGTTGCCCAGGCCCTTGTCCAGGTCCTGCTCGATCACGTTGATGCCCTTGGCCACGCACTGGGCGATGTTGTCCGGGTCGTTTTCCAGGCCGTAGCCGGTGACTTGCTTGTTGTCGCGCAGCCAGCTCAGCAGTTCGCCATCGCCGCAGCCCAGGTCGAGCACGCGGCTGCCGGCGGGGATCCAGTCTTGGATGATGTCCAGGTCGGCTCTCATGGCGTTCTCACAAAGTAATGCGGTTCATGTAGTTGCTGAAAGCCTGGAGGTAGCGCGGGATCGGAATCAGGAAGGCGTCATGGCCTTGCGGTGCATCGATCTCCAGGTAGCAGACGTCTTTCTTGGCCGCCATCAGCGCATCCACCAGCTCTCGGGAGCGAGCCGGCGAGAAGCGCCAGTCGGTGGTGAACGACATGACGCAGAACTTGGCGGTGGCGCCCTCGAAGGTTTTCGCCAGGTCGTCGTCGTGGTTGGCTGCCGGGTCGAAGTAGTCCAGGGCCTTGGTCATCAGCAGGTAGGTGTTGGCGTCGAAACGCCCGGAGAACTCCTCGCCCTGATAACGCAGGTAGCTTTCCACCTGGAACTCGACGCTGTGAAAGTCGTAGTTGAGCTTCTCGCTCTTGAGGCCACGGCCGAATTTCTCGCCCATGGAGTCATCGGACAGGTAGGTGATGTGCCCGACCATTCGCGCCAGCATCAAGCCGCGCTTGGGGATCACACCGGCTTCCTGGAACGAACCGCCGTGGAACTCGGGATCGGTGAGGATGGCCTGGCGCGCCACTTCGTTGAAGGCGATGTTCTGCGCCGACAATTTGGGCGCCGAGGCGATGGCCAGGCAATGGCGCACGCGATCCGGATACGTGATGGTCCATTGCAGGGCCTGCATGCCGCCCAGGCTGCCGCCGATCACCGCGGCCCATTGCCGGATACCCAGCAGGTCGGCGAGGCGCGCCTGGCTGTGCACCCAGTCTTCCACAGTGAGTACGGGGAAGTCGGCGCCGAACGGCCTGCCGGTTTCCGGGTTGAGGCTGCTGGGGCCGGTGGAGCCATTGCAGCCGCCGAGGTTGTTCAGGCTGACGACAAAGAACTTATTGGTGTCGATGGGCTTGCCGGGGCCGATGCAACTGTCCCACCAGCCAGGCTTGCGCTCGTCAACGCTGTGGAAACCAGCGGCGTGATGATGACCGGAGAGGGCGTGGCAGATCAGCACGGCATTGCTCGCCGTGGCGTTCAGTTGGCCGTAGGTTTCATAAATCAGGTCATAGGCAGGCAGCGAACGACCACAGGCCAGGGCCAGTGGTTCGCTGAAGTGCGCCACTTGGGGCACGACCAGTCCAACAGAATCGGGGGGGAAGGCAGTTGGCATCGACCCTGCTCTCGTTTAAATGAGGCGTAAGTCTAAAGACCGATGCACCCAGCGGCAAGCAAAGGCCAAATGTGGGAGGGAGCAAGTCGAATCGTCGCCCCGCCCCTCCTGCATTTGCTCCGCCTGTCAGATCAGTCCGAACAGTTCCTTGGGCATGTTCGCGAAGTCAGCCAGGTACGGGATGCCCCAGCCTTGTATCAGCTGGATCGCGATAAACGCGAAGATCGGCGAAATATCCAGGCCGCCCAGGTTGGGCACCCAGCGGCGGAACGGCGCGAGCACCGGCTCGGTGATCTGAGACACCAGCTCGGCACCTGGGCTGCGGCTACCCGGCGCGACCCAGGACAGGATCACGCTGATGATCATCGACCAGAAGATGATCTTCAAAAACAACGAGAAGATCCCGATCAGTGCCCATGGCAACAGCAGCACGGTGTAAGGCAGGTAGCCCTTGAGCATCAAGACCAGCACGAACAGCAGGATCTGCAGCAGCAGCGCCAGCACCAGCGACGACATGTCCAGGCCGAACATGCTCGGGACCACTCGACGCAGGGGCTTGAGCAGCGGTTGGGTGGCCTTCACCACGAATTGGCACAGCGGGTTGTAGAAGTTCGCCCGCACCAGTTGCAGGATAAAACGCATCAGCACGATCAGCAGGTACAGGCTGCCCAAGGTCTGGATGATGAAGATGACGGCGTCATTGAGTCCAAGCATCATTTATTCCTTTGTAGGGGGACGACTATTTGCCCAGCTGCTCGGCCATTTCAGCCGAACGATGTGCTGCGGCACCCAGTGCTTTTTCCACCAGGGCTTCAAAGCCCCCGGCCTGGAACGATTCGATGGCAGCCTGCGTGGTGCCGCCGGGGGAGGTGACGCGACGGCGCAACTCGGCAGCGTCCACTTCACTGGAGACAGCCATTTTCGCGGCGCCCAGGGCGGTTTGCTCGGCCAGTTGCTCGGCGACTTGCTGTGGCAGGCCCAGTTTCACGCCGGCGGCGGTCATGGCCTCGATCAGCAGGAAGAAGTAAGCCGGGCCGCTGCCCGACACGGCGGTGACCGCGTCCAGTTGCTGCTCCTGTTCCAGCCACAGGGCGATGCCCACGGCGGACAGCAGTTCCTGGGCCTGGTCACGTTGCTCGGCGGTCACCTCGTGGGTGGCGTACAAACCGCTCACACCCTGGCGCAGCAGCGCCGGGGTGTTGGGCATGCAACGCACGATCGGTTGCGCGCCGAGCCAGTTGTTCATGCTGGCGCAGGTGATACCGGCGGCGATCGACACCACCAGTTGGTGTGGCTGAAGGCTTGGGCGCAGGCTTTCGCACACGGCCTTCATGGCCTGTGGCTTGACCGCCAGTACGATCACATCGACACCTTGGATGGCTTCGGCGTTATCGGCGAAGGTTTCGATACCGTGCTCGGCGCTGACGCGGGCACGGGTCTCGGCGCCCGGATCGCTGGCGCGGATCTGCGCCGCTTCCAGGCCCTTGGCCCGCAGGCCGCCGATCAGGCTGGCCGCCATGTTGCCGGCGCCGATAAAGGCAATACGCGTGTTGCTCATGACAGGTCCTTACTTAGATGGATGTCAGCCATTTCATGGCTGGCCGTAGTCGCGGGCGCCAAACAGGGCGGTACCGATCCGCACCCAGGTGGCGCCTTGGGCGATGGCCGACTCAAGGTCGTGGCTCATGCCCATGGAAAGTGTGTCGAGCGGCAGGTTCAGGTTGTTTTGCAGGTCGCGCACGCTGGAAAACGCGGCGTCTTGTTCGGCCCGATCGTCCGTCGGCTCGGGAATCGCCATCAAGCCCCGCAGCTTCAAGCGCGGCAGGGCGCTGATGGCGTTGGCCAGGGCCGGCAGGTCGGCGGGGGTGCAGCCGGACTTGCTGGCCTCGCCACTGACATTGACCTGGATGCAGATATTCAGCGCAGGCAGGTCCACCGGGCGTTGCTCGGACAGGCGTTGTGCAATTTTGAGACGGTCCACGGAATGCACCCAAGCGAAATTCTCGGCGATGGCGCGAGTCTTGTTCGATTGAATGGGGCCGATGAAGTGCCAACTCAAGGGCAGGTCGGTTAATTCGGCCTGCTTGCCCAGGGCCTCCTGCAGATAGTTTTCGCCAAAATCACGCATCCCGGCGGCATAGGCTTCACGCACGGCTTGGGCGGGTTTGGTCTTGCTCACGGCCAGCAGGTGGATGCTGTTTGCGTCACGTTGCACGGCGTCGGCTGCGGCGCGGATGCGCTGGCTAACCTGGCCGATGTTGTCTGCTATCGTCGACATTCAAGATGCGCCCGTGGATATGGAGTCCGCGGCATTCTACTGGAAATGGAAAGCCCTATGGATATCACTGAATTACTGCAGGCCGGCGTGCGTCGCGGCGCTTCCGACCTGCATCTGTCGGCCGGTATGGCGCCTATGCTGCGTATTGATGGTGAGGTCTGGCCGTTGGATTGGCCGGTGCTTTCACCCCCGCAAGTAGCGGATTTATTGAGCCCGTTGCTCAACCGCTACCAACAAAAGGATTTCGAAACATCTCTTGAAACGGATTTTGCCTTCGAGTTGCCGGGCGTGGCGCGGTTCCGGGCGAACGTATTCCAGCAGGATCGCGGCATGGGCGCGGTGTTTCGCACCATCCCGGCCGAGGTCCAGAGCCTGGAAAACCTCGGCCTGGGGGAAGTGTTCCAGCGTATCGCCCAGCTTGCGCGCGGCCTGGTGCTGGTGACGGGCCCCACCGGCTCCGGCAAGTCCACTACCCTGGCGGCGATGATCGATTACCTCAACCAGCATCGGCGCCAGCACATCCTCACGCTGGAAGACCCCATCGAGTTTATCCACACGCCGAAAACCGCCCTGATCAACCAGCGCCAGGTGCATCGAGATACCCATAGTTTCTCGCTGGCCTTGCGTTCGGCGCTGCGCGAAGACCCCGACGTGATCCTGGTGGGCGAACTGCGCGACCTGGAAACCATCCGCCTGGCCCTGACGGCGGCGGAGACCGGGCATCTGGTATTTGGCACCCTGCACACCACCTCGGCGGCAAAGACCGTGGACAGGCTGGTGGACGTGTTCCCGGCGGGGGAAAAGGCCATGGTCCGCTCGATGCTGTCGGAGTCGTTGCAGGCGGTGGTGTCCCAGGTGCTGGTCAAGAAGGTTGGCGGCGGGCGGGTGGCGGCCCATGAAATCATGCTGGGCACGCCGGCTATTCGTAACTTGATCCGCGAAGACAAGGTGGCGCAGATGGTCTCGGCGATTCAGACCGGCGGCGCGTTGGGCATGAAGACGTTGGATATGAGCTTGAAGGCGTTGGTCACGGAAGGCGTGATCAGCCGGGAAGAGGCGCGGGAGAAGGCGAGGGTGCCTGGGGATATCTGAGGGGTGTGGACGACACACATCAAATGTGGGAGGGGGCTTGCTCCCCTCCCACATGTACTACTGCATTCCAGCTTCAGATCAGCGTTGTACTACCCGCAAGGTATTCTGCTCTTTCGGCAGAACCCGCTTGGCAATCACGTAGTTCTTGTCCCAGAACGGCTTTTTCAGCGTGTCGATGCTGACCGACTTGCCACGGCGCGGTGCGTGGATGAAGCGGTCGTTGCCCAGGTAGATGGCTACGTGGTTCACCTGGCGGCTCTTCAGTTTGAAGAACAACAGGTCACCCGGTTTCAGGTCCTTGCGCTCAACCTTCTGCCCATGACCGGCGGCCATGGCGTTGGAGGTGCGCGGCAGATCCACGGCCGCTACGTCGTTAAACGCATATTTCACCAGGCCGCTGCAGTCGAACCCTTTACTTGGGCTGCTGCCGCCCCAACGATAAGGAGTACCGAGCACGTTTACGGCGCGGCTGAGGACGGTGCTGCTTTGCCTGGTGTTGACTGCCATCAGGCCTGGAACTGCTTTACCGTGGGCCTTGCTCAGTTGAGTCGGGCGGCTGACGGTCGGCTTTGCCGATTTGGCAGTGCTGGGCGCGCTGTGGACTTTAGGGGTGAAACCGTTGACGTTCGGAAGTCGTTGCTCACGATTGGTGGCGTGGGCGGCCAGTGGCATTAATAGGCAAATGGTTAGCCATGTCTTTAAAAATGGTCGCATTAGGCGTGGCTCTTATGGGTTTGCGCGCAACTTTATAACAGCTTTTTGTGTCGTTCTCAGGCCGTTTGTCGACTGAACCTTGGGGTCAAACTCAGGAAAAACGCGACGATTCGCCGCGATTGTCCTACACAAGTCAGGTGGCATAAGGCTTTCAGGGGAGGGAAGATACCATTTGCCGTACGTCGGGCGCCTGTAAAAAAGTCACAAAGAAAGTGAAAAAATTTATCTATCGAAGCAAAAGAGGTACTCCATGAACACCTATCAACAGGTTGGTCCGCAGCAAGACACCCACAGCAAGGTGATCGGTTACCTGCTCTGGATTTTCGGGTTTACCGGGGCCCATCGTTTCTATTACGGCAAACCGGTCACTGGAACGATCTGGTTTTTCACCCTCGGCTTGCTGGGGATCGGCTGGCTGATCGACCTGTTCCTGATTCCGGCCATGGACCGTGAAGCGGACCTGCGTTTTACCGCTGGGCCTATCGAATACAACGTGGCATGGATTCTGTTGGCGTTTCTGGGGGTGTTCGGCGTGCACCGCATGTACCAGGGCAAATGGATCACCGGCCTGATCTACCTGCTGACCGGCGGCTTGTTCCTGGTGGGAGTGCTGTATGACTTCTGGACCTTGAATACCCAGGTTTCGATCCGCAATGCCGAGCGCAACGGCGGCCGGTAGATCATAAATAACCTGTAGGAGCGAGCTTGCTCGCGAAGAACGTTAACGATAACGCAGCGCTATCAGGTAGCCCGCATTGTCTATTCGTTCTTCGCGAGCAAGCTCGCTCCTACAGGTTTTAGTGGCTCAAGCCTGATAGCTGATGCGCCCGTCCACCAAGGTGTAGCGCACGCTCGCCGGCAGGCTATGGCCGATGAACGGGCAGTTTTCACCCTTGGACAGCCAGTGCTCGCCCGCAACCGTGGAGCCGGCCGGATCAAACAGCACTAGATCTGCCGCCGCCCCCACCGCCAGCTTGCCCGCCGGCAGGCGCAAGGCCTCGGCCGGGCCTGCGCTCAGGCGCGCCAGCAGTGTCGGCAGGTCCAGCAAACCGTCTTCCACCAACGTCATCGCCAGCGGCAGCAACAGCTCCACGCTGCTGATGCCCGGCTCCGTCGCGCCGAACGGCGCCAGCTTGGCATCGCGCTCATGGGGCTGGTGGTGGCTGGAAATCGCCGAGATCACCCCCGATTTCACTGCCGCACGCAAACCGTCACGATCGGCCAGTGTGCGCAGCGGCGGTTGCACGTGGTAAAGGCTGGAGAAGTCGATCAGCGCCTCATCCGTCAGCAGCAACTGATACAACGCCACGTCTGCCGTCACCGGCAGGCCACGGGCCTGGGCCTGGGCGATCAGGGCCACGCCCCGGGCGCTGGTCAGTTGGCTGAAGTGCGCACGCACGCCGCTTTGTTCCACCAGCAGCAGGTCACGGGCCAGGGCTACGGTTTCAGCGGTTTCCGGAATGCCCGGCAAGCCGAGGAAGCTGGCGACCGCACCTTCATGGGCCAGGCCGCCTTCGGCCAGGTCGCGGTCCTGGGAGTGGAAGATCACCGTCAAGTCGAAGGTGGCCGCGTATTCCAGGGCGCGGCACAGGGTGCGGGTGCTGCGGAAACTCTCCAGGCCGTTGCCGAACGCCACGCAACCGGCATCGCGCAGGGCGATCAGTTCGGCGAGTTGTTCGCCTTCCAGGCCTTTGCTCAGGGCGCCGATGGGGAACACTTTGCAATTGCCGGCCTCACGGGCACGGTCGAGGATCAGCTCGGTCACGGCCGACGTGTCGAGCACCGGCTTGGTGTGCGGTGGGCAGCACAGGCTGGTGACGCCACCGGCTGCGGCCGCGCGGGTCTCGCTGGTGATATTGCCTTTGCGGCTGAAGCCCGGCTCGCGCAGGGCGACGTTCAGGTCCACCAGGCCGGGCGCGGCCACCAGGCCTTTGGCATCGATGGTCTCGCTGGGGCTGAAAGCACCGGGCGCGGCGCCGATGGCGATGATCCGGCCGGCCTCCAGGTGCAGATCGGTAACCTGATCCAGGCCACTGGCCGGATCGATGACTCGGGCGCCGAGAATGCTGAGCTTCACTGGGCCTTCTCCTGCTCGAATTGACGTTGCGCGGTTTGCCCGCTCATGGCCATGGACAACACCGCCATGCGCACGGCGATGCCATACGTGACCTGGTTGAGAATCACCGACTGGCTGCCGTCGGCCACCGCCGACTCAATCTCCACGCCTCGGTTGATCGGCCCCGGGTGCATCACGATGGCGTCCGGCTTGGCGCCGGCCAGGCGTGCGGTGGTCAGGCCGAACAGGCGGTAGAACTCGCCTTCGCTCGGCAGCAGGCCACCCGACATGCGTTCGCGTTGCAGGCGCAGCATGATTACCACGTCCACATCCTTGAGGCCTTCGGTCATGTCGGTGTAGACCTTCACGCCGTATTGCTCGATGCCGATGGGCAAGAGGGTTTTCGGTGCGATCACGCGTATGTCCGGGCAACCCAGGGTTTTCAGGGCCAGCATGTTCGAGCGTGCCACCCGTGAGTGCAGGATGTCGCCGACGATGGCCACCGAGAGGTTTTCGAAGCTGCCCTTGTGCCGACGTATGGTGAGCATGTCGAGCATGCCCTGGGTCGGGTGGGCGTGACGGCCGTCGCCGCCGTTGATGATCGCCACCTGCGGGCACACGTGCTCGGCAATGAAGTGGGCGGCACCGGAGTCGCCGTGGCGCACCACGAACATGTCGGCGGCCATCGCTTCCAGGTTGCGCAGGGTGTCGAGCAGGGTCTCGCCCTTGCTCGCCGACGAGGTGGACACGTTCAGCGTGATCACGTCGGCCGACAGCCGTTGGGCCGCCAGTTCAAAGGTGGTCCGTGTACGGGTGGAGTTCTCGAAGAACACGTTGCAGATGGTCTTGCCGCGCAGCAACGGGACTTTCTTCACCGCCCGGCCGCCAACCTCGAGGAACGAGTCGGCGGTGTCGAGGATTTCGGTGAGCAGTTCGCGGGGCAAACCGTCGAGGGACAAGAAGTGTTGCAACTGGCCCTGAGCATTGAGCTGCAGCGGGCGCTTGGCATCTAGAGGCGTCATCGCGGGGACTCTTTACAAGGCGGTTTAAAGGGCAAGGTCTTGCAGTTCGAGTTCGAGCGGCGTGGGACCGGACAATTTTACTCGCTGGCTGGCCTCAAGGGACAGCGTGGCGCCAACCACGTCCGGGCTGATGGGCAGTTCGCCTGCGTCCAGGTCCAGCAGGCAGACCAGGGTGATGCTGGCCGGGCGCCCGTAATCGAACAATTCATTCATGGCGGCGCGGATGGTACGGCCGCTCATCAGCACATCGTCGATCAGCACCAGGTGCTGGCCTTCAATCTCGAACGGCAGGGCAGACGGGCGCACTTGCGGGTGCAGGCCGTTCTGGCTGAAGTCGTCGCGGTAGAAGGACACGTCCAGGGTACCCAAGGGTGAGTCGCTGCCCAGTTCGTCCAGCAACGCTTGGGCGACCCACACACCGCCGGTGCGAATACCGATAAAGCGCGGTTCGCTGATGCCACGGTGTTCCAGGTGCGTCTTGAGGCTAACCGCCATCTGGCGGATCAGTTCGGCGGGGTTTGGCAGGCTCATGGTGGCTCCTTCAAGGCAGGCGATAGTGTGTAGGAGCGAGCTTGCTCGCGAAGAACTCACAGGCACCGTGTTCATCCAGGTTTCATGCGTTATCGTTGACGTTTTTCGCGAGCAAGCTCGCTCCTACAAAAAGCGACAGGCAGGCCGCGTCAGTCAGGATTCAAATAAAGCAGTGTTTTCGTCCAGCCAGCCCTGTAACAACAAGGCGGCGGCGATGGCGTCCACCGGGTTATCGCGGTAGCTGCCTTTCTGGCCGCCACGGTCGCGGCGTTCGCCCTTGGCTTCAAAGGTGGTCAGGCGTTCATCGTGGGTATAGAAGGGCAGGTTGTAGCGGCCGTTAAGACGGCGGGCGAACTTTTCGGCGCGCAGGCACATGTCGCTGGGGGTGCCGTCCATGTTCAGGGGCAGGCCGACCACTACGGCATCGGGCTTCCACTCTTTGATCAGGGCTTCGACCTGGTTCCAGTCCGGTATGCCGTTCTGGGCCTTGAGGGTGCACAGCTCGCGGGCCTGGCCGGTGATGACCTGGCCGACCGCTACGCCGATCTGCTTGGTGCCGTAGTCAAAGCCGAGGATCAAACGCAAGGCCATCAGGCGTGCCCCGCCTGGCTGGTCAGCAGGCTGAGGTTGACCCGCAGCTTGGCCGCGGCGGCTTCCAGGCGCAGTTCGCTTGCGGTGTTGAACAGGATGTCGGCATCGAACGGGCAGGTCAGCCAGGCATTGCTGGCCAGTTCGGCTTCCAGCTGCCCGGCTTCCCAGCCGGCGTAACCCAGGGTGATTACACTTTGCTCAGGGCCCACGCCGTCGGCGATGGCGAACAGCACGTCCTGGGAGGTGGACAGCGAGACTCCGTCCAGGTCCACCGTGGCCTGGAACTTCGGCCCGGTGGGGTGCAGCACAAAGCCGCGATCGGTCTGCACCGGCCCGCCGATGTAGATCGGCACGCCCTGGCAACGGGCCGGCGGGTCGACCTCCGGACGCAGCTGTTCAAGGATATCGGCCAGGTTCAGCGCCTGCGGGCGGTTCACCACCAACCCCATGGCACCATTGGCCGTGTGCTCGACGATGTAGGTCAAGGTCTGCGCAAAGTTCGGGTCGGCCATATGGGGCATGGCGATCAGGAATTGGTGCTTGAGGTAGGTCGGGCTGACATTTTTCATGTCCGCTAGTGTGGCGTTGGAGGGGCGAACTGACAAGCTGGACGTGACCCGAATACAGTGCTGTCGGCTTTTCTGTAGGACGGCGCGTTCAGTTGCTGGAAAGGCGATCACCCTTGGCAAACTTCCAGGTGCGGATGATTTCCAGGCGGTCCACATCGTTCAAGTCCCCGGTAAACGGGGCAAAGGGCGCGGCCAGGCGCACGATGCGTTGGGCGGCCTGGTCCAGCAGCGGCTGACCGGACGATTCCAGCACCTGCACTTCATATAAGGTGCCGTCGCGGTTGATCGACACCAAAAGACGCAAATTGCCGTAGATCTGCTGGCGCCGTGCCTCTTCCGGGTAGTTGAGGTTACCGATGCGCTCGACCTTCTTACGCCACTCGTCCTTATACCAGGCGCCCTTGTCGCGCATGGTCGAGGCGGCGTTCAGGCGGTAAATGCGTGGGCGCTTGGCGTAAAGCTGTTGTTCATGGGCCAGTTCGGCTTCCAGGCTGGAGATTTCGTCGGACAGTGTCGAGCTGTCGAACGTCGGTGCCGGCTTCACGGGCTCGGGTTGCGGCTCGGTCTTGGTTTTCTCGCGCTGGACCGGGGCTTTTTGCGGCTTGGGTGCGACGGTGGTCACCGTGGGCTTGGGCGTGGCCTGTTTGACTTCAGGCTTGGGCGCCGGCGGCGGTGTGACCTTATTGACCTTGTTGTCCTGGAAGGGCGCCACTTCGGTGGTCTTGGGGATCGCCTTCTTGTCCAGGGTGCCACTGCCCTGCTGGTTGTCCTGGGCGATAAAGTCCACCTTATCGGGCTTCTTTTCGCTCTTGAATGTGGCGAGAGTGATTTCCAGGGTCTTGGTGATCTGCTTGGGCTCGACCATGGTGAAACCCACGCCGAGGATCAAGGCCAGGTGAATCAATGCCGCAAGAAACAGGGTAAATCCGAGCCGATCAGCCGGGCGCACGCCGCTGTGGGAGAGTTCGGAGGGCAGATCGGACGGGAGTGTCATGACAAGAAAACCAACATCGCGCGTTTCACAGGTCGGGCATGATAGCGCAATGTTGGTGTGTGTCCGGCTGTTCTATATCACTTGGCCTGCAGCTTGCGTTCGATGGCGGCCATCAACATTTCGCCGATGTTCGTGCCAAATGCGTTGTCGATCTCGCGAATGCAGGTCGGGCTGGTGACATTGATTTCGGTGAGGTTTTCCCCAATTACGTCAAGGCCTACAAACAGCAAACCCTTTTCCCGCAGGGTCGGGCCAACTTGGCTGGCGATCCAGCGGTCTTTGTCGGACAACGGCCGCGCTTCGCCTCGACCGCCTGCCGCCAGGTTGCCACGGGTCTCGCCTGCCGCCGGAATACGCGCCAGGCAGTAATCCACCGGCTCGCCGTCGATCATCAGGATGCGTTTGTCGCCGTCCTTGATCGCCGGCAGGTAGGCCTGGCCCATGATCTGCTGGGTGCCCAGGGCGGTCAGGGTTTCGAGGATCACCGACAGGTTCGGGTCGCCGGCGCGGTGACGGAAGATCGAGGTGCCACCCATGCCGTCCAGCGGCTTGAGGATCACATCGCCGTGCTTGGCGGCAAATTCACGCAGCACGTCGGCACGACGGCTGACCACGGTGGGCGGTGTGCACTGCGGGAACAACGTGGCGAACAGCTTTTCATTGCAGTCACGCAGGCTTTGCGGCTTGTTGACGATCAGCACGCCGGCACGTTCGGCCTGCTCCAGCAGGTAGGTGGAGTAGACGAACTCCATGTCGAACGGCGGGTCCTTGCGCATCAGGATCACGTCGAGGTCGCTCAGGGGGCTGTCGATTTCGTCCTGCAGTTCGAACCACTTCTCGGGGTTGGCAAACACCTGCAGCGGGCGCATGCGTGCACGGGCCTCGCCGTCGCCCTGGTAAAGGTCGCGCTGCTCCATATAGAACAGGCTCCAGCCGCGGGCCTGGGCGGCCAGGAGCATGGCCAGCGAGCTGTCCTTTTTATAGGAAATGCTGGCGATAGGGTCCATGACAATGCCGACGCGAACGCTCATGGGGGATTTCCTCTAGCAAAATTGGGGCGCATAAAAGTGGCGTCAGAGTGGCGCTGCGGCTGTTGTGGGTCAAGGAAAAACCACCGGGCGGGTGCCTCGATAGATTGCTCCCCGAGACTGTGCTAAAAAGACTGCCACGGCGCAGCAGCCCTTGAATTCCAAGGCCTGCGGCGCTCATCCTGTGCAACATCAGGCAGTACACACCGAAAACCGATTCGCTGTGGCGATGGTAGAGCAGATATGGAACAGCATTCCAACGCCTTGAGAGTGATGGTGATCGACGATTCGAAAACGATCCGCCGCACCGCCGAGACGCTGTTGAAGAACGTGGGCTGCGATGTCATCACGGCCATCGACGGTTTCGATGCCCTGGCCCGGATTGTGGATCATCACCCGCACATTATCTTTGTCGACATCATGATGCCGCGCCTGGATGGCTATCAGACCTGCGCCCTGGTGAAGAACAACCCGGTGTTCAAGTCGATCCCGGTGATCATGCTGTCCTCCAAGGACGGCCTGTTCGACAAGGCCAAGGGGCGCATCGTGGGTGTCGATCAGTTTTTGACCAAGCCTTTCAGCAAGGAAGAACTGCTGAGTGCGATCAAGGCCTATGTGCCCGGGTTCGCCGCAGTGGAACAAGCACACTGACGCCGCCTCACAAGGGCCGGCGCCGACCAATGTAGTGGGGAAAACCATGGCACGTGTTCTGATCGTCGACGATTCGCCGACCGAAATGTACAAACTGACCGGCATGCTGGAAAAGCACGGCCACCAGGTCCTCAAGGCCGAAAACGGCGCCGACGGCGTGGCCCTGGCCCGCCAGGAAAAGCCTGACGCCGTGCTGATGGACATCGTGATGCCGGGCCTCAATGGCTTCCAGGCCACCCGCCAGCTGTCCAAGGAGCCGGAAACCAACGGCATCCCGATCATCATCATTACCACCAAGGATCAGGAGACCGACAAGATCTGGGGCGCACGCCAGGGTGCCAAGGATTACCTGACCAAGCCTGTGGACGAGGAAACCCTGATCGCCACCCTGAACAAGGTGCTGGCCGGCTGACGGCACGCCATCATGACCGAGTCGCAAACCGCCTTCGAGTTGTTGCTGGACATCGACCGCCGCTGCCGCCTGCTGGCCGCCGACCTGCCATCCCAGGAAACTCGCCTGCAACGCTGGAGCGGGATTGGCTTTCGCCTGGGGCAGCATTGGTATGTCGCGCCCATGGGCGAAGTCGCCGAAGTCCTGCATGAGCCGCGTTGCACTTTAATGCCCGGGGTCAAGGCCTGGGTCAGGGGTGTTGCTAACCTGCGCGGGCGTTTGCTGCCGGTGATGGACCTCGGCGGCTTCCTTGGCCTTGAGCTGTCCAAGGCGCGCAAGCAACGGCGGGTGCTGGTGGTGGAATACAACGATCTGTTTGTCGGGCTGTTGGTAGACGAGGTGGTGGGGATGCAGCATTTTGCACAAGACGCCTTGCTGGCGAGCCCCAGCCCCGGCGCGCCATTTATCCAGGGCCAATTCGACGGCGAGCCGCTGTGGCAGGTCTTCAGCCCCTTCGCCCTGGCCCAGGCCCCTGGCTTCATGGATGTCGCCGCATGACCACCGCTACTACGCCCAAACCCCAGGCCGGCTCGCGCAGCCGTTCACAGATCATCGTGCTGTTTATCGCGCTGATCGTATTCATCATGCTGCTGTTCGCCAACTTTGCTTACCTCAACACCCAGTCCACCTACGACAAGCAGTACATCGGCCACGCCGGTGAACTGCGCGTGCTGTCCCAACGCATCGCCAAGAACGCTACCGAGGCCGCCGCCGGCAAGGCCGCCGCATTCAAGCTGTTGGGCGACGCGCGCAACGATTTTGCCCAGCGCTGGGGTTACCTGAAAAAAGGCGACCCGGAAACCGGCCTGCCCGCTGCGCCCAGTGCGGTCCGCGCCGAAATGCGCGCGGTGCAGACGGACTGGGAAGCGCTGTTGAAAAACACCGACGCGATCCTCGCCAGCGAACAGACCGTGCTGTCCCTGCACCAAGTGGCCGCGACCCTCGCCGAAACCGTACCGCAATTGCAGATGGAGTCGGAAAAGGTCGTCGACATCCTGCTGCAACGCGGCGCGCCGGCCAGCCAGGTGGCCTTGGCCCAGCGCCAGTCGCTGCTGGCCGAGCGTATCCTGGGCGCGGTCAACACGGTGCTGGCCGGTGACGAAACCGCCGTCCAGGCCGCCGACACCTTTGGCCGCGACGCCAATCGCTTCGGGCAGGTGCTCAATGGCATGCTCAACGGCAACCCCGGGCTGCGCATCACTCAGGTAGAAGACCGCGATGCCCGCGCGCGGCTGGCGGAAATCGCCGAGTTGTTCGAGTTTGTCTCCGGCTCCGTGGATGAAATCCTCGAAACCTCGCCGCAGTTGTTCCAGGTCCGCGCCTCGGCGAGCAATATTTTCAACCTGTCGCAAACCCTGCTCGATGAAGCCTCGCACCTGGCCACCGGTTTTGAAAACCTCGCCAGCGGACGCAGCTTCGACACCATCGGCGGCTATGTGCTGGGCCTGTTGGCGCTGGCCTCGATCATCCTGATCGGCCTGGTGATGGTGCGCGAAACCAACCGCCAACTGCACGAGACCGCCGAGAAGAACGAGCGCAACCAGAACGCGATCATGCGCCTGCTCGATGAAATTGAAGACCTGGCCGACGGCGACCTCACTGTGACCGCCTCGGTGACTGAAGACTTCACCGGCACCATCGCCGACTCCATCAACTATTCCGTGGACCAGCTGCGCGACCTGGTGGCCACCATCAACCTCACCGCCGGGCAAGTGGCGGGTGCCGTGCAAGAGACCCAGGCCACCGCCATGCACCTGGCCCAGGCCTCCGAGCATCAGGCCCAGCAGATCGCCGAAGCCTCCACCGCGATCAACCAGATGGCCCAGTCCATCGACCAGGTGTCGGCCAACGCGGCCGAATCATCGGCGGTGGCTGAACGTTCGGTGGAAATCGCCAACAAAGGCAACGAGGTGGTGCACAACACCATCCACGGCATGGACAACATCCGCGAACAGATCCAGGACACCGCCAAGCGCATCAAGCGCCTGGGCGAGTCGTCCCAGGAGATTGGCGACATCGTCAGCCTGATCGACGACATTGCCGACCAGACCAACATCCTCGCCCTCAACGCCGCGATCCAGGCGAGCATGGCCGGGGATGCCGGACGCGGCTTTGCGGTGGTAGCCGATGAAGTGCAGCGGCTGGCCGAACGTTCGTCGGCGGCCACCCGGCAGATTGAAACCCTGGTGCGCGCGATCCAGGCCGACACCAACGAAGCCGTCATCTCCATGGAACAGACCACCACCGAAGTGGTGCGCGGTGCACGGCTGGCCCAGGACGCCGGGGTGGCGCTGGAAGAGATCGAAGGCGTATCGAAAACCCTGGCCGCGCTGATCCAGAGCATCTCCAACGCGGCGCAGCAACAGACCTCATCGGCGGGACAGATCTCCCTGACCATGAACGTGATCCAGCAGATCACCACGCAGACGTCATCGGGCTCCACCGCTACCGCCGAAAGCATCGGCAACTTGGCGAAGATGGCCAGCCAGTTGCGCAGGTCGGTGTCGGGTTTCACCCTGCCAGCGGCCAAACAGGCTGATGATTGAAATGCGATCCAAATGTGGGAGGGGCTTGCCACCTCCCACACTCGATCTCCATTGGCTTTGAGATCCAGGCAACCCACGAATTCTAAGCGGAGCAGTTATGGTTGATCGGCACGACTACGTGGCCCTCGAATGGGTCAAGGGCGACATTGCCGAAACCCTGAAACAGGCCCGTTCGGCGCTGGATGCATTTGTCGAGACCCACGACGATGGCGTGATCAGCCAGTGCCTGGACGCTATCCACCAGGTGCATGGTGCGCTGCAAATGGTCGAGTTCTACGGCGCGGCGCTGCTGGCCGAAGAGATCGAAGAACTGGCCCTGGCGCTCCAGGCCGGGCATGTCGGCCAGCGCGAGGAAAGTATCCGCCTGCTGCAACAGGCCCTGGGCCAACTGCCGTTGTACCTTGACCGGGTGCACAGCGCTCGCCGTGATTTACCGCTGGTGGTGCTGCCGCTGCTCAACGACCTGCGCAGTGCCCACGGCGAAAGCCTGCTGTCGGAAACCAGCTTGTTCAGCCCGCAACTGCTGTCGATTGCGCCGCTTCCCGATGACGCCCTGGCTCAACGCGCGCCGGCCGACCTCCAGGCGCAACTGCGCCAGTGGCATCAACTGTTGCAGCAAGCCCTCGCCGGGCTGCTGCGTGAAGACCACGGGCCGAGCAACCTGGAAGATATGGCGCGGGTGTTCGCGCGCCTTGAGGCGCTGTGCCAGGGCGCGCCGCTGTTGCCGCTGTGGCAAGTGGCGTCGGCGCTGGTCGAGGGCATGCTCACCGGCGTAGTCGCCAACAGCCCGGCGCTGCGCAGCCTGCTCAAGGCCAGCGACAAGCAGCTCAAGCGCCTGCTGGCACAGGGCATCGGCGGGATCAACCAACCCGCACCGGATGAACTGCTCAAGAGCCTGTTGTTTTACGTCGCCAAAGTCACCCGACCGACCCCGCGCATGCAGAGTCTGAAAGAGCGCTACAGCCTGGATGAGGCCTTGCCCGACAGCACGGTGGTGGACGCCGAACGCGCGCGCCTTGCCGGGCCGGATCGCAACGCCATGGGCTCGGTGCTCGGTGCGTTGTGTGAAGAGTTGGTCCGGGTCAAAGAGCGCCTCGACCTGTTCGTGCGCAGCGACCGCCAGCACACGAGCGACCTCGACGCGCTGCTGGCGCCCCTGCGACAGATTGCCGATACCCTCGCGGTGCTGGGGTTTGGCCAGCCGCGCAAAGTCATCATCGACCAGCTGGCCGTGGTATTGAGCCTGGCCCAGGGGCATCGCGAGCCCAACGATGCGGTGTTGATGGACGTCGCCGGCGCGCTGCTCTATGTGGAAGCCACGCTGGCGGGAATGGTCGGCACCGTCGAGCCGGAAGGCCATGAAGAGAGCCGCCTGCCCACCACCGACCTGACCCAGATCCACCAGTTGGTCATCCGCGAATCCTGCCAGTGCCTGCAGCAAGCCAAGGAGCTGGTGATCGACTGTATCGAAGCCGATTGGGACCGCCAGCGCCTGGAATCCCTGCCGGAACTGCTGAGCCAGGTGCGCGGCGCGCTGGCGATGATCCCCTTGCCCCGCGCGGCCAGCCTGATGCGCGGTTGCACCGATTATGTCGACGAACAGTTGATGGTCAACGACAACCCGCCGTCGGAGGTACAACTGGGGCATTTCGCTGACGTGATCAGCAGCCTGGAGTATTACCTCGAACGCATGCTCCAAGACCCGGACGCCGCCGGTGAACGGGTGTTGGAAATGGCCACCCAAAGCCTGGCTGCGCTGGGCTACCTGCCTGCCGAAAAACCCTGGCGCCAGGCGCTGGCAGCACCCGATGGCGCGCTGTCGAGCGAGGTTGCGCCCAGCCAGTCGCAGTTCGACGCACTGGCCAACCCCACTTCGGGCCTCAATCCGCCGGCCTTGCAACGCCCCGGTAGCCTGCTGCCGCCGCCGGCCGATGAAGCGCCCATCGACGATGAACTGCGCGATGTCTTCCTCGAAGAAACCGAGGAAGTCCTTGAGGTGCTGCACCGTCACCTGCCCAACAGCGCGGACAAAACCGCCCAGGGCGAAATGCGCCGCGCTTTCCACACCCTGAAAGGCAGCGGCCGCATGGTACGCGCCCTGGTGCTGGCGGAGCTGGCCTGGGCCGTGGAAAACCTGCTGAACCGTGTGCTCGAGCGCAGTGTGGCCCTCGGCCCCGAGATCCAACAGGTGCTGGATGACGCCGTGGCCCTGCTGCCGGCATTGATCGCCGACTTCGCGACGGGCGAGCAACACCAGCGCGATGAGGTCGACGCCCTGGCCGCCCGCGCCCACGCCTGGGCCAACGGCGCAGGGTCAGGCGCCGAACCCCACGATCCGATGTTGCTGGAGATCTTCCGCAACGAAGCCCAGAGCCATCTGGACAGCCTCAACCACTTCCTGCAACAGGCCGCCGAGCATGTGCCGCTGCAAGTCAGCGATGAACTGCAACGGGCCCTGCACACCCTCAAGGGCAGCGCCTACATGGCTGGCGTGTTGCCCATCGCCGAGCTGGTGCGCCCACTGGATCACCTGACCCGCGAATACAAGGCCCATCGCCTGCCGCTGGACCTGGACGAAGTCGAGTTGCTGCTGGAAGCCGAAGGCCTGTTCCAGCGCGGGTTGCGTCAACTGGACCGCGATCCCCTGGTGCCGATCAAGGGCGCGGATGACTTGATCCGCCGTACCCAGGCCCTGCTCGACCATCAACTGGCCGCGCTGCTCGACGCCCCCAACACGGGGTTGCGGATCAAGCGCGACCCGCAACTGATTGCCAACTTCCTGGCCCAGGGCATGGACATTCTGCTCGACGCCGAAAGCCTGCTGCGCCGCTGGCAGCAACACCCCGGCGAACGCCAGGAACTCACCGCGCTGCTGGATGAATTGACCACGTTGGGGGAGGGCGCGCATGTTGCTGACCTGCACGCCATCGATGAACTCTGCGAAGCCTTGCTCGACCTCTACGGCGCCGTGGAAGAAAGCAGCCTGGCGGTCAGCGAGCGGTTTTTCCATGAGGCCGAACAGGCCCATGAGGCGCTGATCAGCATGCTCGATCAATTGGCCGCCGGCCAGGAAATCATCCCGGCTCCGGCACGTGTACACGCCCTGCGCGAACTGCTGGACGATGCGCTGGACCCTTCTGCCACCGGCCTGATCAAAAGCGACGGCAGCCGTACCCTGAGCATCTCCGAACTGGGCGCCGCCACCGCGCAACTGCAGGATGAAACGTGGATCGACGATGAACTCGTGGAGATCTTCCTCGAAGAAGCCGTGGATATCCTCGACAGTGCGGGGCAGTCGCTCAAGCGCTGGCTGCTGGAGCCGGACAGTGCCGCGCCGTTGTCGTCCCTGCAGCGCGACCTGCACACCCTCAAGGGCGGCGCGCGCATGGCCGACATCGGACCGGTGGCCGACCTTGCCCATGAATTGGAGTGCGTGTACGAAGGCCTGGTGGATCGGCGCTACAGCTACTCCAGCGAGCTGTCGCAGGTGCTGATGGCCAGCCATGAGCGACTGGCCTTGCAACTGGAGGAACTGCAGCACCATCAACCCTTGAGCGACAGCGCCGAACTGGTCGCCAGGTTGCGCGCGCTACGCCAGGGCGGCATGCCGGCTGCACAGGCCGCTCCACCTGCGGAAACGCCGGGCACCGACCCCGAGTTGCTGGACATCTTCCTCGAAGAAGCCGCCGACATTCTCGACAGCTCCGGCAGCGCCTTGCTGCGCTGGCAGGCCGAGCCGAACAATCGCCAGGAAGTCGAAACCCTGCTGCGCGACCTGCACACCCTCAAGGGCGGCGCGCGCATGGTCGAGATCGGGCCGATCGGTGACCTGGCCCATGAGCTGGAATTTCTCTACGAAGGGCTGTCCGCCGGTTTGCTCGCGCCGTCCGCCGAACTGTTCGCGTTGCTGCAGGGCTGCCACGACCGCCTGGCGCAGATGATCGACGCCGTGGCGGATGGGCTGCCGGTGGGGTCGGTGGACAAGCTCATCGAACGTATCAAGAGCCTGGTGCACCCCAGCGATGAGCCCGTGACGCCCGTGGCGCTGCCCGCAGGCAAGGTCGAAGCGGTGGTTGATCCCGGCGCCGACATGGTGAAGATTTCCGCTGACCTGCTGGACGACCTGGTCAACCTGGCCGGCGAGACCTCGATCTTCCGTGGTCGTATCGAGCAGCAAGTCAACGACGCGCGCATTGCCCTGCATGAGGTGGAAACCACTATCGAACGCATGCGCGACCAACTGCGCCGCCTCGACACCGAAACCCAGGGGCGCATCCTCAGTCGTCAACAGGCCGAGGCCGAGCGCCTGGGCTATGAAGAATTCGACCCGCTGGAAATGGACCGTCATTCGCAGTTGCAGCAACTGTCCCGGGCGCTGTCGGAATCGGCCTCCGACCTGCTCGACCTCAAGGACACCCTCGACCGCCGCAACGAGGACGCCCATGACCTGTTGCAGCAACAGGCGCGCATCAACACCGAGTTGCAGGAAGGCCTGATGCGCACGCGCATGGTGCCCTTCGAACGCATGCTGCCGCGCCTCAAACGCATCGTGCGCCAGGTGGCGGGCGAGTTGGGCAAGGACGTGGAATTCATCGTCGGCAATGCCGAGGGCGAGATGGACCGCAATGTGCTGGAGCGCATGGCGGCACCGCTGGAACACATGCTGCGCAACGCCGTCGACCATGGCCTGGAATCCCGCGATGCGCGGCTGTTGGCCGGCAAGCCGGAGAAGGGCCGCATCACCCTGGACCTGGCCCACGAAGGCGGCGATATCGTTTTCGACATGCGCGACGACGGTGCCGGCGTGCCCTTGGAAGCGGTGCGGCGCAAGGCGATCAAGCGCGGTTTGCTCGCCCCTCATCAAGAGATGAGCGACCGTGATGTGTTGCAGTTCATCCTGCAGCCGGGGTTCTCCACGGCGGAAAAGATCACGCAGATTTCCGGGCGCGGCGTGGGCATGGACGTGGTGCACGAAGAAGTGCGCCAGCTCGGCGGCTCGATGTTCATTGACTCGACACCGGGGGAGGGCGTGCACTTTCGCATCCGCCTGCCGTTTACCGTGTCGGTCAATCGGGCGTTGATGGTGCACTGCGCGGACGATCAATACGCGATCCCGCTCAACACCATCGAAGGGCTGGTGCGGGTGCTGCCCCATGAGCTGGCGGGGCACTACCAGCAGGATCCGCCGTGTTATGAATATGCCGGCCAACGCTACGAGCTGTTTTACCTGGGTGACCTGCTGCACACCGTCGGTCGCCCGAAATTACTGGGCCAGTATCAACCCGTGCCGGTGTTGCTGGTGCAGTGCAACGAGCGCCGTGTGGCGGTGCATGTGGACGCCATGGCCGGCACCCGGGAGATTGTGGTCAAGGGCCTGGGCCCGCAGTTTTCCGGGGTGCAGGGGTTATCCGGCGCGACCATCCTGGGGGATGGGCGCGTGGTGTTGATCATCGACCTGCTCGCGCACATCCGCGCCCGGCAACCGGCCTTGCCGGCCCAGGCGGTGGATGCTCCGTTGATCCTCAACGACCCGCTGAAAAAGCGCCCGCTGCTGGTGCTGGTGGTGGACGACTCGGTCACCGTGCGCAAAGTCACCAGCCGCCTGTTGGAGCGCAACGGCATGAACGTACTCACCGCCAAGGATGGCATCGACGCCCTTGCCGTGCTCGAGGAACATACCCCCGACCTGATGCTGCTCGACATCGAAATGCCGCGCATGGACGGCTTCGAAGTGGCCATCCAGGTGCGCAACGACCCCCGGCTGATGCGCCTGCCGATCATCATGATCACCTCCCGCACCGGCCAGAAACACCGCGACCGCGCCATGGCCATCGGCGTCAACGACTACCTGGGCAAGCCGTACCAGGAATCGGTGCTGCTCGAAAGCATCGCCTACTGGAGCAAATCCCGTGCTTGACCACCGTACCAGCCAACTCACCGGCCTGCTCCTGCCCCTGGCCGACCGCCACCTGATACTGCCCAACGTCGCCATCGCCGAGTTGATCGACTTCCAACGCGGCGAACCGGCCAGCGATGCGCCGCCGTGGTATTTGCGGCAAGTGACCTGGCGGGATCGGCAAATCCCGTTAATCAGCTTTGAAGCGGCGTGCGGCGAGGCCGGCGTGACCGGCGAACGCTCGCGGATCGTGGTGTTGAATGCACTGGGCGGCCGACCGACGTTGAAGTTTATTGCGCTGGTGATCCAGGGTATTCCACGGTCGTACAAGCTCGATAGCGAATTGAGCTACGTGGACGTGCCGCTGTGCCCGCTGGAACTGGCGGCGGTGCAGGTGGGGGAACAGGTGGCTAAGGTGCCGGATTTGATGGGGCTCGAGGCGTTGCTGGTGGAGTCCGGGTTGGCGTGAATCTAAGTCATGTGAGGATCCCCTGTGGGAGGGGCATCTGAATGTGATATTGCGTAGCAGCTGTCGAGCCCCGGCGAGGCTGCGCTTGCGGCCCGTCTGACACACCGCTGACGCAGCCTCGCCAGGGCTCGACAGCTGCTACGCAGGGAGACTTGCTCAAGCCCTCAATCAATCCGCGCAAACCGCTCAATCAACGGCTGCTCCCGATGCTCGGCCTGCCACAAGTCGTAGGCACTTTGCATCGATAGCCATAGTTGTGCAGTACTTACGCCGGCTCGCTCCAACCGGACGGCAAGGTCCGGGCTGACGGGAGCGTGGCCATGCAAGATCCTTGAAAAAGTTTCGCGGGCAAAGCCAAGACGTTTAGCCATTTCGGTGATGGTGATGCCCAAGGCTGGGACCACGTCCTCAAGCAGAATTTCACCTGGGTGAGGTGGGTTGTGCATACCCATATCGATACCTCTACTCAGTGGTAATCAAGATAATCAACCAGTTCGACCTGATCGTCGAACATCCGAAAAATGATGCGCCAGTTACCACTTATGCTGACTGACCAGTAGTCGATCAGGTCGCCCTTCAAACGGTGGAAGCGCCAGCCGGGCAGATCCAGTGCATCTGGGTGCTCGGCCTTGTCCAGAATGAGCAGCATGCGGCGCAAGCGCTTTGCATGATTTGCGTTGATGCCTCTGGTTGAACCGGTCTCATAGAACGCCCTGAGTCCTTTATGTTTACAGCTGACGATCATGGCGCGATTGTGATGTGATACATCACGCTCTGCAATGGCCTTGCATCGGGATTAACGATCGGGTTCATGATGCCTGCCCGTAGCTATTCGGAGCGAAAAGCCTAGGGACAACGGTTCCGAGCAACAACCTGAAAAGTCTGTCAGATAATTCTCTTCTGAGTGTCGATGATCGTTCCCACGCTCCGCGTCACCCTATTGCAGGGCTTTGGCCTTGCGCTGGCTGGCGGCTGGGGCTTCGGATTTTTCCTGCAAGATTTTGGGTTATGCATGAACTTGTCGCGTGCAGTCAGCGCGCCTAGTCTTCGTCCCGTCATCGCAAAAAACGGTGACACGGACGTGCAAGTCCGGTTACATGTCGGCGCACCAACGCCCATAGCCATTCAACGGGCGTTTTTTATGCCTGCTGTATTTGTTATGGCGGCTGTGCGTGGGAGATCCTTCGGGGTCTGCCGGGGTCCGATATGCCCGGTCTTGCACACCTGCGCACAGCTGCCACCTTAATTCGCGTGCAAGCGGAAAAGGGCAGTCTCCATCACATATCGGAGTTGTAAATCATGGTTAAACCTACCCCCAATCCGCCCGCAAGCCTCTTCACCGTAAACCCCCACCAAAACACCGAAACCCTGCTGGTCAACGCCAGCGAAACCCTGTCCTCCCTCAACGCACTCACCTGCAACCTGGCCTTCGACCTGGACACTTCCCAGCGCGCCATCATGCTTGGGATCCAGCAAATGGCCGAGTTGGGGCAGTTGTTGGTGGATAGAGCTCTGGAGCAGGTCAGCCCTTCTGCGGAAGAGGTCCCAGCCAGGGACTGATCATTCCCTTTTTGGGACCGCCCCTCCCACATTTAGATCATCTTTTGGCTCGGGTCAGCGTTTGCTGATGCTCCATTACTCCAACCGTAACGATCCACCGCCCAGCTTGATTGATGGCCCCCTGAATCACTCCTAAGGTACAGCCCACGACAGCAAACCCGTGGAGCGACCATGACAACAACAATAAACCCCGACTCGCGCTGGACGCGGCGGCGCGACGAGAAGCAGCGGCGGCTGGGGCTGGTCAAAAAAATCGCAGACGGGGCCGTGTTGCCCAGTGACAGGATTGTCGAGGCGCTTGAGGCGCTGATCCTCCCCGGCGACCGCGTGGTGCTGGAAGGCAACAACCAGAAGCAGGCCGACTTCCTCTCGCGCTCCCTGGCCCAGACTGACCCGGCCAAACTCCACGATTTGCACATGATCATGCCCAGCGTCGGGCGGTCCGAGCACCTGGACCTGTTTGAAAAGGGCATTGCGCGCAAGCTGGACTTTTCCTTCGCCGGCACCCAATCCCTGCGCATCAGCCAACTGCTCGAAGACGGCCTGCTGGAAATCGGCGCGATCCACACCTACATCGAGCTCTATGCACGGCTGGTGGTGGACCTGATCCCCAACGTCGTACTGTCCGCCGGTTTCATGGCCGACCGTGCCGGCAATATCTACACCGGCGCCAGCACCGAAGACACCCCGGCGCTGATCGAACCCGCCGCGTTCAGCGATGGCATCGTGATCGTGCAGGTCAACCAGTTGGTGGATGACGTCAGCGACTTGCCCCGCGTCGACATCCCCGCCAGCTGGGTGGATTTTGTGGTGGTGGCCGACAAGCCGTTCTACATCGAGCCGCTGTTCACCCGCGACCCGCGCCATATCAAGCCGGTGCATGTGTTGATGGCGATGATGGCGATCCGCGGCATCTACGAAAAACACAATGTGCAGTCCCTCAACCACGGCATCGGCTTCAACACCGCCGCCATCGAATTGATCCTGCCCACCTACGGTGAATCCCTGGGCCTGAAGGGCAAGATCTGCCGCAACTGGACCCTCAACCCGCACCCCACGCTGATCCCCGCCATCGAAAGCGGCTGGGTGGAAAGCGTGCATTGCTTCGGCACCGAACTGGGCATGGAGAACTACATCGCCGCGCGCCCGGATGTGTTCTTCACCGGCCGCGACGGTTCGATGCGCTCCAACCGAATGTTCTGCCAGCTGGCCGGCCAATACGCGGTGGACCTGTTTATCGGCGCTACCCTGCAAGTCGACGGCGACGGCCATTCCAGCACCGTGACCCGTGGCCGCCTCGCCGGCTTTGGCGGGGCGCCGAACATGGGCCACGACCCGCGTGGCCGTCGTCACGGCACGCCGGCGTGGCTGGACATGCGTCACGGCGACGCGCCGGAAGCGCTGCTGGAGCGCGGCAAAAAGCTCGTGGTGCAGATGGTCGAGACCTTCCAGGAAGGCGGCAAGCCCACCTTCGTCAACACCCTGGATGCGGTCGAAGTGGCGCGCAAAAGCGGCATGCCCCTGGCGCCGATCATGATCTACGGTGACGACGTCACCCACCTGCTCACCGAAGAAGGCATCGCCTACCTGTACAAGGCGCGGTCCCTGGAAGAGCGCCAGGCGATGATCGCCGCCGTCGCCGGGGTCACCGCCATCGGCATGCGCCACAACCCCAAGGACACCGCACGCATGCGCCGCGAAGGCCTGATCGCCTTGCCCGAAGATTTGGGCATCCGCCGCACCGACGCCACCCGCGAGCTGTTGGCCGCCAAGAGCGTGGCCGACCTGGTGGAGTGGTCCGGTGGCCTGTACAACCCGCCCGCCAAATTCAGGAGCTGGTAAATGCGCGCCCTTAAACTGCACGAACTCAGCCTCGCGGATCGCCTGGCGGATATGGCCGTCGATGCGCTGATCGATGAAGCCGACCTGTCGCCCAAGCCCGCCCTGGTGGACCGTCGCGGCAACGGCGCCCACAGTGATTTGCACCTGGGGCTGATGCACGCGTCAGCGCTGTCGCTGTGGCCGATGTTCAAGGCAATGGCCGAGGCGGCGCTTGAACTCGGTGAAGTCGGCTTGCCCCTGCGCGAAGCCCTCGGCCGTATCGGGCGCGAAGGCGAACAGGCGATGCTCGTCACCACCCACGGCGTGAACACCCATCGCGGTGCGATCTGGGCCCTTGGCCTGCTGACCGCAGCGGCTGCCCTGGAACCGCGAGCCATAACGCTGAACGCCGCCAGACTGGCCCTGCTCAACGACCGTTACGCGCCCCAATCGATGAGCCACGGCGCCCAGGTCGCGCAACGCTACGGCGCACGCGGTGCCCGTGAAGAAGCGCAATTGGGCTTCCCCGCCGTGACCCAACGCGGTCTGCCGCAACTGCGCCAGAGCCGCCGCCAGAACGTCGGTGAACAGAACGCGCGTCTTGACGCCTTGCTCGCGATCATGACCGACCTGGCCGACACCTGCGTGCTCTATCGCGCCGGCCTGGAAGGCCTGCATGCCATGCAGCGCGGTGCCCAGGCCGTGCTCGACGCCGGCGGCAGCGCAAGCCTCGCCGGGCGCCGCCAACTGCATGAGCTGGACCATCAACTGCTGGCCCTGAATGCCTCCCCCGGTGGCGCCGCCGACCTGTTGGCCGCCTGCCTGTTTATCGACCGCCTCGACGGAGCGTTGTGATGGAAACCTTATCCTTTGAATTCCCCGCCGGGCAGCCGCCAACAGGCCGTGCGCTGGTGGGTTGCGTCGGCTCGGGCGACCTGGAAGTGCTGCTGGAGCCGGGCACGGCCGGCACGTTGACCATCCAGGTACAGACCTCGGTGAATGGCGCCGAACAACGCTGGCAGCACCTGTTCGAACGCATTTTCCAAGAGCAGACGCCACCGGCCCTGAACATTGATATCCACGATTTCGGCGCCACCCCCGGCGTGGTGCGTTTGCGCCTGGAACAGGGATTCGAGGAGATCGGCCATGACTGACTTGCTGGCTAAACACAGCTTCGTGGAACTGGGTGCGCGGCAGCGGGCCAAGGCCTTGTTGGATGCCGGCACCTTTCGCGAACTGATCGACCCGTTCCAGAGGGTCATGTCGCCCTGGCTCAGCCGCCAAGGGGTGGTGCCCCAGGCCGATGACGGCGTGGTGATCGCCAAGGGCAGCATCGGCGACTTGCCCGTAGTGATTGCGGCCATTGAAGGTAACTTCCAGGGCGGCAGCCTCGGTGAAGTGGGCGGCGCGAAAATCGCCGGCGCCCTGGAACTGGCCGCCGAAGACAACCGCAAGGGCATCCCGACCCGCGCCGTGCTGCTGTTGGAAACCGGCGGCGTGCGCTTGCAGGAAGCCAACCTCGGCCTGGCCGCGATTGCCGATATACACGCGGCGATTGTCGACCTGCGCCAGTACCAGCCGGTGATCGGCGTAGTGGCGGGCAGCGTTGGCTGTTTCGGTGGCATGTCTATCGCCGCCGGGCTGTGCAGCTACCTCGTCGTCACCCGCGAAGCGCGCCTGGGCCTGAATGGTCCGCAGGTGATCGAACAGGAAGCCGGGTTGGAAGAGTACGACTCCCGCGACCGTCCTTTTATCTGGAGCCTCACGGGCGGCGAACAGCGTTTCAACAGCGGCCTGGCCGACCGTTACGTGGCCGACGATGCGGCGCAGATCCAGCAGACGGTCAGCGCGTTGTTGCAGCAAGGCGTGCCCGCCCAACAACGCAGTCGCCAGGCTGATTATTACCTCACACGCTTGGCCGAGTTGGACGCCGTAGCGCAAATCGACCCGGCGACGGTGCGCGAGCTGTATCAGGGAGAACGCTCATGAGAGGCTTGCAGTGGTTCAACGCATTGAGCGCCGGCGCTCCAGTTGTAGACGATTTGCCGGCGTCGCTGAGGGTGGCCGACGGTGTATTGGGTGAGCAACAGGTGCGCTTTGTCGCCGTGGTGACCGACGCGCAAAACCGCTTCCCTCGGGCGCGCAATGGCGAAGTCGGCCTGCTCGAAGGCTGGGGCCTGGCCAAGGCCGTCGATGAGGCCATCGCCCGCGGCGACAAGCGGCCCATCATCGCCATCGTCGATGTGCCCAGCCAGGCCTACGGCCGTCGTGAAGAAGCCCTCGGCATCCATCAGGCCCTGGCCGCTGCCGCCGACAGCTATGCCCGCGCGCGCCTCGCCGGCCACCCGGTGATTGCGCTGCTGGTGGGCAAGGCCATGTCCGGTGCGTTCCTGGCCCATGGCTACCAGGCCAACCGCCTGATTGCCCTGCGCGACCCCGGCGTAATGGTGCACGCCATGGGCAAGGCCTCGGCCGCGCGGGTGACCCTGCGCAGCGTCGAAGAGCTGGAAGCCCTGGCCGCCAGTGTGCCGCCCATGGCCTATGACATCGACAGCTATGCCAGCCTCGGCTTGCTGTGGGAGACCTTGTCGGTCAGCCAGATTGAACAGCCCACGGCGGACGATGTAGCGCGGGTCAGTGATTGCCTGGTGAATGCGATCAAGGACATCGGCAGCGCCGATCTACGCGGACGCCTCGGCGCGACTAATCGGGCAGCCTCCAGCCAGGTTCGCCAACTGCTGCGGGAACAATGGTGAACGCCCACGACTTGCTCTGGGGCATGACCCCGGCGCATGCGCCCGCCGATGCACCGGCCTGGGTGCTCGAAGCGCTCGGCGCCGGCCATCCGGTGGTGGTGCGCCGCGCCATTGCCGCGCCGGGGCATGTGGCGGTCGGCGTGCGCGGGCGTTTGCGTGAGCAGCGGTTCGCCGCCGAGATGCCGCTGGCGGCGGTGCAGCGGCGTGTTGCACCGGAAGCCCTGCGCGACGTGGTTTCGTCACGGGATTTACCCGCGCTGCAAGCGCTTGCTCAATTGCGTTCGGTGCTGGTGCACGAGGCATGGGGCGTCAGTGGTAGCGCAGGCTTTGAATTGGCCACCGGCATCGAAGCGCTGCATGCCCAGAGTGATCTGGATTTGATCCTGCGCACGCCCAAGCGCCTTGAACGCGCCGATGCCGAGGACCTGCTGGCGAGCCTGGACACGACGGTGTGCCCTGTGGACCTGCAACTGCAAACCCCGTTTGGCGCCGTCGCCTTGCGCGAATGGGCCAGCGGCTCACGCGGTGTGCTGCTGAAAACCGCCAGCGGCGCGCATCTTGTGCTCGACCCTTGGCAGGCCGTGGCATGAGCAGCCTGCTGGTGTTTCCAGGGCAGGGCGCTCAGCGACCAGGCATGCTGAAGTCGTTGCCCGAACCTGTGCTGGCAGAAGCCAGCGATGCCCTGGGCGAAGACGTGCGCGTGCTCGATTCCGCGCAAGCCCTGGCCAGTACCCGCGCCGTGCAACTGTGCCTGTTGATCGCCGGCGTCGCCCACGCCCGCCTGTTGGAGCGCACCCCGGATTACGTGGCGGGCCTGTCCATCGGCGCCTACCCGGCTGCGGTCATCGCCGGGGCCCTGGATTTTGCCGATGCGGTAAAGCTTGTGAGCCTGCGCGGCCAACTGATGCAAAACGCTTATCCACACGGCTACGGCATGACCGCGATCATCGGCGTGGAGTTATCCACCGTCGAAACACTCCTCGCCGACATCCACAGCCCTGAAACCCCGGTGTACCTGGCCAATATCAACGCCGATAACCAAAGCGTGATCGCCGGCAGCGACGAGGCCATGAAGCGTGTTGCCGCGCGCATCAAGGGCAACGGCATCGCCAAACGCCTGGCCGTCAGTGTGCCGTCCCATTGCGCGCTGCTGGAGCAGCCGGCCGAGGTCCTGGCCCAGGCATTTGTCCCGCTCAAGGCGCCGCGCATCACCTACCTGAGCAGCACCCGCGCGCGGCCGATCCACAACCCCGAACACCTGCGCGACGACCTGGCCTTCAACATGTGCCGCGTCGTTGACTGGCGCGGCACCGTACAAAGCGCCTACGAGCGCGGTGTGCGCCTGCAAATCGAACTGCCCCCGGGCGCCGTGCTCACCGGCCTGTCACGCCGCGTGTTCGAACAAGGCACCGTGATCGCCTGCGAAGGCGCACGCCTGGATACCTTGCAGGCCCTGCTGGAAGAGGAGGAGCGCCGCCACCGATAAAGCACCACCCAAGGCTGTCGAAGCACAAAAACAACAATTTCGATCGAGCACTTCGAGGACAACAACAATGATTATTTACGGTGTGGCATTGCTGGCGATCTGCACGCTTGCAGGTGTGATCATGGGCGACATGCTCGGCGTGTTGCTGGGCGTCAAATCCAACGTGGGCGGGGTGGGTATCGCCATGATCCTGCTGATCTGCGCTCGCCTGTGGATGCAAAAACGCGGCGGCATGACCAAGGAGTGCGAGATGGGCGTGGGCTTTTGGGGCGCCATGTATATCCCCGTGGTGGTGGCGATGGCCGCGCAGCAGAACGTCGTAACCGCCCTGCACGGCGGCCCGGTCGCGGTGCTGGCGGCGATTGGTTCGGTGGTGGTCTGTGGTTGCACCATTGCGTTGATCAGCCGTACTCACAAGGGCGAGCCTCTGCCCGCCGAAGAGCCGCTGATCGTGCCTGCGGGAGGTCGCTGATATGTGGGATCTCATCGAAAAAGGCCTGGAACATAACGGCCTGATCACCGCGTTTGCGTTTGTTGGCGTGGTGATGTGGATTTCCGTGGTGCTGTCCAAGCGCCTGACGTTCGGGCGCATCCACGGCTCGGCGATTGCCATCGTCATCGGCCTGGTCCTGGCCTGGGTCGGCGGCACCCTTACCGGCGGGCAAAAAGGCTTGGCCGACCTGGCACTGTTCTCCGGTATTGGCCTGATGGGCGGCGCGATGCTGCGCGACTTCGCCATCGTTGCCACGGCGTTCGAGGTGCAGGCCACCGAGGCGCGCAAGGCCGGGATGATCGGTGTGATTGCGCTGCTGCTGGGCACGATCCTGCCGTTTATCGTCGGCGCCAGCATGGCCTGGGTGTTTGGCTATCGCGACGCGATCAGCATGACCACCATCGGCGCGGGTGCGGTGACCTACATCGTCGGCCCGGTGACCGGTGCGGCGATTGGCGCGACTTCGGATGTGATGGCACTGTCGATTGCGACCGGGTTGATCAAGGCGATCCTGGTGATGGTCGGCACCCCGGTGGCGGCGCGTTGGATGGGCTTGGACAATCCGCGTTCAGCGATGGTGTTCGGTGGCTTGGCCGGCACCGTGAGCGGCGTGACGGCAGGGCTGGCGGCGACGGATCGGCGCTTGGTGCCGTATGGCGCGTTGACGGCGACGTTCCATACCGGGCTTGGGTGTTTGCTGGGGCCTTCGTTGCTGTACTTCATTGTGCGTGGGTTGGTGGGCTGACCTTGAGGGTTGCGGAGTGTCAGGCTGTTCCCTGCCGATTGGCATACATCCGACACTCCGCCAACAACGCGAGTAAATTCGGATCACGCTCCTTGGCCTTCAGGAACACCACCCCGATATGCTGCTGCAACCGATACCTGGGTTGCAGCGGTATCAGCTTCACGCGGTTCTCGTACACCGCCGCGATCCTTCCTGGCAGCAACGCATAACCCACCCCCGAACTGACCATGCTCAGCAGTGTGAAGATGTCATTGACCTGCATCGCCACCTTCGGCTCGAACCCCGCCTGCTTGAATACCCGGTTGCCATCCTGGTGGGTGGCGAAGCCTTGGGTGAGGGTGATGAAGGTGGCGTCGCGCACGTCGGCCAGGTCGATTTCCTGGGCGCGGTCGAAGGGTGAGTCGGCCGGGGTGGCGAGGAAGATGTCGTCGCAGAACAGCTCGATCTGTTCGCAGTCGGGGTCGTTGGCGTGTTCGTCGAGGGAGATGAGGATTGCGTCGACTTCCATATTCTTGAGCTTGTACAGCAGGTCGAAATTGGAGCCGAGGATCAGGTCGATATTGAGTTCGCTGCGCCTGATCTTCAGGCCCATGATCAATTGCGGCACGGTCTTGACCGTCAGCGAATACAGCGAGCCTAGCTTGAAGCGTTCGGCGGAGAAGCCGGCGGCTTCGCGGGTCAGGCGTACGCTGTCGACCACATCGGCGATGAGTTTCTGTGCGCGTTCTTCCAGCACGTAGGCGCTTTCCAGCGGGGTGAGGTTGCGGCCCTCGTGTTTGAACAGCGGGCAGCGCAAGGCATTTTCCAGCGAGTGGATGGCGCGGTGCACGCTGACATTGCTGGTTTGCAGCTCGGCGGCGGCGCGGGCCAGGTTGCCGGTGCGCATGAATGCCAGGAAGATTTCCAGTTTCTTGAGGGTGAATTCTTCGTCGATCAGCATGGCCGTGGGCTCTTGTTCGAATGCGTCCGATTGTGCCCGCAAAACCCGGCGGCGTCCTCGGAACGTCACAAGTCGCTTGCACTCTTATGCGCAAGGCTGGACGCTTGCCAGCCAGTTCCAGCGGCTACAGGAGGTCAGTGACAGATGTATCACGGGGAACGATTCAACGCCTGGAGCCATTTGCTCGGTGCAGTCGCGGCGTGTATTGGCGCCGTGTGGATGTTGGTGGTGGCGAGCCTGGACGGCAGCCCCTGGAAGATCGTCAGCGTGGCGATTTATGGCTTTACGCTGATGGTGCTGTACAGCGCGTCGACCGTGTACCACAGCGTGCAGGGGCGGCGAAAAGAGATCATGCAGAAGGTCGATCACTTTTCGATCTACTTGCTGATCGCCGGCAGCTACACGCCGTTTTGCCTGGTGACGTTGAGAGGCCCGTGGGGCTGGACGCTGTTCGGCATCGTGTGGGGGCTGGCGGTGATCGGCATCCTGCAAGAGATCAAGCCGCGCTCCGAGGCGCGCATCCTGTCCATCGTGATCTACGCGGTGATGGGCTGGATCGTGCTGGTGGCGGTCAAGCCGCTGATCGCCGCGCTGGGCACCGCCGGGTTTATCTGGCTGGCGGCGGGCGGGGTGCTGTACACCGTCGGCATCATCTTCTTTGCCCTGGAGGATCGCCTGCGGCATTCCCATGGGATCTGGCATTTGTTTGTGATCGGCGGCAGCCTGCTGCATTTCGTGGCGATCATGCACTACGTGTTATAGGCGCTCCAGCAGCTCCTGAGCCCGGTTGCCGAGGATCTGTAGCAGGTTGGCCAGCATATGCGGCGGTGGTTCATTGGCACGGGTCAAGGCGTAGAGGGTGATCGGCAGCGGCGGTGTAAGTGTGCGGATGCAGGTGGTCGCCGTCGATGCGCCGAGGGCGGTAAAGGGGTCGATGACCGTCAAGCCGGCGCCGGACTCCACCATCGCCCGTGCC
The DNA here is from genome assembly GCF_005233485.1 of Pseudomonas sp. CFBP13509. NCBI lineage: Bacteria > Pseudomonadati > Pseudomonadota > Gammaproteobacteria > Pseudomonadales > Pseudomonadaceae > Pseudomonas > Pseudomonas sp. CFBP13509. The sequence continues at coordinate 94,601 of NZ_QGAA01000009.1, forward strand.
AGGGAATAGGTTTGCACCGAGATCGTCACCCGAGGCGGCGGGTCGACGCTCTCCAGGTAGTTGTCGAGCTTCGCCGCCAGCGGGTCGGCGCTGGACAGGCCAATCAGCGGTGCTCCCGCCAGGTCTGCCAGGGGCAGGGCTTGATGCAGCTCAGCGTCCGGCCAGTAGTTTTTCGACGCCAGGGCCACCAACACACCGTTGGCCAGCACTTGTGTGGTCAACCCGGGATGGCCGGAGAAGCTGAGGGTCAGTGCCAGGTCGATCTCGCGCATCAACAGTTTTTGCACCAGCTCGCGGCTATGGTCGCTGGACAGTTCGCAGGCGATGTCCGGGTAGTCGCGCTTCCATTCCAGAATCGCCGGGGGCAGCAGCGACAGCGCCAATGCCGGGATTGCACCAATCCGCACACTTTGCCCCGGGGCGCGGCGCAGGCTCTTGGCCAGGCGCCGCACGCCTTGCAGGCTCGCGGTGACTTTTTCGACTTCGCTTTCCAGCGCCAGGGCTTCGGGCGTGGGCTGCAATTTGCCGCGTACCCGCAAAAACAGCGGGAAACCCAATTGTAACTCGGCATGTTGCAACACCTTGGTCACCGCCGGTTGGGAGACATGCAGCAACTGCGCGGCGGCGCTGATGGAGCCGGTCTGGCGGATGGCCTGGAAGATTTCGATATGACGCAAGCGCATGGCAGGTCCATAACCTTTGTTTATAGGTGCCCCATCTTTATTCATTGTCGGCGGCCTGTCACCTGCACCTACCCTGGGGCTTTCTTGGATCAAGGGCTGGGGGTGTTGAATGGCCAGGCAGGTTTGCATCATTGGTGGAGGCGTTATCGGCCTGGCGAGTGCCTACGCGTTGGTACGTGCAGGTCATGACGTGACGGTGATCGACGCGCGTGACACCGTGGGCAGCGAAACCAGCTTCGCCAATGGCGGGCAATTGTCCTACCGCTACGTCGCACCGCTGGCGGATGCGGGAGTGCCGCTACAGGCGATTGGCTGGTTGCTGCGCGGTGACTCGCCACTGAAGCTGCGCCCACGCCTGGACCCCCGACAATGGCGCTGGATGGCTGCGTTCATCGGCGCTTGCCGTGGCTCGGTGAACAAGCGCAACGCCGCCCACTTGCTGCGCCTGGCGAGCCTGAGCCAAAACACCTTGCAGCAATGGCGCGTCGACGATCGCCTGGACACGTTCAACTGGCGGCGTAACGGCAAGCTGGTGACCTTTCGCAATGCCGACACCTTTGAGCGTGCGCGCAGCAAGGTCACCGATATCCTGCAACAACAGGTGCTGTCGGCGCTGGATTGTGCGCGGCTGGAGCCGGCGCTGGCGCAGGTGGCGGGTGAGTTTGTCGGTGGTATCTATACGCCCAATGAAGAAGTGGCGGACTGTCATGCCTTCTGCCAACAGCTGGCGGCACGCCTTGAAGCGTCGGGGCGCTGCACCTTTCTGCTGGGGCGCAAGGTCACCAGGATTCGCCATGCCGACGGCGCGGTACAGGCCATCGAGCTGGGCGGCGAAGTGATGCCGGTGGAACACCTGGTGCTGGCGGCCGGTCATCGCGCCGCCGAGTTGGCATTGCCCGGTGTGTCACTGCCACTGTATCCACTCAAGGGCTATAGCCTCAGCGTACCGATTGGCGCACAGCACCAGGCGCCGAATGTGAGCATCACCGACTACGACCGCAAGATGGTCTACGCGCGTATCGGCGAACAGCTGCGGGTGGCGGCCATGGTGGATATCGTCGGCTTTGACGCCAGCCTTGAGCCCAAGCGCCTGGCGCTGATGAAACGCCAGGCGGTCGAGACATTTCCTACCGCTGGCGACTATGCCAATGCCGTGGAATGGGCCGGTATGCGTCCCGCCACCCCGACCGGTGTGCCGCTGATTGGCCCCAGCGTGTATCGCAACCTGTGGCTGAACCTGGGCCACGGCGCCCTCGGCTTTACCCTGGCGTGCGGCAGCGGCCAATTGCTGGCCGAGCTGATCGGCCACCACCTACCTTCCATAGATATGCAGGGCCTGGCGCCCCGCGCCGCGTGAGGATTGACCCATGACCATCAACCGAATCAGCAGCAACGACCGACTGTCCGGCGCCGTCACGTTCAAGGATCTGGTATTCCTTTCGGGCCAGGTGCCCGGCGAAGGCCAGGATGTGGCGACGCAAACCCATGAAGTGCTGGCCAGGATCGATGCGCTGCTGGCCCAGGCCGGCAGTGACAAGGATCATTTGCTCAATGCGACCATTTACTTGAAAGACATCGGCAGCGGTTTCGCGCCGATGAATGAGGTGTGGGCCGCCTGGCTATCGCCCGGGATGGCGCCGACGCGCACTACCCTGCAGGCGGAACTGGCGCGGCCGAGCGTGCTGGTGGAAATCAGCGTGATTGCGGTACGAAAATAACGTCAAAGACCAACGGAGAATAACAATGAAAAAAATCCTGTTGACCGGCTGCACCCTGGGCCTTTTGCTGGGAGTACACGCCCATGCCAACCAGGCGCCGCTGGACGGTACGCTGGGCAAGATCGCCAGTACCCAGTCCATCACCCTGGGTTATCGCGATGCGTCGGTGCCGTTTTCCTACGTGGGGGATCACAGCGGCAAGCCGATGGGCTATTCGGTGGACCTGGCCAGTAAGATCGTCGAGCGTATCCAGCAGAAAACCGGGGTGGCCGACCTTAAGGTGAAGTACAACCTGGTGACCTCTCAAACGCGGATTCCGCTGGTGCAGAACGGCACCGTCGACCTGGAATGCGGCTCCACTGGCGTCACGGCCGAGCGGCAGAAGCAGGTGGCATTTTCCTACGGGTTTATTTACGTGAAAGGCCAGTTGTTGACGGCTAAGGACAGCGGCATCAAGGGCTTCGCCGACCTGGGGGGCAAGAACGTGGTGACTACCGCCGGCACCACCAACGAGCGTTTTCTAAAGAGCTACAACGCCGAGCACAAGAGCAATATGTTCGTGATCAGCGCCAAGGACCACGGCGAGGCGTTCAAGATGCTCGAGACGGGCCGAGCGGCCGCGTTCTATATGGACGATGCATTGCTCTACGGCGAACGTGCCAAGGCCAAGGACCCACACAACTGGGTGGTGGTGGGCGAGGAGCAGTCGCGGGAGATCTACAGCTGCATGGTGCGCAAGGATGATCCGCAGTTTCTCGCGGTGGTCAACGAGACCCTCGGCGACCTGTACCGTTCGGGGGAGATCAACGGGATTTACCAGCGCTGGTTTGAACAGCCGATTCCGCCCAAGGGCTTGAACCTGGAATTCCCGATGACCAGTGAGTTGAAAGCGATCATTGCCAAGCCGATCAGCGATCCGGTGGAGTAAGAAGGGGTAACCCCATCCAAATGTGGGAGGGTTTGCAAAGTGGGTTAGAAGTCACCCCACAGCTGCTGGGCTACCGCCAATGCCACCACCGGCGCAGTCTCGGTGCGCAACACACGCGGGCCGAGGCGGGCGGCGTGGAAGCCGGCGCCTTGGGCCACTTCGACTTCCCCATCCGTCAATCCACCCTCGGGCCCGATCAGGAACGCCAGGCTCGCAGGTTTGGCATGGCTGACCAGCGGCTCGGCCACCGGGTGCAGCACCAGTTTCAGGTCCGCCTCGACCTGCTTCAACCAGTCTGCCAGCAGCAACGGCGGGTGAATCACCGGTACCGTCGAACGCCCGCACTGCTCGCACGCGCTGATCGCCACCTGGCGCCAGTGCAGCAGGCGTTTGTCGGCGCGTTCGTCCTTCAGGCGCACTTCGCAGCGGTCGCTGAAGATCGGCGTGATGGCGTTGACGCCCAGCTCGGTGGCTTTCTGGATCGCCCAGTCCATGCGTTCGCCCCGGGACAGGCCCTGGCCGAGGTGGATGTGCAGCGGCGATTCGGCCTGGCCGGCGAAGCTTTCGGTCAGTTGCACAGTGACGCGTTTTTTCCCGACTTCCAGCAGGCTGCCCAGGAACTCCTGGCCGGAGCCGTCGAACAATTGCACGGCGTCACCTTCGCCCATGCGCAGCACGCGGCTGATGTAGTGCGCCTGGGCTTCGGGCAGTTCGTGATCGCCGAGGCTCAGCGGGGTGTCGGTGAAAAAGCGGGACAGTCTCATTTTGGTTCTCTGGAAAAAGGTGTAGGTGTGCCGGCAATCAACCCGGATCGCGGAAACCAGGGTGGAAATCCTTCGGCACCGCCACGCTGACTTTGCTGTTGGTGGCGATGTCGATGCCTTCGCTGGCGACTTCGGCGAGGAAGTCGATCTGCTCCGGTGTAATCACATAGGGCGGCAGGAAATACACCACGCTGCCCAACGGCCGCAACAACGCGCCGCGTTCCAGGGCGTGTTCGAACACCTTGAGACCACGGCGCTCCTGCCACGGGTAAGCGGTCTTGGTGGCCTTGTCCTGGACCATCTCGATGGCCAGCACCATGCCGGTCTGGCGTACTTCCGAGACATGCGGATGGTCGACCAGGTGCGCCGTTGCGGTGGCCATGCGCCGCGCCAGGGCCTTGTTGTTTTCGATGACGTTGTCTTCTTCGAAAATATCCAGGGTTGCCAGGGCCGCCGCGCACGCCAGTGGGTTGCCGGTGTAGCTGTGGGAGTGCAGGAAGGCGCGCAGGGTCGGGTAGTCGTCGTAGAACGCGTCATAGACGTCATCGGTGGTGACCACGGCGGCCAACGGCAGGTAGCCGCCGGTCAGGGCCTTGGACAAGCACAGGAAGTCCGGGCGGATGCCGGCCTGTTCACAGGCGAACAGGGTCCCGGTGCGTCCGAAACCCACGGCGATTTCATCGTGGATCAGGTGCACGCCATAGCGGTCGCAGGCCTCGCGCAGCAGCTTGAGGTACACCGGGTGGTACATGCGCATGCCGCCGGCGCCCTGGATCAGCGGTTCGACGATCACGGCGGCGACGCTGTCGTGGTGCTCGGCCAGGGTCTGTTCCATGGCCAGGAACATCGTGCGCGAGTGTTCTTCCCAGCTCATGCCCTCGGGGCGCAGGTAACAATCCGGGCTCGGCACCTTGATAGTGTCCAGCAGCAGCGCCTTGTAGGTCTCGGTAAACAGCGGCACGTCGCCCACCGACATCGCGGCGATGGTTTCGCCGTGGTAGCTGTTGGTGAGGGTGACGAAGCGTTTTTTGTCCGGCAGGCCACGGTTGAGCCAATAGTGGAAGCTCATCTTCAGCGCGACTTCGATGCACGACGAACCGTTATCGGCATAGAAGCAGCGGGTCAGGCCCTCGGGGGTCATCTTGACCAGGCGCTCGGACAGCTCGATCACCGGCTGGTGGCTGAAACCGGCGAGGATCACGTGTTCCAGCTGGTCGACCTGGTCCTTGATGCGCTGGTTGATGCGCGGGTTGGCGTGGCCGAACACGTTGACCCACCAGGAGCTGACGGCGTCGAGGTAGCGCTTGCCTTCGAAGTCTTCCAGCCAGACGCCTTCACCGCGTTTGATCGGGATCAGCGGCAGTTGCTGGTGGTCTTTCATCTGGGTGCAGGGATGCCACAGCACCGCGAGGTCGCGTTGCATCCACTGGTTGTTCAAGCCCATCGGTGATCTCCTCGAAGCGGTCCTGCGAGCGGCGCAGGTGAAACAATCGCGCAAGCCTATGCAATGGTGGCCCCGGTCACAAGCCATTGTGGGGAATTCGGAGTAAACGTAGGACGGACTGTCACGTTTCTTAGGAATAGTCCTTAATCCTTGGTTAACTTATTGTGCATACGCTCTAGATCGTATTTCTCGATATTTCAAAGCAAAATTTTCCGCTTTAATTCGATAGGTAAATCGCTAGTCTTGGGCGCAGCTCTTACGGGATTAAGTACATGCAGCTACGTAACTCACCGGCCCGTTATGGCTGGGTCAGTATGGTTTTGCACTGGGGCGTGGCCCTGGTGGTGTTCGGCCTGTTCGCCCTGGGCTTGTGGATGGTGGGCCTGGACTACTACAGCGCCTGGCGCAAGGAAGCACCGGACCTGCACAAGAGCATCGGCATCACGCTGTTCGCCATCATGCTGGTGCGTATTGTCTGGCGCCTGATCAGCCCACCGCCTCCGCCGCTGGCCAGTTACAGTCGCTTGACCCGTATCGGTGCCGCGTTCGGCCACGCGTTCCTTTATCTCGGGCTGTTTGCCGTGATGATCGCCGGTTACCTGATTTCCACCGCAGACGGTGTCGGTATCCCGGTGTTTGGCCTGTTTGAAATTCCTGCCGTGGTTTCCGGTCTACCGGACCAGGCAGACACCGCTGGCGTGGTGCACCTGTACCTCGCCTGGGTGTTGGTAGTCTTCGCCGGCTTGCACGGCGTGGCTGCGTTGAAACACCACTTTATCGATCGTGATGCGACCCTCTCGCGAATGCTGGGGCGCAAAGCCTGATGTTCAACCTCGACTCACAAGGAATAGAAAGCATGTTGAAAAAGACCCTCGCCGCTCTGGCAATCGGTACAGCGCTGCTGTCTGCAGGTCAGGTGATGGCTGCCGACTACAAGATCGACAAGGAAGGCCAGCACGCCTTCATCGACTGGAAAATCAGCCACCTGGGCTACAGCTACATCCACGGTACCTTCAAGGACTGGGATGGTACGTTCAGCTGGGATGCCGCCAAGCCTGAAGCCAGCAAAATCGCGGTCGACGTGAAAACCGCCAGCCTGTGGTCCAACCACGCCGAACGTGACAAGCACATCGCCAGCAAGGACTTCCTGGATGTCGGCAAGTTCGCCGATGCCAAGTTTGTCTCCACTGCGGTTAAATCCACCGGCGAGAAAACCGCTGATGTGACCGGCGACCTGACCTTCCACGGCGTGACCAAGCCTGTGACCTTCAAGGCCACGTTCAACGGTGAAGGCAAGGATCCATGGGGCGGCGAACGTGCCGGCTTCAACGCCAAGACCACGCTGAACCTGAACGACTTCGGCATCAAGGGCCCAGGCCCGACTTCCCAGACTGTCGACCTGGACATCTCGCTGGAAGGCGTCAAGCAGAAGTAATTTCTGTCCGCACACAAAAAACCGGATCTCAGCATCCGGTTTTTTTGTGCCTGCGCTTATTTCCTGTAGTGAGCGAGCTCGCTCATATCAGGGAACGTGTGGGGAGGAGATAAAAAACGCCCCGCATCTTTCGATGCGGGGCATTTTTCAAGGCGCTTTGAAACTCAGCGGTTGCGGGTCAGCAATGCCGGTTTTTCACCACGAGGACGGCCTGGCAGTTGATCCAACTGCTCGGGTGTCGGGAAGCGGTCGGCTTTCGACTCCTTGTGGATGATCTTCGGCGCCGGGCCACCGCGCGGGTTCTGCACGGCGGGCTCGGACAAACGTGGCTGGTCGTCACGGGCCGGGCGGCGGTTGTTGCTGCGCGAATCTTCGCGACGCGCCTGGCCGTCACGCGGTGCACCGTTACGCGGGCCGCTGCGCTTGGCCGGCGGGGTGCCGGTCGTGCCGCCGCTGCTGTTGCGCGGGCCGTTCTGACGTCCGCCCTGGGGCTGGCCACCACGTGGCGCGCCTGTCCCGGCAGCTGCGCCCGGCGCCGGAGCACCTGGACGACGGCCACGGCCTTGGGCCGGTTTGGCCTGGGGCACGTAGTCAACGCGGTTACCGAAGTTATCCACGTCGTCGTCGAGGAATTCGTCCGGGGCGCGGTCGGCTGCGGCACGTGGGGGCTGGCTCGGCTGGCGCTGTTCGCGGGCCGGGGTGCCTTCACGGGGCTTCTGCTCACGGGCCGGGCGTTCGCCACGGCCGTTGGTTGGCGCTTTTTCCTTGCCGCCCTTGTCCTTGCCCTTGTCGCGACGACCACCGCCACCACCGCCGCCGTTCGGGCCATCGCCCTTCGGACCGCGTGGGTTGCGTGGGTTACGCACGTCCGGACGTTCGCGCACTTCAGGCTTTTCGGCCTCAACGGCGCTGGCATCGAAGCCCATCAGGTCGCCATCGGCGATTTTCTGCTTGGTCATGCGTTCGATGCTTTTCAGCAGTTTCTCTTCGTCCGGGGCAACCAGGGAAATGGCTTCACCCGAACGCCCGGCACGGCCGGTACGGCCGATACGGTGCACGTAGTCCTCGTCGACGTTTGGCAGCTCGAAGTTGACCACGTGTGGCAACTGGTCGATGTCCAGGCCGCGGGCGGCGATATCGGTGGCGACCAGGATGCGCACTTCACCGGCCTTGAAGTCGGCCAGGGCCTTGGTGCGGGCGTTCTGGCTCTTGTTGCCGTGGATGGCGACGGCGGTGAGGCCGTGCTTGTCCAGGTACTCGGCCAGGCGGTTGGCGCCGTGTTTGGTGCGGGTGAACACCAGCACCTGTTCCCAGGCGCCGGCGGTGATCAGGTGCGCCAGCAATGAACGCTTGTGGCTGGCGGCCAGGCGGAATACGCGTTGCTCGATACGCTCGACCGTGGTGTTCGGCGGCGTGACTTCGATGCGTTCCGGGTTGTGCAGCAGCTTGCCGGCCAGGGCGGTGATGTCGTTGGAGAACGTTGCCGAGAACAGCAGGTTCTGACGTTTGGCCGGCAGGCGGGCGAGGACCTTCTTCACGTCATGGACAAAGCCCATGTCGAGCATGCGGTCGGCTTCGTCCAGCACGAGGATTTCCACGTGGGACAAATCAACGCTGCCTTGGCCGCACAGGTCGAGCAAACGACCGGGGCACGCCACCAGCACGTCAACACCACGGGACATGGCCTGAACCTGTGGGTTCATGCCGACGCCGCCGAAGATGCAGGCGCTGACGAACTTCAGGTCGCGGGCATACAGCTTGAAGCTGTCGTGCACCTGGGCGGCGAGTTCGCGGGTAGGGGTCAGGACCAGTACGCGCGGTTGGCGCGGGCCGTGACGCTGGGATTTGTCCGGATGACCGTTGGGGAACAACCGCTCCAGAATCGGGAGGGCGAAGCCGCCGGTTTTACCCGTACCTGTCTGAGCCGCAACCATCAGGTCGCGACCTTGCAACACGGCGGGAATAGCCCGCTGTTGCACCGGAGTAGGCTCGGTATAGCCCGCTGCCTCGATGGCGCGGACTAAAGCCTCGGAGAGACCGAGGGAAGCAAAGGACATGAGTAATCCTGTTTTAGTTAGGGCTTGGCCCAGAGGGATAATCTTGCCGGGCGCGAATGGCGCTTAGGGGAGCGCAATCCCGTCCGGTCCTGCTGCGTCTGGCGGGCACTCCACCGGCTCGCGCGGGCTGAAAGCTGCGCAGTAGCGGGGTTGGGTGCCTTTTTCAGGACCTCAGCGGCCGGGCGTAAGCCTGGCGGAAAGGCCGGAGTATAACAGAGCAATCACTGTGCGCCGCTTTCCTGCTGCTCAACGGTGTGTCCGGACGCTGTTTTGGCTTGGGTTCCACCATATTTGGCGCTTAAGACGGCGTAGGCCGGCTCCTGTTTGAAACGCTTGAGTTCGGCGGCAAAGCGTTGCACCAGCAGGTCCATGCCCGCGCCACGGCGTACGGCGAGGTACTGCTGCTGGCGGCTGACCACGACGGGGGCCTGGCTGACCTTGCCTTCCAGGCCCAGGGCCTTGATCACATGCTGGCCGACCCGGCGGTCGGTGATCAGCAGGTCGATGCGTCCCAACAGCAATTTACCGAAGTTGGCCTCGTGGCTGGGGGCCGGCTCGCGGCTGAACCGGGTGGAGTCGCTGAATGGCGCGCCGTACAGATAGCCTGGCGACGTGCCGACAGTGAGGCCGTCCAGCTCGTCGAGGCCTTGGACCGGGTGAGGGCGTTCGTTGGCGTAGAACATCACGAATTCCACTTCCGACAACGGTTCGCTGGGGTACAGCAGCAGGGCGTCGCGGTCGTGGCTGTGGAAAATATCCAGTGCGCCATCGGCATGGCCCTGATCGAGCATGGCCAGGCAGCGCTTCCAGGGCAGGAACTGCCATTGCACATCGACCCCCAGGCGCTGGAACACGATCACCGTGGTTTCGTAGTCCAGCCCGCGCATGGCGCCGTGTTCCTCATACACGTAAGGCGCCCAGGGCTCGGTGACAATGCGCAATTTCTCGCCATAAGCGGCCAGGCTCAAGCAAGTAAAAAGCGCAACGGTCAACAGCTTCAGAATGACGGGCATGCCCCGAGGTTACGACGCCCGTGCGCTAAAGAGAAGCGCTGGCACACCCATCTGCGGGCGACGCTATTTTGTCGGTGAGGTCATCAGGTGTTCATAGATGGCTGCACGTCGCTCGCCCAGAATCAGGCGCACCACTGGGTTGGCGAACCAATGTTCGAGCTGGTGCGCATCGACCGGGCTTTTTTGCCGCTCTTCCTGATTCTGCAGGGCCTTTTCCCACCAAATCGGGCCACAGGCCTGGTCGAATTCATTTTCGTGCTCGTAGCAGCCGTAGAGGATTTCGCGGATGAACTGCTGCTTGCGTTTGGGCAAGGCCAGGGTGATCAGCTTGTACATCAAGCGTTGCAGTCGGGGCGGGCGGGGCAGGTGGGCAGACACATTGCGGGTGTCGGCCAGGGCTTTGGCGCAGATAGGGTCTGCGGCGTGCTTGGTGACCCACGCCTTGACCTTGGCCCGGAACAACTGCTTGCGGCTCCAGTAGTGGTGGATCAGGTCGGGGCACTGGCGCACATTGAGCGTACGGTAAGCGGCCACCGACAGGCAGAACTCTTCCAGGGTGTAGGCACCGTGGGCCATCGGGAACAGCTCGTCCATCAACTCGATCGAGCGATCAAGGATGTGCGCATCTTGCCGGGTCAGGCCCATGACGCCGGAGTTGAGCAGCCACATGTCGTCGTCGGCCAGGCCTTTGTCTGCAAGGTGCCTGGCCAGGGTTTCATACAGCACGCTTTCGCGGTTGTCGCCGTACTTGGCGTGGAAGGCATTGCACAGCACGGTGTCGGGCGCGACACGTTCGAACAGCGCCATGGGCGAGTCGTGAAAAAAGGTGTCGGTGTCGATCAACAGCGCCCGTTCCGCTGTTTCCAGCACCTGGCGCAACAGCACGTGCTTGGTGCGGAAATGGTAGCCGTGGGGCTCGCTCCAGCGTTTGCGCGTGGCGTCGTCCAGGGTGTGAACCTGTACCGGCAAGCCGCGATAGGGGGCCGGATTGTCGCTGAACACCTGGATGTCCAATGGCATGTCCTGGGGGCCGCCCAGGTGGGCCAGGGCACTGGCGATGCTGAATACGGCTTCCTGATGATAGGTCTCGGCGCCGAATACCAGGTACACCAGTTGCGGGCGGGGAGTCGGGGACGCTGTATTCATGTACTGCAGGCTTCCTTTCCAGGGGGTATGTAGACGAAAAAAGCCCCCGTGATAACGAGGGCTGGGTACAGCGATTAAACCGGCCTAGCGTGGCAGTTTAAGGTTGTTCCAGATCGCGAGGCTTGGTTCAGCCTGGTTCAGGGTATAGAAGTGCAGGCCTGGCGCGCCACCTTGCAACAATTCTTCACACATATTGCTGATCACCTGTTCGCCGAACGCCTGGATGCTCTTGACGTCGTCGCCATAGGCTTCCAGTTGCTTGCGCACCCAACGTGGGATTTCAGCACCGCAGGCGTCGGAGAAGCGCGCCAGCTTGCTGTAGTTGGTGATCGGCATGATGCCCGGCACGATCGGGATGTTCACGCCCATGGCGCGTACACGCTCGACGAAGTAGAAGTAGCTGTCGGCGTTGAAGAAGTACTGGGTGATCGCGCTGTCGGCGCCGGCGTTGGCCTTGCGCACGAAATTCTGCAGATCGTCTTCGAAATTGCGCGCCTGGGGGTGCATCTCCGGGTAGGCGGCCACTTCGATATGGAAGTGATCGCCGCTTTCTTCGCGAATGAAGCTCACCAGGTCATTGGCGTAGCGCAGCTCACCGCTGGCCATGCCCATGCCGGACGGCAAGTCGCCACGCAGGGCAACGATGCGCTTGATGCCGGCGGCCTTGTATTGGGTCAGCAGGCCGCGCAGGTCGGCCTTGCTGTCGCCCACGCAGGACAAATGCGGAGCGGCGGGAATTTTGACTTCGCTTTCAAGCTGCAACACGGTGTTGATCGTACGATCACGCGTCGAACCGCCGGCGCCGTAGGTGCAGGAGAAGAAGTCGGGGTTGTAGCTGGCCAACTGCTTGGCAGTCGCCATCAGTTTTTCATGCCCAGCATCGGTCTTGGTGGGGAAGAACTCGAAGCTGTAGCGACGGTCTTGGGACATGGTCATACCCTTTGAAACTCAGAAGCCGACTGTGCAACCCATCTGCACTGTAGGAGCGAGCTTGCTCGCGAAGAACGTCAACGATAACGCGTAGAAACAGGATGTACGCGGTGTCCTTGAGTTTTTCGCGAGCAAGCTCGCTCCCACAGGTAGAGCAGGTTGGGCTGATTACTTAGTAGCGGTAAGCGTGCGGCTTGAACGGACCTTCGACGGTCACGCCGATGTAGTCGGCCTGGGTCTTGGTCAGCTGAGTTACCACGCCACCGAAGCCGCGGACCATTTCCAGGGCCACTTCTTCGTCGAGTTTCTTCGGCAGTACTTCCACGGTCAGGCGCTCGGCTTTCTGGGCTGGCGACAGGTCGGCGTATTTCTGGCCGAACAGGAAGATCTGGGCCAGTACCTGGTTGGCGAACGAGCCGTCCATGATGCGGCTTGGGTGGCCGGTGGCGTTGCCCAGGTTAACCAGGCGGCCTTCGGCCAGCAGGATCAGGTAGTCGTCGTTCTGTGGGTCGAAAGCGCCAGCGCCGGTACGGTGAACCTTGTGTACCTGCGGCTTCACTTCTTCCCACGCCCAGTTCTTGCGCATGAAAGCGGTGTCGATCTCGTTGTCGAAGTGACCGATGTTGCACACCACGGCGCGCTTCTTCAGGGCCTTGAGCATGTTGGCATCGCAGACGTTGACGTTACCGGTGGTGGTCACGATCAGGTCGATCTTGCCCAGCAGGGCCTTGTCGATGCTGGCTTCGGTGCCGTCATTGACGCCATCGATGAACGGCGAAACCACTTCGAAACCGTCCATGCAGGCTTGCATGGCGCAGATCGGGTCGACTTCGGAGACTTTGACGATCATGCCTTCCTGGCGCAGGGATTGGGAAGAACCCTTGCCCACGTCGCCGTAGCCGATCACCAGGGCTTGCTTGCCCGACAGCAGGTGGTCGGTGCCGCGCTTGATGGCATCGTTCAGGCTGTGACGGCAGCCGTACTTGTTGTCGTTCTTGCTCTTGGTCACCGAGTCGTTGACGTTGATGGCCGGGATTTTCAGCTCGCCCTTGGCCAGCATGTCCAGCAGGCGGTGCACGCCGGTGGTGGTTTCTTCGGTCACGCCGTGGACGCGGTCGAGGATCTGTGGGTACTTCTTGTGCAGCAGCTCGGTCAGGTCGCCGCCGTCGTCGAGGATCATGTTGGCATCCCAAGGCGCGCCATCTTTAAGGATGGTTTGCTCCAGGCACCACTCGTACTCTTCTTCGGTCTCGCCTTTCCAGGCGAATACCGGGATACCGGCAGCGGCGATGGCGGCAGCGGCCTGGTCTTGCGTCGAGAAGATGTTGCAGGACGACCAACGCACTTCGGCACCCAGGGCAACCAGGGTTTCGATCAGCACGGCAGTCTGGATGGTCATGTGGATGCAGCCGAGGATCTTCGCGCCTTTGAGCGGTTGCTCGGCGGCGTACTTGCGACGCAGGCCCATCAAGGCTGGCATTTCGGATTCGGCGATAAAGGTTTCGCGACGGCCCCAGGCGGCGAGGGACATGTCGGCGACTTTGTAGTCGTTGAAATCTGCAGGCGTAATTACAGCGCTCATGAAGAGCCTCCATTCGTAGTGTGCGAATGGGCGCCGTTGTGCGTTTAGTATCAGGCCAGGGCAACCAGGCCGGACAACGCCCCATCCGAGCCTGACAGGTTGAACCTGCTGCAGCGCCCCTCGGACAGGTGGCGGGAGAAACGGTATCAACTGAAGATGACCGTTTTGAAGCGGGGCGATTATAGCCGTGTACGCGGCACTTCCCAAGCCTTTCTGTCGGCCATATGAAGATCGCACATGGGGTTGATAGGCAATGGCGCATAGAGCTTGGGGGCAGGCTCTGCCATGATGTTGCCCATCATTCGGCAAGACGCTTTGGAGTGACCATGAACTTCCACACCCGCAAATGGGTAAAACCCGAAGACCTCAACCCCAACGGCACCCTGTTCGGCGGCAGCCTGCTGCGCTGGATCGACGAAGAAGCGGCCATCTATGCCATCGTCCAACTGGGCAACCAGCGCGTGGTGACCAAGTACATCTCCGAAATCAACTTTGTCAGCGCCTCGCGCCAGGGCGACATCATCGAACTCGGGATCACTGCTACCGAGTTTGGCCGCACCTCCATCACCCTGACCTGTGAAGTGCGCAACAAGATCACCCGCAAAAGCATCCTCACCGTGGAAAAAATGGTCTTCGTCAACCTTGGCGAGGACGGTTTGCCCGCACCTCATGGGCGCACCGAGATCAAGTACGTCAAGGACCAGTTCCAGGAAGATGGCATCCGCGAGTAAACCTGCGCCGGGCCAGTGAACGCTCTTGATCAACCATAGGTCGTACCTGAACATCGCCCCCCGTTCAGGTACCACCATGGCCACGCAAGAAGACGGCAAGACCCCGAACCTGTCCCAGGAAGAGCAGCAGGACGTCGACAAGAACCAGCCGCCCCGCGCGGCGGTGCTGCATGAAATTATCCGCACCCAGGGCGATCAGGAGTTGGAGCGCAGCGTCGCCGCCTTGTGGTGGTCGGCATTGGCAGCCGGCCTGACCATGGGCCTGTCATTGATGGCCATGGGGCTGCTCAATTCACGCCTTCCGGACGGAGAGGCCTTCAAGGTGATCGCCAGCTTCGGCTACTGCGCAGGCTTTCTCGCGGTGATCCTGGCGCGCCAGCAACTGTTCACCGAAAACACCCTGACCGCCGTGCTGCCGGTGATGAGCAAGCCAACCCTGGCAAATGCCGGGCGCCTGTTGCGGCTGTGGTCGGTGGTGCTGGTGGGCAACCTCTGCGGCACGCTGTTGGTGGCGTATGTGATGCTGCATCTGCCGATCTTCGACACCAAGACCGACCTGGCCTTCCTCGAAATCGGGCGCAAGATCATGGAAAACGACGCCAGCCAGATGTTCGCCAAGGGCATCGTCTCGGGCTGGATGATCGCCACCATGGTGTGGATGATCCCGTCGATGGAAAGCGCCAAGATGTGGATCATCATTCTGATCACCTACCTGATGGCCCTGGGGGATTTCACCCATATCGTGGTGGGTTCGGCGGAAGTGTCGTACCTGGTGTTTGCCGGCGAGTTGCCGTGGAAGGATTTCTGGCTGGTGTTTGCCGGCCCCACACTGGCCGGCAATATCATCGGTGGCAGCTTTATCTTTGCGTTGATCAGTCATGCGCAGATTCGCAGCGAAAGCAAGGCACCTTCTGCTACTCACTCCGGCGCACGGGAGCAGCTTTCCCAGAGTAAGAAAAAGGCCTGATCTCGCCCCGCAAAGACTCAAACGGGTTCTTTGCGAGGCACCTGGACCAGGACTTTCAGACTTTGAGCGACGCGCTGGCAGACTCGGTGGCAATTGTGCGGTCAGGTGCATTCAGCCGCCCCTCCCACCGGGCAATAACCAATGGCGCCAGCGCGTTGCCCAGCACATTCAATGCTGTGACCGGCATATCCATCAGGCGATACACGCCTGCAATGATCGCCACTCCTTCCACGGGCAGACCCGCGGCGGTCAAGGTCGCGGTAAGGATGATAAACATGAAGCCCGGTACGCCCGCCGCGCCCTTTGATGTCAACACCATGATCAATACCAGCATTCCCTGATCAGCCAGGCTCAAGTCAATGCCATACGCCTGGGCGATGAACAACGTGCCCAACGCAGCAAAAAGCGAAGCGCCATCCAGGTTGAACGAGTAGCCCAGCGGGATAACCATGCTGGTAATAGGGCGCGGGGCGCCGTAGCGCTCCATTTTTTCGATCAATTGAGGCATGACTGTTGCTGACGCAGCGCTGCTATAGGCCAGCAATAATTCACTGCGTATCTCCCGCACCAAGTGGAAAAAGCCGACCCCCGCCAATCGTGCAACTGCTCCCAATACGCACAATGCAAATAACAGCACTGCGACATAAGTCGTGCCGATCAGTTTGGCCAGCGGCAGCAAGGCACTGAGGCCAAAGCTGGCGACGGTGACTGCGATCAGCCCGAAAATGCCGATTGGTGAGTAATGCATGACCAGATGGGTGACTTTGAACATGGTGTCGGAGATGGCCTGCATCACACCGATCAGGGGGGCCTTGCGCTGCTCGGGCAGCATAGACAAGGCGCAGCCGAACAGGATGGCGAAAAACAGCACGGAGAGCAGCTTGCCCTGCGACATGGCCAAGACGATGTTATCCGGCACAATCGCCAATAGCGTTTGCCCCAGATTCTGCGTTTTGCCGTAGGCGGCCAGTTCTGTTACTGGCGTCTGCAACGTACTGCCAAATTCGGCACCTGAGCCGGGCTCGACGACGTTTCCAACGATCAGACCAAAGACGATTGCAACACTGGTGATCGTGAAGAAGTAAACGAAGGTCTTCACGCCGACGCGTCCCAAGGCGGCAGGATTTCCCATGCCGGCAATGCCGACTGTCATGCAAGCGAAGACCAGAGGCACGACGATCATCTTCATCAGCTTGATAAACAAGTCGCCTGCCGGTTGCAGCAGATTGTCGATGAACCAGATCTTGTGTTCGGGAAACTGGTTGAGAAGGATGCCGACGATTATCCCGGCGGCCAGACCGATCATGATACGGGTGACAAGGCTGGATGGTTTTTTGGTGGTCATGTGGGTGCCCCTTATTGTTGTAGATATCAGGGATTTATTGAGCGAACAGCCCGGCGAAGTCCTTGAACCCTTTCACCTCGATGGGGTTGCCGCTGGGGTCAAGGAAAAACATCGTGCGTTGCTCGCCTGGCTCGCCAGCGAAGCGGATCACGGGCGGAATCTCGAAACATGTGCCCAGGTGGGCAAGCCGTTCGGCAAGCGTCAACCATTCCTCAAGCGGTAACACCACGCCGAGATGCGGCATCAGGACTTGATGCTCACCGACCAGCCCGGTACGCGTGGTGGGAAACGGCGTCCCCAGGTGCAGTGAAAGCTGGTTCCCGAAAAAATCGAAGTCGATCCAGGTCTCGCTGCTACGGCCTTCCGTGCAGCCCAAAACATCTCGATAAAAAATGCGCGCCTGATTTAGGTCGTAAACATGATATGCAGCGTGGAAAGGTCTGTTCATGGGAGGGATCTCTGTGTGGGAGAGCCCTCAAATTAAACAGGCCGTGTACCCGGGTAAAACGGGTTCGCCTTGGTCTGAGCGAAAGGAAAACTTATGGATGTTCGATTCCTGAGAAGTCTGGTCGCCGTCATTGAAGCCGGCTCCATTGCAGCGGCCGCGCGACGTGAAAACCGTACCGCAGCGGCGATCAGCCAGCGGGTCAAGACGCTTGAGCGGACGCTGGGGTGCACGCTGCTTATGCGCACTGCGCATGCCGCGTGGCCCTCGGACCAATGCCTATTGTTGTTACCAAAAATTCAAGCAGTCATTGAGCAGGCGCGCGAGTTGCAGGAGGACCTGAGCCAGGATGGCTTGTCGGGAGAGATCAAGATCGGTGCCATTTCGACGGCATTGACCGGCGTCTTGCCGGGGGCGATAGAGCGACTGGCGTTGTCGGCACCTGGGCTGAGGCTGAAGATCACACCGGGAGACTCCAGAAGCCTCTATGAGAGATTGCTGGCCCAGGAGCTGGACGCGGCGATTCTTGTCAGGCCACCCTTTCAGCCACCCAAGGCTTTGGCGACGACCTTGTTGCGGGCTGAACCTCTGATTCTGATTGCCCCCGCTGAGTGGGGCACGCAAACGTTAGAAGCATTGCTGCGCGAGCGATCATTCATTCGCTACGACGCTCGCTCGTGGGGTGGGCAGATTGCCCAGCGTTTCCTCGATGAACAGTCCTTTGATCCGCAGGTGTTGTGTGAGCTGGATGCCTTGGAAACCATCGTCATGTTGGTCGCCCAAGGCATGGGTGTATCACTGGTACCGCAGTGGGCAGGGATGTCTCGCAATGGCCTGTGTGTCTTGCCGGTCGACGACGCGCCGCGCTATGCGCGGGATCTGGTCGTCATGCATAGCTCGACGCCGCGCCGCCCACTGGCGATGCGGCACTTGCTTGAACACCTGTGCAATTGCAGTGCACCCGTAGGCAAACGTGTGGTGTAGCGAGGTAAATCCTCACCGCTTCACTGAGGCTCGGCTACGCGCTTTACGACTCGGCCAATGGTCAAGCCCTGCACCAGGATCGACGACAGCACCACGATGTAGGTGATGCTCAGCAGCAGATCGCGCTCCGGGCCCAGCGGCAGGGCCAGCGCTAGAGCCACCGAGACCCCGCCGCGCAGGCCGCCCCAGGTCAGGATACGGATGGTGCCGCGCGGCACCGTACGCCAGCGGCGCAGCAACAGGATCGCCGGCGCCACGGTCAGCAGGCGCGACAGCAGGATCGCCACCGCCAGCAAACCGGCCGCGAACACGTGCAGCCAGTTGAACGGCAACAGCAGCAGCTCCATGCCGATCAGCGCAAACAGCAGCGCGTTGAGCATGTCGTCCAACAATTCCCAGAAGCCGTCCAGGTAGCGCCGGGTCATGTCGTTCATCGCCAGCTTGCGTCCCAGGTTGCCGATGATCAGCCCGGCCACCACCATCGCGATCGGTGCGGAGACGTGCAGTTCGGTGGCCATCGCCGAGCCGCCGATGACCAGGGCGAGGGTCAGCATCACTTCGATCTGGTGCTGTTCGATGCTCTTGATCATCAGGTACACCAGATAGCCGATCAGCCCGCCGAAGACCACGCCGCCAATTGCCTCATGGGCGAACAGCAAGGCCGTGGCGCCCACGGTAGGCGTCTCGCCCAACTGCGCGATGCCCAGCAATACGGTAAACACCACCACCGCCGTGCCGTCGTTGAACAGGCTCTCGCCCACAATCGTGGTCTTCAGCGGTTTCGACGCATTGGCGGTTCGCAGCACGCCCAGTACCGCAATGGGGTCGGTGGGCGAGATCAGTGCGCCGAACAACAGGCAGTACAGGAAGCTCACGTGCCAGCCAAACAGGGCGAAGATGTAATACGCCAGGCTGCCGATCACCACGGTGGCGATCAACACACCGAAGGTTGCCAGCAGGCCGATGGGCCAGCGGTAGCTGCGCAGGTCGTTCAAGTTGACGTGCAAGGCGCCGGCGAACAGCAGGAACGACAGCATCCAGTTCATCAGCAGGTCGCCGAAGTCGATCTGGCCGATCAATTGCTGGATGCGCTCCTCAAGGCCTGGGTAGCCGAGCAGGCTCAGGCCTTGCAGGATCAGGGAGAACAGCAGGGCCGTGACCATCACGCCGATGGTGGGCGGCAGGCCGATAAAGCGGAAGTTCACATAGGTGAGCAGGGTAGTGAGGCAAATGAAGGCGGCGACAAGTTCAAGCATCCGGGGTCCTTGGAAGGTGGGGGGTTGTTAGTGGGGGATGGACCGCAGTGGCGGCGTGAGGTTGCAAGGTCTTGGGTGAAAGTGCGGTAGAACCTTTCGGTAGCGCGCGGCTCATAGCGGTTAGGTGCGATATTGAGTTTTTAGTGCTAGAACTCTAATCGCTGCATAAAACGACAAAAGGACTGAGTGATGACGGCTGCTTTCTGGTGTGTGTTGATCGCGATTTTTCTGCCTTACCTGTGCACGGGCGTGGCCAAGTTCAGTGGCGGCAAGTTCGGGCCGCGGCAGAACCACGACCCGCGTGCTTTCCTGGATACCCTTGAAGGGTTTGCCAAGCGCGCCCATAGTGCGCAGCTCAACAGCTTTGAAGTGACGCCCGCGTTTGCCGCCGCGGTGATTATCGCCCACCTGGCCGGCACGGCCGAACTGGTGACCATCAATGTGCTGGCCGTGCTGTTTATCACCAGCCGCCTGCTCTACATCATTTGCTACCTCGCCGACTGGGCGATACTGCGCTCGCTGGTGTGGGCGGTGGGCATGGTGTTGATTGCGAGCTTCTTCTTCGTGTCGATCTGAACCGGTTTCTGTAGGAGCGAGCTTGCTCGCGAAGAACGAACAGACGACGCGGGCTGCCAGAAAGCGCTGCGTTATCGTTGACGTTTTTCGCGAGCAAGCTCGCTCCTACGGTGTGTTTTCGGCGAGTGTCAGGTTCCGGTGGGTACATCCGGCACCTGCGGCAACGCCGCGCCCTTGGGCCATAGCATCCAGATCTGCCCTTGCTGCTTCATATTTCCCGCCAGCTCTCCGGCAGCGTCACCCGTGCCCCAGAACAAATCCGCGCGCACTTCTCCGGTGATTGCACCGCCGGTGTCCTGCGCGGCGACGGGGCGTGCCAATGGCGAGCCGTCGGGCTTGGTAGTCGACAGCCACAACAGGCTGCCCAACGGAATCACCTTGCGATCCACTGCTACGCTGTAGCCAGCGGTCAACGGCACATTCAGCGAACCGCGCGGGCCTTCATTACTGTCGGGGCGAGCGCTGAAGAAGACGTAGCTGGGGTTGCTCGCCAGCAGTTCCGGGATGCGCTCCGGGTGCGCCTTGGCCCAAGCGCTGATGGCGCCCATGGTCACGTCTTCTTTCTTCAACTCGCCTTGCTCCACCAGCCAACGGCCGATAGGGCGATAGGGGTAGCCGTTCTGGTCGCCGTAACCGACGCGCAGCTGGCGCCCGTCCTTGAGTTGAATGCGCCCCGAGCCCTGGATCTGCAGGAATTGCAGGTCCATCGGGTTGGTCAGCCAGGCAATCGGCTTGGCGGTGGAGCCTTGACCGTTGATGGCGCTGGCATCGTCATAGGGTTTGAGCACGCGGCCTTCGAGGCGGCCGCGCAGGCGCTTGCCCTTGAGCTCCGGGTAGATGCTTTCCAGATTGACGATGATCAGGTCATCCGGCACGCCATACACGGGTACGTGAGCGGCGGCGGTCTTGGTCAGGCTGCCGGGGTAGACCGGTTCGTAGTAGCCGGTGATCAAGCCGTTGGGGGTGTTGTCAGCCGAACGCAGGCCGAACACATCCAGGCGCTCCTTGAGAAAACCGCGCACCGCCACGGCATCGGCTGGCACGGGACCCGCTGCTGCGCAGGTGGCCCCCCATATAGGGTCGGCCTTGAGGCGTTGGCAGGCGCTGCGCCAGGATTCGAAGCCGGCCAGCAGGTCGCTGTCGGACACGGCGGGCAACGCCTCCCAGGGAGCGCTTACATAGGTGGCGACGGCGTGGGGCTTGGCAGCTTCTTCTTTAGCCGTGTCTTTACCGCTGTCCTTGCCCGCGTCACAGCCTGCCAGCAGTGCAATCATCGGCAGAGCCCATGCCAGGCGGCGGCTCCAGTGTTTCAATGTGAGATTCATACAAACGGTTCCTGAAGCGATTGCCCGCGCCGTAGCGCCTGTGGGCAACCCTTATTATTAATAGGGCTATTGGTCTTTACGGGCAGGGCGAGGATACTGGCCGCCGTTTCCCGTGACCTGAGCCACCATGACTTTTAAAAAAATTACGCTTGTGCTGTTGGCCTGCCTGGCACTGTCCGCCTGCGGCGGCGTCGATCCGAATTCGCCCCTGGGCCAGCGCAAGGCGATCTTCAAGCAAATGCTCAAGACCGCTGAAGACCTGGGCGGCATGTTGCGCGGGCGCATTGCCTTCGATGGCGCGAAATTCGCCGAAGGCGCGGTCAAGCTCGATGCGCTGTCCCATGAACCGTGGAAACATTTTCCGAGCGTACGCGAAGAGGATCACACCAGCGCCAAGGACGACGTGTGGCAAAAACAGGCGCAGTTCCAGCAACTGGCCCGCGATCTGGAAGCGGCCACCGGTGAGTTGGTGAGCGCCAGCCAGGTGCAGCCCTACAAGGCCAGCAACCTTACGCCTGCCGTACAGAAAGTCGAAGATGCCTGCAGTGCCTGCCATAAACAATTTCGCGACCACTGACCGGTTTTACTGGTCGAGTTCTTCCACGGCGTCCTGCAGTTCCTTGCGTGACTCGGCGAGCTTGTCCTTGCGCTTGTTGATCTTGTCCGCGTCGCCTTTTTTCATCGCCTTGTCGAGGTCGGCCTGACGGCGGCTGACGTCGTGCTTGGCGTCGAGTACCTTGTTTTCGCGCTCCTTCCTCAAGGCGGCATCCGTGCAGTTGGCGGTGACTTCGCTCAGGGCTTTTTCCAGGCCGGCTTGCTGGTCGCTGTTGCCGTGGGCCTTGGCTTGTTCGATCTGGGTGCTGATGGCCTGGCGCTTGGCGGCGCAGCCGGTGAGTGGGGTGGCTTCTTCGGCGGCCAGCAGTGGCGTAGTCATGAAGCTTGCGACGGTCAGCAGGGCAAAAGGGGCGAGGAATTTCATGTGGAGCTCCGGGGTCGCAAATAGCAGGGTGAATTCTGCTGTGATTTAAAGGTGGCTGGGTCGGGTTCAAAACCCGTCTATTCCGGCCACACGTAATGTTTCAGCCAATGTCTGTACGTGTGGGTCGCGAAAAAAAGCGCTCAGTTGCGCTGCGCGACCCGGGCCGATGCCATCGATGGCCAGCCAGGCCTGTGTGTCTCTGGCGACCAGCGTCTGCCAGTTGCCCTCCAGGTTGCCGCGTGCCGCAGGCGGTACACCCAAGGCCTTGAGCCATTGTGCGAAGGGGCGTTGCCGAGCGCTGTGAAGGCTGTCGAGCAGCCGCGTGCGGCTGCGCTCACCGAAGCCATCAATGTTAGCAAGCTCTGCCGCATCCAGGGTTAACCAATCGAGAAAGCCTGCGATTAGACCGGCCTGGATCAATATGTTCCACGTCTCGTGGCCTATGTGTGGCAATGCCAGGCCCTGGTTGCCGCTCAGCCAGGTAAGGCGTGCGAGCAGCTGTTCTTCGCAGCCGGGGTCCAGTTGCCAGCAACTCAAGGCGTGAAAGTCCCGAGGGTCGGGCACTGGCAGGTCGACCCTGGTGGTATTGCGCAGGATCACCTGGTCCAGCCGAGGGATCACTTGGCCCGCCAGGCTGATGGACACGTGGTCGCCCGGGCGAATATCCAGGGCCTGCCAGCGTTTCAAGGAGCCGGCGCTGACCCGGCTGATCCGGCGGTCGTCCAGGCGCACCGGCTCCAGTTCCAGAATGGGGGTGATGCGTCCGGTGCGGCCGATCTTGAATTGCACCTGGCGTACCAGGGCCAGGGCTTTGGAGGCGGGGTACTTCCAGGCGACCGCCCAATAAGGCGCACTGGCCTGCCAGCGTTCAGCGGGTGCGCGCTGCGCCTGGTGCAGCACCACGCCGTCACTGGCAAAGGGCAGGGGGTGGTTGTACCAATAGGTGCGCCAATGTGCTGCTTCGATGATGTCCTGGACGGGCTGGCTGTAGCGCTGGCTGTCGGTGAAACCCCAGCGAGCCAGGGTGGCCAGGCGTTCGGTAAAGGCTGCGGGGCCATTCGGCCAGGCCCAGACAAACAGGCCGATGCCGGCGGCGTCGGTGTCGCTCAACTGCCGACGGTTCATCAGCCCGGCCACCCTGCTGCGCGCGTTGAGCCCGCCGCGTGCCGATTGCACATGCTCGTCGAGGCGCCAATAAAGTTCGCCTTGCAGCACCAGGTCGATGGGTTCCGGCAGTTGCTGGACAATGCCGGGGATCTTGCGCGCGGAGGCCGACCAGTCCTGGCCCAGCTTGCCATCGCCACGGCTGATCACCTGTTTCAACCGCCCCTGGCGGTACACCAGGGTCACTGCAACGCCGTCCACCTTGGGTTGGATCCATACATCCTGGCGCGTGCCCAGCCAGGCGCCCACGGCTTGCTCATCCAGGCGCTTTTCGAGGCCGGTATGGGCGACCGGGTGCGGCAAGGTGCCCCGTGAACTGGCCAGCGGATCATCAGGCGCCGTGGGGGTGGGCACGCATTGGCGCCAGTGGGCCAGACGCTGGCGGGCCTGGTCGTAGAGTTCATCACTGACGGGGGATTGGCCGAGGCGGTGGTAACTGTCGTCCCACAGGCGGATTTGTTCGGCCAGGGTGTCGACCTGGGTCCCGGCCTCATCGGGGCAGTTTTCAGTCCAGGCCGAAAAGGGTAGAGCGCTGAGGAGCAGAGCAATCAGTAAACGCATCATGAGCATCCTTGCTCGAAAGGGGCGCCCAGCCTAAATGATCCGTTCACCCACAAAAAAGCCCCGACGCTGCGGGGCTTTTTACCGGGTGTTTCGGCTTACTTGAACAGGCCGCCCAGCGCTTTCACGGCATCAGGCTTATCAGCCTTGGCTTCCTGGGTTTGCTGCTTGGCATCGGCTTTGGCCTGGGCTTCGGAGAGTTTGTCACAACCTTTGTTGATCTGGTCTTGCGCTGCTTTGAAGGCCTTCACTTTCAAGCTGTCTTTGCTGGCTTCGGCCGCATCGATCTTGGTTTGCAGGTCTGCGGATTGCTTTTGGCAGTCGCCGGAATTGCCGACACCCAGTTGGGAGCCCAGGGCGCCGCTCAATGCGCTCAGGTCGGCGGCGTGGGCCGGCAGGGCGAACAGGCTGATCAGAAGGGCGGCAGGGGCGAGCGTGGAGATGCGCATGAAAAACCTCAATGTTCGATTGCCTGCGCACTTATGAGTCCCGGGCGGGTGCAGGGCAATATCCAAAATAAGGTGAAGGCCCGAGAGGGCGCGGATTCTAGAGGGCCATTATTGTGCCTGCAAGCTTTGGATCCAAAAAATGTGAAGGCGGTCCCGCAGGCAAGAAAAAGCCCCGCCGGGCAAACCCGGCGAGGCTTTATGTACCGTGGGCGATTACAGGCCGGCGGCAGTGCGCAGGTCGTTGGCGCGGTCGGTTTTTTCCCAGGTGAAGGTGGTGAAGGTGTCGTCGCCGACGGTCTTCTGCGCAGGGGTACGACCGAAGTGGCCGTAGGCTGCGGTTTCCTGGTACATCGGGTGCAGCAGGTCGAGCATGGTGGTGATCGCGTAAGGGCGCAGGTCGAAGATCTCGCGCACCAGCTTGATGATCTTGTCATCGCTGATCTTGCCGGTGCCGAAGGTATTCAGCGAGATCGACGTAGGCTGGGCCACGCCGATGGCGTAGGACACCTGAATCTCGCAACGCTCGGCGAGGCCGGCAGCAACGATGTTCTTGGCCACGTAGCGACCGGCGTAGGCGGCCGAACGGTCAACCTTGGATGGGTCTTTACCGGAGAAAGCGCCACCGCCGTGACGAGCCATGCCGCCGTAGCTGTCGACGATGATCTTGCGACCGGTCAGGCCGCAGTCACCTACCGGGCCGCCAATGATGAACTGGCCGGTCGGGTTGATGTGGAACTGGGTGTCCTTGCTCAGCAGTTCGGCCGGCAGCACGTGCTTGACGATCAGCTCCATCACGCCTTCGCGCAGGTCAGCGTAGGAAACGTCCGGGTTGTGCTGGGTCGACAGTACGACGGCGTCAATGCCGACCACCTTGCCGCCTTCGTAGCGGCAGGTCACCTGGGACTTGGCGTCCGGGCGCAGCCAAGGCAGCACGCCGGATTTACGCGCTTCGGCCTGGCGTTGCACGAGCTGGTGCGAGAAGGTGATCGGGGCTGGCATCAGCACCTCGGTTTCGTTGCTGGCGTAGCCGAACATCAGGCCCTGGTCGCCGGCGCCCTGGTCTTCCGGCTTGGCACGGTCGACGCCCTGGTTGATGTCGGGCGACTGCTTGCCGATGATGTTCATCACGCCGCAGGTCGCACCGTCGAAACCGACGTCGGAGCTGTTGTAGCCGATGTCGGTGATCACGTCACGAACGATCTGCTCCAGGTCAACCCAGGCGGTAGTGGTCACTTCGCCGGCGATGATCGCTACACCGGTTTTCACCAGGGTCTCGCACGCCACACGGGCGAACTTGTCTTCAGCGATGATGGCATCCAGCACCGCATCAGAAATCTGGTCGGCGATTTTGTCCGGATGCCCTTCAGACACGGACTCGGAGGTGAAAAGGGAGTATTCGCTCATCTCGATGTTTTCCTGATATTTACCGATGGTGAGTGTCGCCAGTCGGTCGCTGAAAGTGGCGGACCTGGATCTGGAAACCATTACGTAAACCTACATAGAGGCTTTCCCCGGGAACGAGTCCCGCAGCGGTGGCCCAACGGGCCAGATCGTCCTGTTCAAAACCCAACCAGAGATCACCGCAGGCCTCCCTGGCCCAATTCTGGTTGTGGCTGCATAAATCCGTAACCAACAGGCTACCGCCGGGGTGCAGCAACCCGGCCATTTGCTTTAAAGCGTCGGCGGGGGCGGCGAAATGGTGCAAGACCATGTTCAGCACCACGCAATCGGCCTTGATCGTTGTGCTGCTCAGGGCATCAGCCAACTGCAGGCTGACATTGCCCAACGCCTCGCGCTCACAGAGCTGGCGTGCCAGTTCGAGCATCGCCGGGCTGTTGTCCAGCGCCGTGACCTGCCGAAAGCGGCGTGCCAGTTCCGGCAGGAAGCCGCCATCTCCAGGCCCGACTTCCAGCGCCGTCGCTTCTTCACTGAAGCTCAGCTTGTCCAGCAGCGCCAGTACGCTGTCGCGGTATTGGGCCAGGCCTGCGATCAAGTCCTGCTGGGCGCGAAATTTCTCGGCAACCCGTGCGAAAAAGTCCTGGCTCGCGGCGGCACGTTGCCCGTGGACCTGGCCGATGCGTGACTGCACGTCATGGGGCAGGCTCAGGCTGTCCACTTCCTCAAGCAGGGCCGCGTGCAACTTGCCGCCGAGCAGGTCGGCGTGGGGCAGGGCGCGGCGGTAGAAAATCGCATTGCCTTCGCGGCGGGTGGCGACCAGGTCGGCCTGGGCCAGCACCTTCAGGTGGTGGCTCATGCCCGACTGGCCGATGGCGAAGATCTGTGCCAGTTCCAGTACGCCGAATGAGTCGTTGGTCAGTGCGCGCAATACGTTCAGACGCAATGGGTCGCCAGCGGCCTTGCACAAGGCTGCCAGCTCTTCGCCGTCGTCAGGACGCAGGGTGGGCACGGGTAGGTTCATAAGGCCAGCAGTCTAGTGACGGGTGAGTATCCCCGCAAGGTCAATATCAAAAAGTTTTGATATTGATCGATAAGTGGCGGTTATAAGCAGCCGCTATAACCTTTAGACGAAGCGGTTAAAGGTTTCTGCAAGCGATTGCTGCCCAAAGCACAGGAAAAACACCTGCAAGTGACTATCTGTCATTGCCCGCAGGCGGTGGCTGAGGGAAAATGCCGATCCTTTTTTCCGTTTCTTTTAATCATTCACTCTTCAAAATCCTCAGGAGAACAGCGATGCCCAGCCGTCGTGAGCGTGCCAACGCCATTCGTGCCCTCAGCATGGATGCCGTGCAAAAAGCCAACAGCGGCCATCCCGGTGCCCCGATGGGCATGGCGGATATCGCCGAGGTACTTTGGCGTGATTACCTGAAGCACAACCCGAGCAACCCCTCGTTCGCCGACCGTGACCGCTTCGTACTGTCCAACGGCCACGGCTCGATGCTGATCTACTCGCTGCTGCACCTGACCGGCTACGACGTCACCATCGATGACCTCAAGAGCTTCCGCCAGCTGCACAGCCGCACCCCGGGTCACCCGGAATTCGGCTACACCCCGGGCGTCGAGACCACCACCGGTCCCCTGGGCCAAGGCCTGGCCAACGCCGTGGGCTTCGCGCTGGCCGAAAAAGTCCTGGGCGCGCAGTTCAACCGCCCTGGCCACGACATCGTCGATCACCACACCTATGTGTTCCTGGGTGATGGCTGCATGATGGAAGGCATTTCCCACGAAGTCGCGTCCCTGGCCGGTACCCTGGGCCTGGGCAAGCTGATCGCCTTCTACGATGACAACGGTATCTCCATCGACGGCGAAGTCGAAGGCTGGTTCACCGATGACACCCCCAAGCGTTTCGAAGCCTACAACTGGCAGGTAATCCGCAATGTCGACGGCCACGATCCGGAAGAGATCAAGACTGCCATCGACACCGCCCGCAAGAGCGCGCAGCCGACCCTGATCTGCTGCAAGACCACCATCGGCTTCGGCTCGCCGAACAAGCAAGGCAAGGAAGATTGCCACGGCGCCCCATTGGGTGACGCGGAAATCGCCCTGACTCGCGCCGCGCTGAAGTGGAACCACGGCCCGTTCGAAATCCCGGCCGACATCTACGCCGAATGGGATGCCAAGGAAAAAGGCCTGGCCACCGAAGCCGAGTGGGACCAGCGTTTCGCCGCCTACTCCGCCGAATTCCCGGAATTGGCCAACGAGCTGGTGCGTCGCCTGGCCGGTGACCTGCCTGCCGATTTCTCGGAAAAAGCCTCGGCCTACATTGCTGAAGTCGCGGCCAAGGGCGAGACCATCGCCAGCCGTAAAGCCAGCCAGAACACCCTGAACGCCTTTGGCCCGCTGCTGCCTGAGTTCCTCGGCGGTTCGGCCGACCTGGCCGGTTCCAACCTGACCCTGTGGAAAGGCTGCAAAGGTGTCTCGGCCGAAGACGCCAGCGGCAACTACATGTACTACGGCGTGCGCGAATTCGGCATGAGCGCCATCATGAACGGCGTGTCCCTGCACGGCGGCCTGGTGCCTTACGGCGCGACCTTCCTGATGTTCATGGAGTACGCGCGCAATGCCGTACGTATGGCCGCGCTGATGAAGAAGCGCGTGATCCATGTGTACACCCACGACTCCATTGGCCTCGGCGAAGACGGCCCGACGCACCAGCCGGTCGAGCAACTGACCAGCCTGCGCACCACGCCGAACCTGGATTGCTGGCGCCCAGCCGACGCGGTGGAATCCGCGGTGGCCTGGAAGCACGCGATCGAGCGCAAGGACGGCCCTTCGGCGCTGATCTTCTCCCGTCAGAACCTGCAACACCAGGTGCGTACCGACGCGCAGATCGCCGACATCAGCCGTGGCGGCTACGTGCTCAAGGACTGCATCGGCGAGCCCGAGCTGATCCTGATCTCCACCGGTTCCGAAGTGGGCCTGACCGTTCAGGCGTACGACAAGCTGACTGCCCAAGGCCGTAACGTGCGCGTTGTGTCCATGCCGTGCACCAGCGTGTTCGAAGCCCAGGACGCCGGCTACAAGCAATCGGTCCTGCCGTTGCAGGTCAGCGCGCGTATCGCCATCGAAGCGGCTCACGCCGACTACTGGTACAAGTACGTGGGCCTGGAAGGCCGCGTGATCGGCATGACCACCTACGGTGAGTCGGCGCCGGCGCCAGCGTTGTTCGAAGAGTTCGGTTTCACCCTGGAAAATATCCTGGGTCAGGCTGAAGAGCTGCTGGAAGACTAAAGCGCTAACGCGGTGGCCTACTGGTCACCGCCTCTACTGTAGGAGCGAGCTTGCTCGCGAAGATCGTTAACGATAACGCAGCGTTTCTGGTTTAACGCGGCGCTCTCAGGTTCTTCGCGAGCAAGCTCGCTCCTACAGTGGTTTGTGTCGCCCACAATGCGAGAACCCCATGCCCCAAACGCGTCCCTACAAAGTTGCACTCAACGGCTACGGCCGCATTGGTCGTTGCGTCTTGCGTGCTCTGTTCGAGCGAGGGGCGGCAGCCGGGTTTGAAATTGTCGCGATCAACGACCTGGCCGACATGGCCAGCATCGAATACCTGACACGCTTTGACTCCACCCACGGCCGCTTTCCCGGCGAAGTGCGGGTCGAAGGCGATTGTCTGCATATCAACGGCGACTGCGTGAAAGTGTTGCGCAGCGCCACCCCCGAGGGCATCGACTGGGCGGCGCTGGGCGTCGACCTGGTGTTGGAATGCTCCGGTGCCTATCACACCCGTGCCGATGGCCAGCGTTTCCTCGACGCCGGTGCTCCGCGTGTGCTGTTTTCCCAGCCGATGGCCAGCGAGGCGGATGTCGACGCCACCATCGTCTTCGGCATCAACCAGGATTGCCTGACCGGCAATGAGCTGCTGGTGTCCAATGCCTCCTGCACCACCAACTGCAGCGTGCCGCTGTTGCGCCTGCTGGATCAGGCGATCGGCCTGGACTACGTGTCGATCACCACCATCCACTCGGCGATGAACGACCAGCCGGTGATCGACGCCTATCACCATGAAGACTTGCGCCGCACGCGCTCGGCGTTCCAGTCGGTGATTCCGGTGTCCACAGGCCTTGCCCGCGGCATTGAACGCCTGCTGCCGGAACTTGCCGGGCGAATCCAGGCCAAAGCCGTACGGGTGCCGACGGTGAACGTGTCCTGCCTGGACATCACCATGCAAACCGTCAGCGACACGGATGCGACGGAGGTCAACCGGATCCTGCGCGACGCCGCCACCAGCGGCCCGCTCAAAGGCTTGCTGGCCTACACCGAGTTGCCCCACGCCAGTTGTGATTTCAACCATGACCCGCATTCGGCGATTGTCGATGCCAGCCAGACCCGCGTTTCCGGTCCGAGGCTGGTGAACATCCTGGCCTGGTTCGACAACGAATGGGGCTTTGCCAACCGAATGCTCGACGTTGCGGAACATTATCTGCATATCGCCTCTAAACAACCTCAACAGTAATTCAGGAACTGCCACCCATGACCGTGTTGAAGATGACCGACCTCGATCTGCAAGGTAAGCGCGTACTGATTCGCGAAGACCTCAACGTCCCCGTCAAGGACGGTGTTGTCACCAGCGATGCGCGAATCCTGGCCTCGCTGCCGACCATCAAGCTGGCCCTGGAAAAAGGCGCGGCCGTGATGGTCTGCTCCCACCTGGGTCGCCCGACCGAAGGTGAGTTCTCTGCCGAAAACAGCCTCAAGCCGGTAGCCGACTACCTGAGCAAGGCCCTGGGCCGTGACGTGCCGTTGGTGGCTGACTACCTGGGCGGCGTCGACGTTAAGCCTGGCGACATCGTGCTGTTCGAAAACGTGCGCTTCAACAAAGGCGAGAAAAAGAACAGCGACGAACTGGCCCAGCAATACGCCGCCCTGTGCGACGTGTTCGTGATGGACGCTTTTGGTACCGCCCACCGTGCCGAGGGTTCGACCCACGGCGTGGCCAAGTTCGCCAAGGTGGCGGCTGCCGGCCCATTGCTGGCGGCTGAACTGGAGGCACTGGGCAAGGCCCTGGGCGCTCCGGCCCAACCGATGGCTGCCATCGTTGCCGGCTCCAAGGTGTCCACCAAGTTGGACGTGCTCAACAGCCTGAGCCAGATCTGCAACCAGTTGATCGTTGGTGGCGGCATTGCCAATACCTTCCTGGCGGCAGCAGGCCACCCGGTGGGCAAGTCCCTGTATGAGCCGGACCTGCTCGACACCGCCCGCGCCATCGCCGCCAAGGTCAGCGTGCCGTTGCCGGTGGACGTGGTGGTTGCCAAGGAGTTCGCTGAAACCGCCGAAGCCACCGTCAAGCTCATCGCCGACGTGGCCGCCGACGACATGATCCTGGACATCGGCCCGCAAACTGCAGCCAACTTTGCAGAACTGCTGAAAGCCTCCCAGACCATCCTGTGGAACGGTCCGGTCGGCGTGTTCGAGTTCGACCAGTTCGGCAACGGCACCAAAGTGCTGGCCAAGGCCATCGCAGACAGCTCGGCATTCTCCATCGCCGGCGGCGGCGACACCCTGGCGGCCATCGATAAATATGGCGTTGCCGACCAGATCTCCTACATTTCTACCGGTGGCGGTGCATTCCTCGAATTCGTCGAAGGCAAAGTCCTGCCCGCCGTGGAAGTGCTGGAAACCCGAGCCAAAGGCTAAGGCTCGTGATCCGGAAAAGGAGTATTCCCATGATCAAGTCGTTGGCAATGGTGATCGCAGCGGGCCTGTTGGCCGGCTGCGGCAGCACGCCAAGCGCAGCGCCGGCGGCAGGCAAACCTGCCACGGAGCAGAAAAAAAGCTGCTATCAGGCTGACTGGCAAGCCGAGACCATGCCGGTAATCAACAAGCGCATCGGCAACGAACGGCTGGAGAAATACGACTCCGCGCCCAACGGTCAGGAACAGGGTTGCCCTTGACGGGTCTGATCAACTAACCGACGGCATCGGCGGCCTTTGGCCCCGCTGCGAGGATTGGCAATGAAAGGCGTTTTCGCCCTGGCAGCCCTGGCCCTATTGGCCGGTTGCAGCAGCATGAACATGTTCAACAAGGCAGAGCCGGAAGGTAAGTGGACCACCTGGACCTGCGACAGCAAGGCCGAGGTCAACTGGCGCTTCGCCAACCAGGCCCGCAGTGAGGTGGATGTACGCCTCGGCGGTTCCGACCAGGTTTATCGCCTCAAACAGGATGTGGCGGCTTCGGGCGTGCTGTACAGCAACGACCAGTTGGCGTTTCACACAAAAGGTGAGGAAGGCCTGGTTTACTGGGTTGCCACCGACGATTTGATCGGGCGCGGCTGCAAGGCCCAGTAAATAGAACGCGGTCTCAACATCGATGAGACCAAAATGTGGGAGGGGCGGTGCGACGATTCGACTTGCCCCCGATAGCGGTGGATCAGCCAACAGAGTCATCACTGACAGGCTGTCATCGGGGGCAAGCCCCCCTCCCACATCAGCAATAACGATTCAGCACGCCAGGCATGCAAAGCCTGACCTGCAATAACTTGAATAGCAGCCGCCGCTACGGCAGGCTTGCACGATTAACGACCCTCGACCGGGAGAGACAACACAATGGCACTTATCAGCATGCGTCAAATGCTGGACCACGCAGCCGAGTTCGGCTACGGCGT
Organism: Pseudomonas sp. CFBP13509; assembly: GCF_005233485.1. NCBI lineage: Bacteria > Pseudomonadati > Pseudomonadota > Gammaproteobacteria > Pseudomonadales > Pseudomonadaceae > Pseudomonas > Pseudomonas sp. CFBP13509. The sequence goes on from NZ_QGAA01000009.1 coordinate 127,145, forward strand.
CCCAGCCTTTAACGTCAACAACCTTGAGCAGATGCGCGCCATCATGGAAGCCGCTGACAAGACCGACTCCCCAGTGATCGTCCAGGCTTCGGCCGGTGCGCGCAAATACGCCGGTGCCCCGTTCCTGCGTCACCTGATCCTCGCCGCGATCGAGGAATTCCCACACATCCCGGTGTGCATGCACCAGGATCACGGCACCAGCCCTGACGTGTGCCAGCGCTCAATCCAGCTGGGCTTCAGCTCGGTGATGATGGACGGCTCCCTCGGCGAAGACGGCAAGACCCCAACCGACTACGAGTACAACGTACGCGTGACCCAACAAACCGTGGCCATGGCCCACGCCTGCGGCGTTTCGGTTGAAGGCGAACTGGGTTGCCTGGGTTCCCTGGAAACCGGCATGGCCGGCGAAGAAGACGGCATCGGCGCCGAAGGCGTGCTGGATCACAGCCAGATGCTGACCGACCCGGAAGAAGCCGCCGACTTCGTCAAGAAGACCCAAGTGGACGCCCTGGCGATCGCTATCGGCACCAGCCACGGCGCCTACAAGTTCACCAAGCCACCGACTGGCGACGTACTGGCCATCGACCGCATCAAGGAAATCCACAAGCGCATCCCTAACACCCACCTGGTGATGCACGGTTCTTCCTCGGTACCGCAAGAATGGCTGGCGATCATCAACCAGTACGGCGGCGACATCAAAGAAACCTACGGCGTACCGGTTGAAGAAATCGTCGAAGGCATCAAGTACGGCGTGCGCAAGGTCAACATCGACACCGACCTGCGCCTGGCGTCCACCGGCGCGATGCGTCGCCTGATGGCCACCAACCCGAGTGAGTTCGACCCGCGCAAGTTCTTCGGTGCGACTGTGACCGCGATGCGTGATGTGTGTATCGCTCGTTATGAAGCGTTCGGTACTGCCGGTAATGCTTCGAAGATCAAGCCGATCTCGTTGGAAGCGATGTACCAGCGGTATTTGAAAGGTGAGTTGAACGCTAAGGTGAACTAAGCCTCAGGCGTTAAAAAAGAAGCCCGCAGCGATGCGGGCTTTTTTTTGGCCGGAAATCAGTCTTGCGCCCATCGGGCATGCCTGCTCGAATCGAGGCCGATCCGTTCACTCGTGATCAATATCCAACTTGGCAAACGTCACCTTGGCGCCTTCCTTGCTGTCCCCGCTGTTGTCCTGCACATAAGCGCCTGCCTTGAAGTACAGCGGCTTGGCGGCCCACGCTGCACCGATGCGTTCATTCCACTCGCTGTCGGCGGCGTACACGCTGAGCAGCCCGGCTTTGTTGAGGTTGATTACGTAGGTGAAGCTTTTCTCCAGCGGCACATTGGACGCGACGATGATCACGCGGCTTTCATCTTCGTCCGGGCGCATGCGCACCTTGGCGACGATGTTGCCGGTCTGGGTCTTTTCCTTGAACTGGTATTCGAGCTTGATCAGCGGTTTCTGGCTGTCATAGGCGTGGATCTGGCCGATGACGATCTTGCCGCTGGAGGGCACCTGGTTGACCGCCAATGTGGCCCGCAGGAAGTTGTCGGCTTCGGGGTAGGTCCAATTGCGCAGGCGGCCGTCGGCGTAGGTTTCGCGCAGTTCGCTGCGCGGGTACACGGCGTTTTCGGTGCGGGTGCCGGTGACGGGGGTCCAGAATTGCACGTTGCTGCCTTCGGCCTGGAAGTATTGGTCGTTGAAGCCGCTGAGCAGCCTGGGCGTGTCGATCGTCGCGGGGGGCGAGCCGACCGGAATGCTCAGGTTCCAAGTGGAGAGGTCGATCATGGCATTGGCCTTTTACAGGGGGTGAAGGCTTTGGCCCGGGGGCCTGACAGGTTCTTTATAGGCGGTGGCCGGCCAGTTGTTAAACGTTTGCTGGCAATTTATTGGCGCCAAGGGAATGCCAAAAAGCCATGTTTCCCATGAACCGTGGGCTGTAGAGGTTGACCGTTAGTCGGCTGACTGAACTTTGGCGCAATGATGGCGTCCACGTCACTTCTGATTTTCAGGATCCGGGGCTAGAGTGAGGCCTCAATGTTTGTCCGGGTTTTCTCTCAGAAGTGACCGGAGTAGACCCAAGGAAGAGACCTAGCATGGAATGCGCTCCACCTCATGGCGATGGCAGTTCGGTTCTTCTGGTGGTCGATGACTACCCGGAAAATCTGATCAGCATGCGTGCGCTTCTGCAGCGTGATGATTGGGTGGTGATCACCGCCGCGTCCGGGGTGGAAGCCCTCGAGTTGCTGCTGCAGCATGAGGTCGACCTGGTGCTGCTGGATGTGATGATGCCCGGCATGGACGGTTTCGAAGTCGCTCGCTTGATGCGCGGCAGCCAGCGCACGCGCATGACCCCGATCATTTTTCTGAGTGCCAACGCCCAATCCCCCGCCGCCGTGCTGGAAGGCTACGCCAGTGGCGCCATCGACTACCTGTTCAAGCCCTTCGACCCGCACATCCTCAAGCCCAAGGTCCAGGCGTTGCTGGAGCATCAGCGCAACCGCCGGGCCTTGCAGCGCCTGAGCCATGACCTGGAGTCCGCCCGGGCGTTCAATGCCTCGGTATTGGATAACGCCGCCGAGGGCATCCTGGTGGTGAGTGAAGAGGGCGTGATCGAATACGCCAACCCGGCGATTTCGCGCCTGCTCAATGCCACGATCCAGGAACTGCAAGGCCAGGACTTCCTGAGTTTCCTGCAAAAGCCCCATGTGCCCACTTGGCCGGATTCGCAAATGTACGCCGACTACCGCCGCGGTGAAACCTGGCGCCTGCACGATGCGCTCCTGCGCACCAGCCGGGGCCAGCAAGTGCCGGTGGCGTTGTCCTGCGCGCCGCTGCCCGCAGAGCAGAAGGCCATGGTGGTGACGGTGCTGGATATGTCCGAAGTGCGCCACCTGCACCAGCAGCTGGAATTCCAGGCCGTGACGGATCCGCTGACCGGGCTGTTGAACCGGCGTGGTTTCTACCAGGCGGTGGAAAACACCTTATCCCGCAGTGAGCGGACAGAGCAGTCCCTGGTGTTGCTGTACCTGGACCTCGACGGTTTCAAGCGGGTCAACGACTCCCTGGGTCATGATGCCGGCGACCGTGTATTGCGCTGGGTCTCGGAGCAATTGCAGGGCTGTCTGCGCTCCTACGACATTATTGGCCGCATGGGCGGCGATGAATTCACGGCGCTGCTGGAGCTGGAGTTCCCGGAGCAGGCGGCAAAGATCTCGGAAAAGCTGATCGAGCGAGTGTCGGTGTGCCAGCAGGTCGACGGTTTGGATGTCATGCTCGGCGTCAGCATCGGCATTGCCACCTTCCCGGATTGCGGCGCGGATTTGAGTGGTTTGCTGCGCGCGGCCGACATCGCCATGTACGAAGCCAAGCGCGCCGGCCGCCAGCAATATCGCTATTACGACCAGGAAATGAACGGTCGCGCCCGCTCGCGGCTGATGCTGGAAGACAGCGTGCGTACGGCGATTCAAAACAAGGATTTCACCCTGGTCTATCAGCCCCAGGTTTCGCTGGTGGATGGGCGTTTGCGCGGCGTTGAGGTGTTGTTGCGCTGGCGGCACCCCAGCGTCGGCGATGTGCCGCCGGGGCTGTTTTTACCGTTGCTGGAAGAGGCGCGGCTGATCAGTCAACTGAGCACGTGGATCTATCAGCAGATCGCCGCCCAGCGCCAGGCGTGGCAAGCCGCGTTCGACGATGAATTGGTGTTGAGCGTGAGCCTGAGCAGCAGCCAGTTCAATATGCCGAACCTGGTGAACCAACTGCAGCAGATGCTCGAGCGCTATGGGCTGGAGGGGTACCAGTTGGAGGTGGAAATCAGCGAGGACTGCCTGATGAGTAACCTGGAAGAGGCCGCCAAGCAGCTCAAGTTGCTGCGCCGTATCGGGGTGCGTATCGCCCTGGATGACTTCGGTTCGGGACAGTGTTCCCTGGCGCATTTGCGCGACCTGGCCTTCGATACACTCAAGCTTGATCCGCAATTGGTTGCGCGGCTGCCGGGCTCGGTGCGGGACGCGGCGATGGCGCGCAGCATTATCGAGCTGTGCAGGCATTTTGAGGTGGTCGTGGTGGCCGAGGGCGTGGAAACCCAGGAGCAGGCCCAGTGGCTCAAGGCCCAGGGTTGCCCGTTTATCCAGGGGCCGTGGGCGGCGCAGCCCCTGATGGCTGAAGAAGTGGTCGACTGGTCACGCGCCCGCGTGCGCTGAATTCGCTACACTGGCGCCCATCCGAATCCTGTTGCAGACCCCAATGACCGCGCTGAAATACCTCCAGGCCTACCCCGCTGCCCTCCAGGAGCAAGTGCGCCAACTGATCGCCAAGGACCAGTTGGGCGCCTACCTGGAGCAGCGTTACCCCGATCGCCATGGGGTGCAGAGCGACAAAGCCCTGTACGCCTATGCCCAGGCCTTGAAGCAGGAACACCTGCGCAACGCGCCGGCCATCGACAAAGTGCTGTTCGATAACCGCCTGGACCTGACCCACCGCGCCCTGGGCCTGCACACCACGATTTCGCGGGTGCAGGGCGGTAATCTCAAAGCCAAGAAAGAGATCCGCATTGCCTCGCTGTTCAAAGAGGCCGCGCCGCAATTCCTGCGCATGATCGTGGTTCATGAGCTGGCGCACTTCAAGGAATCGGACCACAACAAAGCGTTCTACAAACTCTGCGACTACATGATGCCCGGCTACCACCAGGTGGAATTCGACCTGCGGGTATACCTCACGTATCGCGACCTGCAGGGCAAGCCCTGACCGCACAAGGCGACCAACCATGGATGTGAGCAAGACCAAAAGCAGCTTCTACCGCCGGCTGTACGTGGCGTACCTGATCGACAGTGGGCTGGCCAGCAGCGTCCCGGCGCTGACCGATGTCACCGGCATGCCCCGGCGCACCGCGCAGGACACGATTGCGGCGCTGGCGGACCTGGATATTGTGTGTGAGTTCGAGCAGGAGGATGGGGCCCGCAACCATGCCGGGCATTATCGGATTCGCGATTGGGGCGCGATTGATCGGGGGTGGATCGAGGTGAATCTCAGCCAGATCAAGCGGGTTCTGGGTTACCCCTGAGTTCAGCGGTGGCTGGGCGGCCTCAAGCGCGCCGCATCCCGATATGCGGAATGTCATCCTCCAGGTATTCCTCACCCGCCACCACAAACCCATACCGCCCGTAATACCCCTGCAGATGGGCCTGGGCTGACAGGAAGATCGGCATCTCAGGCCAGATCTCGTCAATCTGCCTGAGGGTTTCTTCCATCATCTGGTGCCCCAGCCCGGTGCCCCGTGCAACCGGCGCCACGATTACACGGCCGATCACCACGTCGCCGCCCTGGGACTCCGGGTCCAGCAGGCGCAGGTAGGCCACCAGCTCGTCGTCTTTCCACGCCATCAGGTGGTGGGTATCGCCCGCCAGGTCTTGCCCGTCGATATCCTGGTAGACGCACTTCTGCTCGACAACGAAGACCTCGCCGCGCAAACGCAAAATGGCGTACAGCTGCTCCTTGCCCAGGTCGGTGTGATGTTTACAGACCCAATCGACTGTCATGGTGTGTTCTCACTTGAATGTCTGTTCTGGATAGTAAGCGCGACGGACGACTCTGTCTAAATCGACTATTTTTGTGAATGAAATCAATTTGCCATCATTGAGTGCTCTCGACGTCCGTTTCTTTGTGTAATCTGAGCTAATGTTAGAACCTCAGGCCCTGCCTGAGCCAAGGCCACCGCCCGCCGCCAAGGATTTTGAGCATGCCGCGATTGTCTCGTGCCGTTGCTTTGATTGGAGTGTTGTTGCTGGCGACACCTGTGTTCGCACAGCGTCTGCGCCTGGTCGCGGATGCCTGGCCACCGTTTACCGATGCCACCTTGATCAACGGTGGCCTGGCCACCGATATAGTCACCACGGCCTTGGCCCGTGCGGGCTATGCCAGCGACTTCCAACAGGTGCCCTGGGCGCGGGCGCTGATGGGGGTGGGCGATGGGCGCTATGACGTGCTGGTCAACGCCTGGTACGACGAGGCCCGTACACAATTGGGGCAGTTTTCCGGCGAATACCTGCTCAATCGCGTGCGTTTCATCAAGCGCCGTGACGATCCCATCGAGTTTCAGAACCTGGAGCAGTTGCACGACTATCCCATTGCCGTGGTGCGCGGTTATGCCTATTCGGCGGCGTTCGATGGGGATGGGCAGTTGCAGAAAGTGCCGGTGCATAACTTCGCCATGGCGGTACGCATGCTGGCGGCGCAGCGGGTGCGGTTGACCGTGGAGGATGAGTATGTGGCGCGCTATTACCTGTCGCGCGAGTCGGCGCGGGTGCGCAATGCGGTGGAGTTTCTGCCCACGCCACTGAGCGAAAACAGCCTGCATATCCTGGTCAGCCTGAAGAACCCCGAGCATGCGCAGATTGTGGCGAGCTTTGACCGCGAGATTGCCAGGATGAAGGCGGATGGCAGTTATGAGCGGTTGATGAAGGCCCATGGCATGTAGTGCCTGTGCGGGCCTCATCGGGGGCTTGCCACAATGCCAGTCAGTTAAGGAGGAACACCGTAACTGTGGTGAGCGGGCTTGCCCCGCGCTGGGTTGCGAAGCAGCCCCAAAACCTTCACCTCGATTGATTCTGGCACTCTGCGTTGACCTTATTGGGGCCGCTTCGCAGCCCAGCGCGGGCGGTGCGACGATTCGACAAGCCCGCTCACCACAGAGTTATGTGTCAGCCTTTAAGAGTTGTGTAGATACCTATGGCTATCGGGGGCAAGCCCCAATGCCGGTCAGTTAAGGGACAGAACGGGCAACCCGTCACCTGTGGCGAGCGGGTTTGTCGAATCGTCGCACCGCCCGCATTGGGCTGCGAAGCAGCCCCAAAACATAGCCCCGGAGCTGTCTGGCACACTGCAGTGCTCTTATTGGGGCTGCTGCGCAGCCCAACGCGGGGCAAGCCCGCTCACCACAGAAGCCTAATTGCCATAGATTCCGTATTCACTGGAAGTTGTGTAGATACCCATGCCCCGATAGCGACCTAAGCCGCGCTGGTGTCCTTGATCAAATGCGCCGCCAAGGTGCGCAACGGCCCCAATTGCCGGCATATCAATGCCAACTGCGTCTGCACCAGCCTCTGCCCTTCATCAATCTCATCCGGCATCTGCTCCAGGTCCGCCGCCAAGGCCTCCTCGGCATCGCTCTGAATCGCAATCGGCTGCTTGTTAGCCAGCCCGGTGGCGATTTCGTCAATGCTCGCCGCCAGGCTATTGCCGGCGCCATCGATCAAGTGCGCGCGCACCTCGGCCGGCAGTTGGGTTTCGCGGTGTGCCCCGAGCCCCGACAGGTAGCTGAGCAAGGTGTGCGACAGCACCAGGAAGCGAAAGCCCACGTCCGCTTCCTTACGGAAATGCCCCGGCTCCATCAGCATATTGGCCAAGGTGGTGGACAGCGCCGCATCGGCGTTGTGGGCATTGCGCCGGGCCAGGCGGTAGGCCAGGTCGTCGCTCTTGCCAGCGGCGTATTGCTGCATGATCTGGCGCAGGTAGATGCTGTTGCAGGTCAGGGTGTTGGCCAGCACTTTGTTCAGGCGCCGGCCTTGCCAGTCCGGGAGGAACAGGAACACCGCCAGGCCCGCGATCAGGCTGCCAAGCAGGGTATCGAACAGGCGTGGCAGGAACAGTCCGTAGCCATCGCCCACCTGGTTGAAGCAGAACAGCACCATCAGGGTGATCGCCGCCGTGGCCAGGGTGTAGCGGGTGGTGCGGTTGATAAAGAACACCAGGCCGGCGGCGATGGCGAACATCGATTGCACCAGCGGGCTCGGGAACAGGTCGAACAGCGCCCACGCCACGGTGAGGCCGATGGCGGTGCCGATGATTCGCTGGCCGAGCTTGCGCCGCGTGGCACCGTAGTTCGGTTGGCAAACGAACAGCGTGGTGAGGATGATCCAGTAGCCCTGGGAGGCGTGGATCGCATGCAGCATGCCGTAGCCGACGGTCAGCGCCAGGGACAGGCGCAGCGCATGGCGGAACAGCAGCGATGTCGGCGTGAGTTGGGTACGCAGGCGCGTCCACATTTCCTTCAGGTTGCGTGGGGCGCGGTCCAGCAGGTTGCTGTCGGTGGCATCGGCCAGGGCGTCGGGGTTGCTGGCGTCGCCGAGCAGGCGGTCGAGGGTGGACAGGTTGGCCGCCAGGGCGCGCAAGGAGCGCAGCAGGCCGCGCCAGGCCGGGTTGCTCTGGATGCGCAGGTGTTCCAGGGAGGCGTTCAGGTCGCTGAGGGCTTCGGCGAAGCTGTCGTCATAGATGAACGGCTGGCGCAGCTGGATCGACTCGGCCAGGGCCTGGCAGGCCTTGCCTTGCTGACGCAGCAGGCGTTGGCAGCGGAACAGTACATCGCTGTGGAAAAACGCATCGGCCAGGGCGTTGTAAGGATAGTGGGACGAGCTGGCGCGTTCGTGGATGTCCTGGGCCAGGAAGTACAGCTTGAGGTAGCGACTGACCTTCGACCCCGGCCGGCCATTGCCGACACGGTGCAGGATGATTTCCTTCGCCGCATTCAGCGCCGCCACCACCCGGCCGTTTTGCTGGGCCAGTTCCAGGCGGCGGGCTTCCACGTCCAGTTGGCGAATCGGTTCGAACAACGATGATTTGAGCTTCAGGTAACGCCCCAGCTCGCGGAACAACCGCGCCAGGCTCTGCTGCACCGGCTGGTTGGAGAACAGCGCCTGCCACAGCACCGATAACGCGCCGTACCAGGCGGCGCCGGCCACCAGCAGCAACGGCTCGTGCCAGAAATCACTGACGGCGCCGCCGCGCTGGTCCACGCCGATCATGGTGTAGACCGACAGGATCAAGGTGGCCGAAGCAATCGCGCCATAGCGTTCGCCCAAGGCGCCGAGCATGGTCAGGCAGAACGTGGCCAGGGCCAGGGAGATGGCGAAAATCCAGGGGTAGGGGAACAGCAGCTCCACCGACAGCGCGGCAATGCTGAAACACACCAGCGTCACCGCCAGGGCGTTGAGGCGGCCTTGCCAACTGTCGTCGGTCTCGGCCAGGGCGCTGGCGATAATCCCCAGGAACAGCGGGATCAGCAGGGCCATTTCATCCTGATACCAGCACAGCGCCATGCTGCCGGTGAGGGCGATAAACACCCGGATGCTGTAGCTGAATTTATCCAGCGCCCACAGGCGCCGCATGGACTGCTTGAACGAGGTCGATGACATGAAGTCTGGAGTCTTCCGGGACGATGCCGCTAAATTGAGCCATCAGTGACGCCACGGCAAGGGTGGTGATCACATCTGGCAGCAAATTATTCCCAGGCATACCGTAAATCAAATGTGGGAGGGGGCTTGCTCCCGATTGCAGTGTGTCAGTCAGAACATCTATCACTGATACACCGCTATCGGGAGCAAGCCCCCTCCCACATTTTTTACTGCGTCGTGTCAAACAAACTGCGCGGCCGCGTAACCGGAAGCCCAGGCCCACTGGAAGTTAAACCCGCCCAGATGCCCGGTCACATCCAGCACTTCCCCAATAAAGTACAGGCCCGGGCTTTTCAGCGATTCCATGGTCTTGGACGAGACTTCCCGCGTATCCACCCCGCCCAAGGTCACCTCGGCCGTGCGGTAGCCCTCGGTGCCCGCCGGCACCAGTTGCCAGCTCGAGAGTTTTTGCGCGATATCGGCCACTTCAGCGTGGGTGTACTGCTTCATCGGCTTGGACGCGAACCAGGTGTCCGCCAGCAGGTTGGCCATCTTCTTGGTGAAGATTTCACCCAGCAGGGTTTTCAGCTCGCTGTTGGGGCGCTCCACCTGCTGCTGTTGCAGCCAGGTGTGGGCGTCGTGGTCGGGCAGCAGGTTGATCTCCAGCGTGTCGCCGGACTCCCAGTAGGAGGAAATCTGCAGAATCGCCGGGCCGCTGAGGCCGCGATGGGTAAACAGGAGGTTCTCGCGAAAGCTCTGGCCGTTGCAGCTGACCAGGCAATCCACCGAGGTCCCGGACAGCTCGCCACACAAGTCCTTGAGCTGGTCGGTGATGGTGAACGGCACCAGCCCGGCGCGGGTCGGCAGCAGTTCGTGGCCGAACTGCCTGGCGACTTGATAGCCAAAACCGCTGGCGCCCAGGGTCGGGATCGACAGGCCGCCGGTGGCGATCACCAGGGATTCGCAGCGCAGTTCACCCAGGGTGGTCTGCAACTGGTAGCCGCTGTCGACCTTGGCGATTTCTTCAATCGAGGTGTCCAGGTGCAGGCTCACGCCGGTCTGGATGCACTCGTCCAGCAGCATGCCGAGGATGTCACTGGATTTGTTATCGCAGAACAGCTGGCCGAGTTTCTTCTCGTGGTACGGCACACCGTGCTTGGCCACCAGCCCGATAAAGTCCCACTGGGTATAGCGGGCCAGGGCGGACTTGCAGAAGTGCGCGTTGTGCGAGAGGAAGTTGGCCGGCTCGGTGTACATATTGGTGAAATTGCAGCGGCCGCCGCCTGACATCAGGATCTTCTTGCCGGCCTTGTTCGCATGGTCGAGCAACATCACCTTGCGCCCACGCCCGGCGGCGGTCAGTGCGCACATCAAGCCTGCGGCGCCGGCGCCAATGATCACAACTTCGGTCGAGCGCACAGCAATGTCCTCACAAAAATAGGGGGCTGAAATGCAATCAAAACTGGGGGAGGGGGCTTGCTGTGGTGAGGGGGGCTTGCTCCCCGATTCAGTGGGGCTGCTTCGCAGCCCAGCGCGGGGCAAGCCCGCTCACCACAGCAAGCCCGCTCACCACAGCCCCGTTCACCACAGCAAGCGCCCTCCCACATTGGATCTCCATATAGGTCGGAGACCGTGTTACAGGATCCGAACGCGCAACGAACGGCCTTTGATCTTGCCGTCGTTCAAGCGCTGCAACGCCTGCTTGGCGATGCCGCGTTCCACGGCCACGAAGGCCTGGAAGTCGAAGATCGCGATCTTGCCGACCTGGGCACCCGGGATGCCGGCTTCGCCGGTCAATGCGCCGAGGATGTCGCCCGGGCGCACCTTGTCTTTGCGCCCGGCGGCGATGCACAGGGTGCTCATCACCGGCAGCAGCGGACCACCGCTTTGCGGCTTGAGGTTGTCGAGTTGGTCCCAGTTCAGCGGCGACTTCTGCAGTTGCTCGATGGCCTGGGCGCGATGCGCTTCGGACGGCGCCACCAGGCTGATGGCGATGCCGGTCTCACCGGCACGACCGGTACGGCCCACGCGGTGGATGTGGATTTCCGAGTCGCGGGCCAGTTCGACGTTGATGACCATGTCCAGCGCGTCGATGTCAAGGCCGCGGGCGGCGACGTCGGTGGCCACCAGGACCGAGGTACTGCGGTTGGCGAACATCGCCAATACCTGGTCACGGTCGCGCTGTTCCAGGTCGCCATGCAGGCCGACGGCGGAAATGCCCTTGGCCGTCAGGTGATCGACGGTTTCCTGCACTTGCTGCTTGGTGAAGCAGAACGCCACGCAGGAGGCCGGGCGGAAATGCGCCAGTACCTTGGTCACGGCGTCCATGCGTTCTTCCGGGGAGATCTCGTAGAAACGCTGCTCGATCTGGTCGTCGGAGTGGAACGCTTCGGCTTTCACTTGCTGCGGCGCGCGCATGAATTTCGACGCCAGTTGCTTGATGCTCACCGGGTAGGTGGCCGAGAACAGCAGGGTCTGGCGGCGCGGCGGGGTCTTGCTGATGATGTCTTCGATGGCGTCGTAGAAGCCCATGTCGAGCATGCGGTCGGCTTCGTCGAGGATCAGGGTGTTCAAGCCGTCCAGCACCAGCGAACCCTTGCGCAGGTGTTGCTGGATACGGCCCGGGGTGCCGACGATCACGTGGGCGCCGTGCTCCAGGGAGGCGATCTGCGGGCCGAGGGACACGCCGCCGCACAGGGTCAGGACCTTGATGTTGTCTTCGGCGCGGGCCAGGCGGCGGATTTCCTTGGCGACCTGGTCGGCCAGCTCACGGGTCGGGCACATCACCAGGGCCTGGCAGCCGAAGTAGCGCGGGTTGATCGGGTTCAGCAGGCCAATGCCGAACGCCGCGGTCTTGCCGCTGCCGGTCTTGGCCTGCGCAATCAGGTCCAGCCCCTTGAGGATCACCGGCAAGCTTTGCGCCTGGATCTGCGTCATCTCGACATAACCCAGCGAGTCGAGGTTAGCCAGCATGGCGGCGGACAGGGGCAAAGTATTAAAAGCGGTGGCGATGGTAGTCACGGGACTGGCTCTGCAAAACAAAATGTCGCGCAGTGTACCAGCCCTGTGGGAATTTCCCCGCAAGTTCTAGACGAGACGCTGGTTAATGCTCGATATGCTGTTCCGGGCTGGCCGCCCGTTTACCGTCTTTGGGCGACAATTGCAGGAAGATCGCCGCCGCCAGCATCGCCATGATGCCCACGGTGAGGAAGGTCAGCTGGAAGGCGCCGAGCACGCTTTCCACGCCATCGTTGCCGGACTCGGCAGTAAAGCCGCCAAGCAACGCACCGGCGCATGCTACCCCAAGGCTCAGGGACAATTGCGCCACCACTGACAGCAAGCTGTTGCCGCTGCTGGCCTGGGCGTCGTCAAGGTCGATGAGGGTGACGGTGTTCATCGCGGTAAATTGCAGCGAGTTGATCGCCCCCAGCACCGCCAGCATGGCCAGCAGCAGCGGGTAGGGCGTCTGTTCGCTGACCAGGCCCATGCTCGCCAGCATGATGCCCAGGGCCAGGGTGTTGCCGGTCAGCACCACGCGATAACCCAGGCGCTCGATCAACGGGCGCGCCACCGACTTGGCGAACATAGCCGCCGCCGCCAGGGGCAGCATGCTCATGCCGGCCTGGGACGGCGAATACCCCAGGGCCACTTGCAGCAGCAACGGCACCAGGAACGGCAAGGCACCGCTGCCCAGGCGCGCGAACAGGTTGCCGAGGATGCCCACCGCAAACGTGCGGGTCTTGAACAGCGCCGGTGAAAACAACGGGTTATCGATATGCCCGGCGCGCAGCCAGTACGCCGCCAGGCACGCCAACCCGCCGAACAGCAGCAGCATCACCCGCAGGTGGGGCAGATGCAGCTCGCCCAGACCTTCCATGGCAATGGTGATCAGCACCATCGCCGCGCCGAACAGCAGGAAACCGAGGCCATCGAAGCGCGTGCGCTCGCTGCCGCGCAGGTCGGGGATGAATTTCCACACGGCGTAGCAACCGATCATGCCCACCGGCAGGTTGATCAGGAAGATCCAGTGCCAGGTCAGGTATTGCACCATCCAGCCGCCCATGGTCGGGCCGAGCAAGGGCCCGAGCAGGCCGGGGATAGTAATGAAACCCATGATCCGCACCAGCTCGGAGCGGGGGTAGGCGCGCAGCACCACGAGCCGCCCGACCGGCAGCATCAGCGCACCGCCGAGGCCCTGGATGACCCGCGCGCCCACCAGCATGGTCAGGCTGCTGGACAGGGCGCACAGCAAGGAGCCGATGCTGAACAGCATGATCGCACCGAAGAAAATCTTCTTGGTGCCGAAGCGGTCGGCGATCCAGCCCGAGGCCGGGATCAGCAAGGCGACGGTGAGCATGTAGGCGATCACCACCCCTTGCATGCGCAGCGGGTTTTCCGCCAGGTCCCGGGCCATGGCCGGCAGTGCCGTGTTGAGAATCGTCCCATCCAGCGATTGCATGAAGAAGGCAATCGCGACCACCCAGGGGAGCCAGCGGGCGGTCTTGGCATCGAGAGGGGCACGATCTGGCATGGGGTACCTTTTTGTTAGCCGGCTATGTGTCGGCGATTATGCGCCATTCGTCGCTCCTTTTCCCACTGGCGGTTCGTCTAAGTCCGACAAGTTCGCGTGCTCTCCCACCAGGAAATCCAACAACGCCCGGTGCACCGCCAAAGCGGCCTCGCGGGACTCCAGGTCGAGTAAATGCCCAGTGTGTTCGGCCACCGCAAAGCTGCTGTGGCCCACGTACTGTTTGAACAGTCGGGCCTCGGCGGCGGGGGTGTATTCGTCCAGCGCACCATTGAGAAAGTGCACCGGGGTTTCGATCTGCCGCAGCGCCGGCAGGTAGTTGCCATCACCCAATGCCAGCACCTGGTGGATATGAAAGCGCGCCTGGCGGTACTCGGTGGTGGCCATGTTTGACAGGTGCCGATGGTTGTTGCGCTTGAGGCGTGGCGACAGGTATTTGCCGACGGTCTCGTTCAGCAGGTGGCCGACGGCGGATTTGTCATCGGCCTCGATCAGCACCCGCACGCGCTCCACATAGTCGAGCATGGCCTGGTTGAGGTTGGGCGCCAGGGCCATCACCACCGAGCTTTCGATCGACGGCGGGTTGTGCGCCAGGGTCAGCAGCGTGGAGATGCCGCCCCAGGAGGCCGAGACCAGATGGTTGACCTGGAAGCGTTCGACCAGGGCGCGCAGGATTTGCACCTCGTCATCCTTGGTCACCAGGTCGAGGTCGGTGTTGTGTTCGCGGGAATAGCCCGAGAAGGGCAGGTCGAACAACAACACATTGAAATGCTCGGCCAGGCATTTGCTGGTACGGGCGAATGAGCGTGTGGTGGACAGTGCGCCATTGACCATCAGAATGGTGTTCTTTTCCGAATCGTTTCCCAGTTGCTCAACATGAACGTTGTAGTGCTTGAACAGCTTTTCTATGACAAAACTTCCATGGTTCATGTCAACGCTCCAGCTTGCCCTTCCCGGGCAAGGTCGTGCTCTCGTGGGTGGGGTGGCGGGGTGCCACTAACCGTTATAACGAGGTTTTTCGCAGGCGACAACAGGCTGCCCGTGCAGACTGGGAGGAAGAGAATTTACGGTAGGAAGGGCTGAAACCGGGATGTCTGAAATCAGCACAGGACAAGGTGGGAGAGGGCAAGCCCGCTCCCACAGGGGGGGGTATCTACAGGGTCAGGGTCAGGCGTTTAACCAGGGCACCCGGCAACAGGTTGGACGCGGTATTGCGCTGGCTATAAGTGCTGGCCGACAGCAGCAGTTCCCGCTCGGCGGTCAGCGCTTCCAGTTGCGAACCGAGCAACTGGTAGACGCTGTCATCAAAACGCATGGTGCTGACCGGCGCCTTGATCTCGCCGTCTTCCACCCAGAACGTGGCGAAGCGCGTCATGCCGGTCAGGCGTGCGGCGGGCAGGTCGGAGTAGTTCAGGTACCACAGGTTGCTGATGTAGAGCCCGGTGCCCAGTTGCTTGAGGATCTCGGCCTGGGCCAGGTTGCCCGCCGCGATCTGCAAGGCGCTGGGGGATTCGTCGCCGCTGGCGCCGTTGGCGCTGAGGCCATATTCGGCGGCGCTGCGCGAGTTCACCAGTTGGCCGTCGGCCTGGCCGGCATTGATCAGCGTGACGTCACTGCGCGGGTAGCCTTCGCTGGAGAACGCCTGGCTCAGGGAGTCGGTGATGTGTTCTTTCACCGTCACCAGCGGGCTCAAGGACTGCTCGCCGGCATACAGCCGTTGCAACGAGCTGCCTTTGCTGGCGATGGCCTGGGCGGAAAAACCACCCCAGGTGATGATGCTGATGATTTCTTCCAGCGCCGCCGGCGCGAGGTAGGCGCGGTATTGTCCGGGCGCCAACGGGTGCAGCGGGCGGCCGAGGAATTCCAGCTGTTCACGCGCCAGTTGGAAGCGCCGGGCGAACTCGGCGCTGTCCCAGGCGTCGCCGGCGTAGCTGGCTTTTACCGCCTCGCCATTGGCGTGGAACAGGCTGAAATCGAAGTTGAAGCTATTGGCCTGATGCCAGCCAAACGCACCGTCCGAACTGGCGAAGCCCCGGCTGATCGGGCCGGCGGCATAGAAGCCGACCAGGTCGAGGCCATCGGCGGCCTGGCTGATTTCTTTCAGTACCTGGGCCAGGTCGGGCAGGGGGCGGGCCTGTTCGTTGTGGCTTTGCCAGGCGTTGTGGTTGAGCAGCAGGTACGGGTCATGGGGCAGCAGCGGCAGGGTTTCGCGCAATTGGCGCAGGCCGTCGGCGAGGCGCTGGCGATCCAGCTCGGGCTCGCCGGCCAGGGTGATGCCGAGGTCGGCATGGCGGCCATCGCTGATCAGCTTGAGGTTGAGGCTGGCCTGCTGCACGTGCCCGGCCTGACGCACCTTGGCGTGGTTGAAGCGCACGAACTCGGACGATTCTGCCGCGTAGCCCAGGTGGAATTGTTCCTTGTCGGTGATGGCCTGCTTGAGCCACTGCACCAATGCCTTGAAGGTGTTCATAAGGCATCTCCTCCAAATACGTCAACGTTGCTGAACACACAGGCCGGCGACGCATGGCCGACGCGGATCACCTGGTTGGGCTCGCCCTTGCCGCAGTTCGGCGTGCCCAGCACCTTGAAGGTGCTGGCGTCGCCCACGGCGCTGAGGTTGCGCCAGAACTGCGCGGAAATCGCCCGGTAGTTGGGGTTCTTTACCACGCCCTTGAGCTCGCCGTTTTCAATCAACTGGCCCCACTCGCAGCCGAACTGGAACTTGTTGCGTGCATCGTCGATGGACCACGAACGGTTGGTCGACATCAGGATGCCGCTTTCGATGCCGCCAATCAGTTGCGCCAGGCTCTTATCGCCGGCTTCGATATTCAGGTTGGCCATGCGGTCGATCGGCGGGCGGTTCCAGCTGCTGGCGCGGCTGTTGGCCACGCCGCCCATGCCCGAGCGGAACTGCGACAACGCCCCACCCAGGGGCTTGAGCAGCAGCCCTTCGCGGATCAGGAATTGCTTGCTGGCGGCGGTGCCGTCGTCGTCATGGCCGTAGCTGGCCAGTTGCTCGGGAATGTCCGGGTCGAACGTCACGTTCAACAGCTTGGAACCGTATTGCAGTTGGCCGAAGTCGCTGGCCTTCACAAAACTGGTGCCAGCGTAATTGCGCTCGTCGCCGAGGATGCGGTCGAGTTCCAGTGGGTGGCCGATGGACTCGTGGATCTGCAGGATCATCTGGTCGGGCATCAGCAGCAGGTCGCGCGGGCCCTGGGGCGTGTTTGGCGCCAGCAGCAGTTGCAGGGCTTCGTCGGCAATGCGCGGCGCGGCGCCCACCAGGCCGAAGCGGCTGATCACGTCAAACCCGCCTTGCTGGCCGAAGTTGCTGCCGCCGAGGGTGCGCGACTGGCTGTCGTTGCCGTCGTAGGCGGTGACGTTGACGCCGGGGAACACAAACCGCTGGGCCTGGCGCAGTTCGGCGCCGGCACTGTTGAGGTAGATCTGCTCGACGTGGGTCAGGCCGAGGCTGATTTCCCAGTTCACCAGGCGCTCGTCCTGGGGCACTGCAGAGGACTCATCGCCGAGCAGTTGGTAGCAGTCGCTCAAGGACGGGAAGGCGTGCTCGAGGTGCGGCGACAGGTAGTCGGCGACGTCGCTGGACACCGGTTGGTCGCGCAGGTCGAGCAAGGCGTGAGGTTTTATCAGGCGGGCTTGCTGTTCGGCGCGCTCGAGGGCGGCTTGCAGGCCAGGCAGGGAAATATCGTGGGTCGCGGCGTAGGTTTCCACACCGTTCAAACGCACGGTGAGCATGGCGCCTTCGTCGTGGTTCAGGTGCGGCGGTTCGGCGACGTTCTTGCGCACCGACAGGTACTGGCCGGACTCGCGCACGTAACGCAGGGAGAAAAATTCGGCGGTGGTGCGCAGGGCACTGAAGTGCTGCTTGAGTGTGGCGTGGTGGTCGAACATGGGGCCTTCCTTGTGGGCGGCTCAGCGCGGGCAGGCACACAGAGTAGGCCTGGGCTGGGGAGCGATCAAGGAGAGGTGATTCTTTGTGGCAAGTGCCCCTGTGGCGAGCGGGCTTGCCCCGCATTGGCTGCGCAGCGGCCCCAAAAATATTGGGAGCGCTGCGCACTCCAGCGCGGGGCAAGCCCGCTCACCACAGGGTTTAGCGTTATTGCGCCAATGGCCCCACTTCACGCAACGGCTTGCCACGCACCGGCGCGTCGCCGGCCACGTAGTAGTCGGCAGTGCTGCGCGGCAGCGGCTGGCGGCCACGGATCTTGTCGGCGATTTTCTCGGCGATCATGATCGTCGGCGCGTTCAGGTTGCCGGTGGTGATGATCGGCATGATCGACGCATCGACTACGCGCAGGCCCTGCATGCCATGCACGCGGCCTTCGCCATCGACCACGGCCATCTCGTCGTCGCCCATCTTGCATGAGCAGGACGGGTGGAACGCGGTTTCGGCGTGCTCGCGGATGAACTTGTCCAACTGCTCATCGGTTTGCACCTCGATACCCGGGCTGATTTCGCGGCCACGGTACGGGTCCAGTGCCGGCTGCTGCATGATTTCGCGGGTCAGGCGGATGCCGTCGCGGAATTCCTGCCAGTCCTGCTCGGTGGCCATGTAGTTGAAGAGGATGCTCGGGTAGTCCCGTGGGTTCTTCGACTTCAGTTGTACGCGACCACGGCTCGGCGAGCGCATGGAGCCCATGTGCGCCTGGAAACCGTGCTCTTTCACACCGTTGCTGCCGTTGTAGTTAATCGCGACCGGCAGGAAGTGGTACTGGATGTTCGGCCATTCGAATTCTTCACGGGTACGGATGAAACCGCCCGCTTCGAACTGGTTGCTGGCGCCGATGCCGGTGCCGTTGAAGAGCCACTCGGCACCGATGGCCGGCTGGTTGTACCAGAGCAGCGACGGGTACAGCGACACCGGCTGGGTGCACGCATATTGCAGGTACAGCTCAAGGTGGTCCTGCAGGTTTTCGCCGACGCCAGGCAGGTCGTGGACCACCGGGATGTCGAGGCTTTCCAGCAGCTTGGCCGGGCCGACGCCGGAGCGTTGCAGCAGTTGCGGCGAAGCGATTGCGCCGCTGCACACCAGCACTTCTTTACGCGCACGGGCTTCAACGCGCTCTTCGGCGGCACCGATCAGGTAACGCACGCCAACGGCACGCTTGCCTTCGAACAACACCTTGTCGGTGAGGGCGTGGGTGACGATGGTCAGAGTCGAACGCTTCTTGGCCGTGTCCAGGTAACCGCGCGCGGTGCTGGCGCGACGGCCGTTAGGCGTGACGGTGCGGTCCATCGGGCCGAAGCCTTCCTGCTGGTAGCCGTTCAAGTCCTCGGTGCGCGGGTAACCGGCCTGCACGCCCGCTTCAACCATGGCGTGGAACAGCGGGTTGTTGCCGGCTTTAGGTGTGGTCACGCTGACCGGGCCATCGCCGCCGTGCCAGTCGTTGGGGCCGATGTCGCGGGTTTCGGCCTTGCGGAAATACGGCAGGCAGTCGAGGTAGCTCCAGTCTTCCAGGCCCGGCAGCTTCGACCAGTTGTCGTAGTCCATGGCGTTGCCACGGATGTAGCACATGCCGTTGATCAGCGAAGAGCCACCCAGGCCCTTGCCGCGTCCGCATTCCATCCGGCGGCCGTCCATGTGTGGCTCCGGATCGGTCTCGTACGCCCAGTTGTAGCGGCGGCCTTGCAGCGGGAAGGCCAGGGCGGCGGGCATCTGGGTGCGGAAATCGAGGCGGTAGTCGGGGCCGCCGGCTTCCAGCAGCAGGACGGTGACGCCTTCGTCTTCGGTCAGGCGGGTCGCCAGGGTGTTACCGGCGGAGCCGGCACCCACAATGATGTAGTCGTATTCTTGGGACATAAATGCACCCTCTTAAAAGGTTGGCCGCCCGTAGCAGCTGCCGAGGAACGAGGCTGCGTTGGGCTGCGTAGCAGACCCCAAGATCGCTACGCAGCCTCGCTTGCGCTCGTCAGCTGCTACGGCGGACCTTGGGATCGATACGCGCTGAGTTGAGTGGGGTTGCTTAGAACACCGAGGCGTAGTCGCCCAGCTCAACCTGTACCGATTTGATGCGGGTGAAGTTGTTCAGCGAGCTGATGCCGTTTTCACGGCCCACACCGGATTGCTTGTAGCCACCCACCGGCATTTTCGCGTCGGATTCGCCCCAGGCGTTGATCCAGCAGATGCCCGCTTCCAGCTGGTGAATCACGCGGTGGGCGCGGTTCAGGTCCTTGGTCACAAGGCCCGCAGCCAGGCCGAAGTCGGTGTCGTTGGCGCGGCGGATCACTTCTTCTTCGGTTTCGTAGGTGAGGATGCTCATCACCGGGCCGAAGATTTCTTCACGGACGATGGTCATCTCGTCGGTGCAGTCGGTGAACACGGTCGGGGCCACAAAGGCGCCTTTGGCCAGGTCGCCGTCGGTCAGGCGGTCGCCGCCGCACAGCACGCGGGCGCCTTCTTCCTTGCCTTTGGCGATGTAGCCCAGCACGCTTTCCATGTGGGCGAAGCTGACCAGCGGACCGAAATTGGTGTTGGCGTCCTGGGGGTCGCCAACGCGGATGCGCGCAACACGCTCAACGATCTTGGCTTCGAATGCCTCTTGCAGGTGCTTGGGCACGAACACGCGGGTGCCGTTGGTGCAGACCTGGCCGGAGCTGTAGAAGTTGGCCATCATCGCGATGTCGGCCGCACGATCCAGGTCGGCGTCTTCGAACACGATCAGCGGCGACTTGCCGCCCAGTTCCATGGTCACTTCCTTGAGCGACGAGCTCGAAGCGCTGGCCATGACTTTCTTGCCGGTGTCGGTGCCGCCGGTGAACGAGACTTTCTCGATGCGCGGGTGCTCGGTCAGCCAGGTGCCGACTTCACGGCCGCTGCCGGTCAAGACGTTGAACACGCCTGCTGGAACGCCGGCTTCGGTGTAGATCTCGGCCAGTTTCAGGGTGGTCAGCGAGGTGACTTCGCTTGGCTTGAAGATCATCGCGTTACCGGCGGCCAGGGCCGGTGCGGATTTCCACAGGGCGATCTGGATCGGGTAGTTCCAGGCGCCGATACCGGCGACCACGCCCAGGGGCTCGCGGCGGGTGTAGACGAACGAGGTGTCGCGCAGAGGGATCTGCTCGCCTTCGATGGCCGGTACCAGGCCTGCGTAGTATTCCAGCACGTCGGCGCCGGTGACGATGTCGACGTACTGGGTTTCGGAGAAGGCTTTACCGGTGTCCAGGGTTTCCAGGGCGGCCAGTTCGTCGTTGCGCTCGCGCAGGATGTCGACGGCACGACGCAGGATGCGCGAACGCTCCATGGCGGTCATGGCGGCCCAGATTTTCTGGCCTTTTTCCGCGCTGACCACGGCACGTTCAACGTCGTCGAACGTTGCGCGTTGCACTTGGGCGAGAACTTCACCGTTAGCCGGGTTGATGGCGTCGAAGGTGGCATCGCTGCCAGCGTCGCTGTAGCCGCCGTCAATGTAGAGTTTTTGCAGGTCGAAACGGGCCATAAAGTCCTCGCAAGTGCATAAGTGGTTGGCGTTACCCGCCGCAAAGTGGGCCATGAGGGTGTGGCAACACTGGGCGGCGGACGTTCAGGGGTTGAGCGTTTATAAGGGCTCTAACTCACCTGCTTGGCCAATTGGAAATCCATGTATTCGTAAGCGATCCGTTGCGCCTGCGCCGTGTCGAAAGCGTCTCCCGACAGGGCACCGCGCAACCACAAACCGTCGATCAGGGCCGCCAGGCCTCTGGCTGCTTTGCGTGCGTGCGGCAGCGGCAGCACTCGGCGGAACTGGCAGCACAGGTTGGAATACAGACGTTGATCGTTGATCCGCTGCAACCTGTGCAATGACGGGTGATGCATGCTGGTGGCCCAGAAGGCCAGCCAGGTTTTCATTGCCGGGCCATTGACCTGGCTGGCGTCGAAGTTGCCCTCGATGATCACCCGAAGGTGCGCCCGTGGGCTGTCGTCCTTCAGCGCAAGCCTGCGTTCGTGGACGTTCTCGATCAGCACGTTCATCAGGTAGCGCATCGTCGCGGCGATCAGGCCGTTCTTGTCCTGAAAGTAGTGACTGATGATGCCGTTCGAGACCCCGGCCAAACGGGCGATCAGCGCGATGCTGGCATCTCCCATTCCGACCTGGTCGATGGCCGTCAATGTGGCTTCGATCAACTGTTGGCGGCGTATGGGTTGCATACCGACCTTGGGCATGTAGCACCTCTCCTTAGGCCTGCCGACGGGCGATGAACGTTCGTCGACTTGAAGGCCAGTCTATTTTGTTTTGATTGAACGTTCAATCAACAAAGAATAAGCTCTGCGACAAATGGTCGCTGCCTACAGGTATTTCCTACGTGAAGGCCGCGACATCCGGCACCTGCAAAAACCTTTGAAACAGGCGGTATCAAGGCCTGCCCACTGCCTGGTGGGGCTCAAGGATTTTCGGGGTGTCTTTATAACACCCGTCCGTCGACTGCCGAAAAATCGATAGGCCGGGATAACCGTTGCCTTGTGTTTCTCTCTCGCACTGCCTGGAGCATCTGCGCCATGAGTTCTGCCTCTCTTATAAAGACCCCGCCGGAAAAGGTGCGGGTCAACGGTTGGGTGTTCTACACCTCCACCGCGCTGATTCTGTTGTTGACCGCCATTCTGATCATCGCTCCGCAGGAGGCCGGGCGCATGCTCGGCGTAGCCCAGGCCTGGCTTTCCAAAAGCTTCGGCTGGTACTACATGGTGGTCATCGCCGCTTACCTGGTGTTTGTGGTCGGCCTGGCGTTTTCGTCCTATGGCAAGTTGAAACTGGGCAGCAAGGACGACACCCCGGACTTCAGCTACGGCGCCTGGGCCGGCATGCTGTTCTCGTCGGGCATCGGTATCTCGTTGCTGTACTTCGGTGCCTCCGAGCCGCTGGATCACTACTTCAACCCGCCCGAAGGCGCCGCCGCCAGCAACGGCGCGGCACGCCAGGCGTTGCAGTTGACCTTTTTGCACTGGGGCCTGCATGGCTGGGCGATCTATGCGCTGGTCGGCCTGGCGGTGGCGTACTTCGCCTACCGGCATAACCAGCCGCTGGCCTTGCGTTCGGCGCTGTACCCGCTGGTGGGTGAGCGTTGGGTGAAGGGCGCGGCCGGTCACGCGGTGGATGGTTTCGGCATGTTCGTGACCCTGTTGGGCCTGGTGACCAACCTGGGCATCGGTTCGATGCAGGTGTCGTCCGGCCTGGAAAACCTGTTCGGCATGGCGCACAGCAACACCAACCTGCTGATCGTGATCATCGTGATGAGCACCGTGGCGACCATCGCCGCCGTGTCGGGCGTGGAGAACGGCATCCGCCGCCTGTCCAACCTCAATATCGTGCTGTTCAGCGGCTTGCTGATCTTTGTGCTGCTGTTCGGCCCGACCCTGCACCTGCTCAATGGCCTGGTGCAGAACACCGGCGACTACCTCAACGGCATCGTGCTGAAAACCTTCGACCTCTATGTGTACGAAGGCGACGGTGACAAGACCGAACGCTGGATGGGCCTGTGGACCCTGTTCTACTGGGCCTGGTGGATTTCCTGGGCACCGTTCGTGGGCATGTTCATCGCGCGGATTTCCCGTGGCCGCACGGTGCGTGAACTGGTGGCCGGCGTGTTGCTGATTCCCCTGGGCTTTACCCTGGCGTGGCTGTCGATCTTCGGTAACTCGGCGCTGGACCTGGTGTTGAACCATGGTGCGGTGGAGTTGGGCAAGACGGCGCTGGAACAACCGTCCATGGCCATCTACCAACTGCTGGAGCATTACCCGGCGTCGAAAATCGTCATCGGCGTGTCGATCTTCGTGGGCTTTGTGCTGTTCCTGACCCCGGCGGATTCCGGTGCGGTGATGATGGCCAACCTTTCCTGCAAAGGCGGCAATGTGGATGAAGATGCGCCGCACTGGCTGCGCATCTTCTGGTCGGCGGTGATCACCCTGGTGACCATCGGCCTGCTGTTTGCCGGCAACTTCGAAGCCATGCAAACCATGGTGGTGCTGGCGGGGCTGCCGTTCTCGGTGGTGCTGATTTTCTTTATGTTCGGTTTGCACAAGGCGATGCGCCAGGACGTGGCGATCGAACAGGAGCAGGCGCAACTGGCTGAACGCGGGCGTCGTGGCTTCAGCGAGCGCTTGACGGCACTCGACCTGCAACCGAGCCAGGGCACTGTGCAGCGCTTTATGGACAAGCACGTCACGCCGGCGCTGGAAGAGGCGGCGGTCGCGTTGCGTGAGCAAGGGTTGGAAGTGCAGACGCTGTTGGGCAAGTCCAAGCGCTGCATCGGTGTGCGCATCGAGATGGAAGAGGGCAACCCCTTCGTTTATGAAGTGAGCCTGGATGCTTACTCGTCGGCACCGAGCGACCTGCCCGAAGAAGAACGCACCCGCTATTACCGGGCCGAGGTGTACCTGCACAACGGGCCTCAGGAATACGACCTGATGGGCTTCGCCCAGGAACAGATCACCCGGGACGTGCTCGATCAGTTTGAAAGCCATCGGCAGCTCCTTGGCCGTGTCTATAGCTGATGCGTTGAAAGCCCGGTGGTGTCACTGACATCACTGGGGCAAAAAATGTGGGGGGCAAGCCCCCTCCCACATGTTTGACCCGGTTTCTGCACTGGCGTTTGCGGTGTTTGCTAGCCCAGGTTTTTGCCCAGCAGGGCGTGGTAGAGCTCACTGTCGCCAAGGATCCCCACCACCTGGTTGTTGTCATGCAACACCAGCTTGTTCCCCGTCTGGTAACGAATCTGCAGCGCATCACGCATGCCGATATTCGAATCCACCAGGGTCGGTACCCGGCCCAAACCTTCCACCGGTTGCCCCGGCGCCCAGTTCTGCAGGTTCATCACCATGCCATTCTGGCGGGCGCCCTGGATGGTGTTGCCTTCGGACAGGTCCAGCCACGAATCGCCGCCCGGGTCGAGGCACACCGAACCGTTGACGCGTTTGCAGTTGTCCAGTGTGCGCATCAGGCTGCGGCCGCACAGTACGTTCAGCGGGTTGGTATGGGCGACGAAGGTGCGTACGTAGTCGTCCGCCGGGTTCAGCACGATCTCTTCCGGCACGCTGTACTGGATGATCTTGCCGTCTTTCATGATCGCGATGCGGCTGCCCAGCTTGAGCGCCTCGTCGAGGTCGTGGCTGACGAACACGATGGTCTTGCTCAGCTTGCTTTGCAGTTCCAGCAACTCGTCCTGCAGGCCCTGACGGATCAGCGGGTCGAGGGCGGAGAAGGGCTCGTCCATCAGCAGGATGTCGGCATCCATCGCCAACGCGCGGGCCAGGCCGACGCGTTGTTGCATGCCGCCGGACAGCTCATCGGGCTTCTTGTTGCGCCACTGGGTCAGGCCCACCAGCTCGAGTTTCTCGTCCACCAGCTTGCGCCGTTCTTTTTCCGGGCGGCCCTGCATTTCCAGACCAAAGCTGATGTTCTCGCGCACCGTCAGCCAGGGCATCAGGGCGAACTTCTGGAACACCATGGCGATGCGCTTGGTGCGCATCATTTTCAGCTCGGCGGGGCTGCAGGAGGCGATGTCGATCTGGCGACCTTCATGCTCGACGAACAGTTGGCCACGGCTGACGGTGTTGAGGCCGTTGATGCAGCGCAGCAGGCTCGACTTGCCGGAGCCCGACAGGCCCATCAGCACGCAGATCTCGCCTTTTTCCACATCCAGGCTGGCTTTTTCAACGCCGACAATCTGCCCGGTTTTTTTCAGGATCTCGTTACGGCTCATGCCCTGGTCCAGCAGCTTGAGCGCTTCGCGTGGGTCTTTGGAGAAGATCACGTCGACATTGTCGAATCGGATAATGCTCATGCATCACCCCCTACTTTGGCGTCGGGTTGTTTGCAGATGCGGTCGAGCATGATGGCCAGCAGCACAATCGCCAGGCCGGCTTCAAAGCCCAGGGCGATATCGGCGGTGTTCAGCGCGTTGACCACCGGCTTACCGAGGCCGTCGGCGCCCACCAGGGCCGCGATCACCACCATCGACAACGACAGCATGATGCATTGGGTAATACCGGCAGCGATGCTCGGCATGGCGTGGGGCAGTTCAATGCGCGAGAGCAACTGACGGCGCGAGCAGCCAAAGGCCTTGCCGGCGTCCATCAACTCTTGCGGTACATCACGGATACCCAGGTAGGTCAGGCGGATCGGCGCGGCAATCGCGAACACCACCGTGGAAATCAGCCCGGGCACCACACCCAGCCCGAAGAGGGTCAGGGTAGGGATGAGGTAGACGAAGGTCGGCACGGTCTGCATCAGATCGAGCACCGGCCGCATCATGGTGTAAAACAGCGGTTTGTGCGCGGCAACAATGCCCAGCGGCACACCGATGACCACGCAGACCAGGGTGGCGAACAGCACCTGCGCGAGGGTCTCCATGGTTTCCTGCCAGTACCCCAGGTTGAGGATCAGCAGGAAAGAGACGATGACAAAAACAGTCAGTCCCCATTTACGTTGAATAAAGTGAGCCAGCAGCGCAATCAGACCGATCAATGCCAGCGGATTGAACCAGGTCAGCGCGAACGTCACGCCGTGGATCATCGTTTCCAGTGTCGATGCGATTGCGTCGAAGTAGTTGGCGCCGTGTTGGGTCAACCATTCGACGAAGGCAGCGATGTACTGGCCTAGTGGGATTTTCTGTTCAGTCAGCATGGTAGTGAATGTCCACATGCGAAGAGGGAAAACATCCCGGGGCAGCGCACCGCCCCGGGGTCAGCGGGATTACTTGGCGAGATACGCTTTGACGGCCTCCAGGCCTGGTTTGCCATCGACGGTATTGACTCCGGCGAGCCAGGTGTCGAGGACTTGCGGGTTCTTTTTCAGCCAGGCCTTGGCGGCGGCATCGGGCTTCATCTTGTCGTCCAGGACGTTACCCATCAGGGTGCTTTCCATGTTCAAGGTGAACACCAGGTTCTTCAGCAACTGACCGACGTTGCTGCATTCCTCGGTGTAGCCCTTGCGGGTGTTGGTATAGATGGTGGCCTGGCCGTAGTTGGGGCCGAACGAATCGTCACCCCCGGTCAGGTACTTCATCTTGAAGCGGGTGTTCATCGGGTGCGGTTCCCAGCCGAGGAACACGATGGCCTGGTCACGCTTGGTGGCGCGCTCAACCTGGGAAAGCATCCCGGCTTCGCTGGATTCGACCACTTTGAAGCCGGCGGTCTTGAGGCCGAAGGCGTCTTTGTCGATCAGCGTCTGGATGGTGCGGTTGCCGTCGTTACCCGGCTCGATGCCGTAGATCTTGCCGCCCAGCTCATCCTTGAATTTGGCGATATCGGCGAAGTCTTTCAGGCCCTTGTTGTACAGCGCCTCGGGTACCGCCAGGGTGTACTTGGCGTTTTCCAGGTTGGCGCGCACGGTTTCCACGGTGCCGGCATCACGGTACTGCTTGATGTCGTTTTCCATGGTCGGCATCCAGTTGCCGAGGAACACGTCCATGTTCTTGCCGTCGGCCAGGGACTTGTAGGTCACAGGAACGGAAATCATCGTGGTCTTGGTCTTGTAGCCCAGGCCCTTGAGGATTTCGCTGGTGGTCGCGGTCGTGACGGTGATGTCGGTCCAGCCGACATCGGAGAAGTTGACGGTCTTGCACTGTTCCGGTTCTGCGGCGTGCGCCATGACTGGCAGACTCAGCATGGCGGCCAACAACAACGAGGGTGAACCTTTCATCTGGGTAGACTCCTGTGTTTTTTCTGGCGGCATTCGCCGCGCTTTATAAGTGTTGCGGTTGGAGCGTGCGGCAACAGCTCTGCCACGGTGCCTTGCAAACGAGTCGAGACTGATCATGTACCAGTGAAAATCTGACGCCTACAGGGGGCGTCGTATCCAGTACAGGGAGGGTCGTATCCAGTGTCGGTGACGTCGCTTACAGGTTTTTCCCAAGGTAAAACCGCTGTTTTTGCCCGTCTGCACCGCTAAAAACGGCTGAAACAGGCGATCGCACGGGAGCGACGCTGGTGAGCATGGGTGCGTCGGTGTGAGACGCCGTGAGCGACAGCAAAAGCTTGATGATGCCGCCATCTGGGCGATCTGAGCGTAGCACCTCGTTCAAGCCTGGCCGTGCTTATCGAGGAGTTCTACCGTAATGGCTATCAGTGTTTTCGACCTGTTCAAGATCGGCATCGGGCCTTCCAGTTCTCACACCGTCGGCCCCATGCGCGCCGCGGCGTTGTTCGTCCAGGGGTTACGTGAACGTGAACTGTTGGAACAAGTCAGGCGTGTCGAAGTTCAGCTGTACGGTTCGCTGTCCGCCACCGGCATCGGCCACGGCAGCGACACCGCCACCATCATGGGCCTGATGGGCGAGTGGCCGGACGCGATCGATCCGTCGCAGATCGGCCTGCGCATCCACACCCTGCGCGAAACCGACACATTGCTGCTCGATGGGCGTTTGCCCGTGCCGTTCGTGTGGGCCCGGGACATGCGCCTGCTCGACGAAAACCTGCCGTTCCACCCCAACGCCATGACCCTGGTGGTGTACGGCGATGAAGGCGAGCTGCACCGCGACACCTACTACTCAGTGGGCGGTGGTTTTGTGGTGGATGAAGCCCAGGCGCAGAGCGGTGTGGCGGACATGGACCGCACCGAGTTGCCCTATGATTTCTCCAGCGCGGTGGAGTTGCTGCAGCTGTGCAAGACCCACAACCTGCGCGTTGCCGAGTTGATGCTGGCCAATGAAAAAGTCTGGCGCTCCGAAGACGAAATCCGCAGTGGCCTGATGAAACTCTGGCGCGCCATGCAGGCGTGCGTGGAGGAGGGCCTCAAGCACGAAGGCATCCTGCCCGGCGGCCTCAATGTGCGCCGTCGTGCCGCCAAGTTGCACCGCAGCCTGCAGGAGTTGAACAAGCCGAATGTGATCGGCTCGACCTTGAGTGCGATGGAGTGGGTCAACCTGTTCGCCCTGGCGGTGAACGAAGAAAACGCCGCCGGTGGACGCATGGTCACGGCGCCCACCAACGGTGCGGCGGGGATCATTCCGGCGGTGCTGCACTACTTCATGAAGTTCAGCGACGAAGTCACCGAAGCCAACGTGGTCGACTACCTGCTCAGTGCAGCGGCGGTGGGGATCCTGTGCAAGAAGAACGCCTCGATCTCCGGGGCCGAAGTCGGTTGCCAGGGTGAAGTGGGTTCGGCCTGCGCCATGGCCGCTGCCGGGCTGGCAGAGATCCTCGGCGCAACCCCGGAGCAACTGTGCAACGCCGCCGAAATCGGCCTGGAGCACAACCTCGGCCTGACCTGCGACCCGGTGGGCGGGCTGGTGCAAGTGCCGTGCATCGAGCGCAATGCGATTGCCGCGGTGAAGGCGATCAACGCGGCGCAGATGGCCCTGCGCGGTGATGGCCAGCACTTTATCTCCCTGGACCGCGTGATCCGCACTATGCGCGATACCGGGGCGGATATGCATGACAAGTACAAGGAGACGTCCCGGGGCGGGTTGGCGGTCAGTGCGGTGGAGTGCTGATTAGCTTGTTGTGATGAACAGGGCCTTTGTGGTGAGCGGGCTTGCCCCGCGCTGGGTAAAGGCACCACATAGTTTCAGATAAAACCCGGTCGCCTGATTTTGGGGCGGCTTCGCCACCCAGCGCGGGGCAAGCCCGCTCACTACAAGTGAACACTCCAACCAAAATCGCCACCTTTTAGCGCGTCGCAAACAGATAAGTAGCTTCCAAACGATTTTCCCCTCGACCACCCGTCACCTGTGCGTGCGGTGACAGACTTTTCCTACGCGCTGAAAGCGCCTTCCCACAAGTGATACCGAACTGCTCACACACCTTGAGCAGGGCCGCTCCGACGTCTATTTCAGCCATATCCCGTACTCCTCGCGCGGGCTTATTTAGACGCGTCATCAGGTCGTTTTCAGGATTTGTTGAATAGCCATTCAAATTTAGGCATGGCATTTGCTCTACCAATTCAAAGCCTCTCGCCTTGCCGGATGAAGAGCGCAATAACAAGAGCCTCGCCTGAGGCCATCACCTGCTTTGTGTGAGGAGATACCGCCATGACGTCGTTCAACTCCGGGGCCCAACCCCAGAACCGTGCGCCTCAATCCATCGGCTTTTTGCTGCTGGACAATTTCACGCTGATTTCCCTGGCCTCGGCCGTGGAACCGCTGCGCATGGCCAACCAGCTGTCCGGCCGCGAGCTGTATCGCTGGACAACCCTGAGTGTCGACGGCAACCAGGTATGGGCCAGCGACGGTCTGCAAATCACCCCCGATGCCTCCATGCACAAAGCCCCGGCCCTGGACACTGTGATTGTGTGCGGCGGCGTGGGTATCCAGCGTACCGTGACCCGTGAGCATGTGTCGTGGCTGCAAAGCCAGGCGCGCCAGTCCCGTCGCCTTGGCGCAGTGTGCACCGGCAGCTGGGCCCTGGCCTGTGCCGGTCTGCTCGACGGTTTTGATTGCAGCGTGCACTGGGAATGCCTGGCGTCGATGCAGGAAGCCTTCCCGCGTGTGTCGATGAGCACCCGTTTGTTCACCCTCGACCGCAACCGCTTCACCAGTTCGGGCGGCACCGCGCCGTTGGACATGATGCTGCACCTGATCAGCCGCGACCATGGCCGTGAACTGTCGGCGGCGATCTCCGAGATGTTCGTGTACGAGCGCATCCGCAACGAACAGGATCACCAGCGTGTGCCGCTCAAGCACATGCTTGGCACCAACCAGCCGAAGCTGCAGGAAATCGTCGCGCTGATGGAAGCCAACCTCGAAGAGCCGATCGACCTCGACGAACTGGCGGTGTACGTCGCCGTGTCGCGTCGCCAGCTGGAGCGGCTGTTCCAGAAATACCTGCACTGCTCGCCGTCGCGCTATTACCTCAAGCTGCGCCTGATTCGCGCGCGGCAGTTGCTCAAGCAAACGCCGATGTCGATCATCGAAGTGGCCTCGGTGTGCGGGTTTGTCTCCACGCCGCACTTCTCCAAGTGCTACCGCGAATACTTCGGCATTCCGCCACGGGATGAGCGCGTAGGCTCCAACACCACCCAGCAGGTGGCGATGATGCCGATTCCGCAGGCGCTGGTGTTGTCACCGCTGTCGGGACCGATGGCGGCGTTGAGCCAGGCGCGCAATGAGTCGACTTTCGCGAGTGTACGGCTCTAAACCGAGTTGACTGCATCGGGGGCTTGCCCCCGATAGCGGTCTGTCAGGCGCCGGAGTTCTGCTTGAACTGCATCAGCGCCGGCAACAGTTGCTTATCGATCGCCTGGCGCACCGCCGGCAAAATCGTCGCACTGCCGGTGTACATCTGCTCAACCATACCCTTGAGCGCCTTGGCCCGTGCTTCGCTCAAACCGCGTACGGCACATTCGCAGGCCTGCTCGGCAGTAGAGCCGCTGGAGACTTCGAAACCCAGCGAGCGCAGTTGGCTCAGCAGGTCATCCTGGTCAATCAAATCCGCATGCATCATGACGTTTATCCTGGTGAGGGGAGCGGGGTTCGACCTCGATTCTGGTAGCCACCCAAGCGGTCGGCAAGGGCAGAATGCGCGAATGCCTCAGATGGCTATGGGCATGTCGTTTTCGGGCCATTTGCCGAAGGCACTTACCGGCACACTGAACCCAGGCACACAGCTTGATGGTTTGGTCACCCTCGGGATGTAACGCTCTCACAAGGCACCTCTGCCCCGATCCAGTCACGGCTGGATCGGGGCTTTTTTTGCCTGGGTTTTTTCGGTGTCTGTGCCGGCCTCATCGGGGCACAAGTATCTACACAACTTCAGTAGGATAACGCGTAGCAGCTGTCGAGCCTTGGCGAGGCTGCGTTTGCGGCGCGTCTGACACACCGCCGACGCAGCCTCGCCAAGGCTCGACAGCTGCTACGCAGGGGGCTCGGCTCAAGATGTGTAGATACCTATGCTCATCGGGGGCACCACGGTTTACCGCTGTAACACCAATATCCTTGAGAGCAACTCGTCGCGATCGATATAGCATCCCTGGAAATGCCGCGCTCCCGAAGTGGGATCAAACGCATTGCGCGCATGCAACGTGCGGCGGTTATCGAAGCACCACAGCTCGCCCGGGTTCAGGCGCTTGACCAGCCGAAAGCGCGCCTCGCGCGTCATCGCGATAAAGCGTCGATAAGCCTGATACAGCAACGGCATCTGCGCCACCGACGTCTCGAACGGCCCACGCAAAAAGTTGGCCATGCGAATCTCTGCCACATCCCCCAGTGCGTCCAATGCGATGATCGGCGCGAGGCGACGATAGTCGCTGTGGCGGTCTTTGTTGCGAAACTCCACGGGTATTTCACACAAGGCACGAAACGCTTCGGGATCTTCCTCGCGCAGGGCATTGGCGATGGCAAACCCATCGACAAAAATACTTTCGCCCCCGTCGGCATCGTTGACCAGGCAATGCAGGAATTGCAGCCCCGGTTGCAGCTCCCGGGTCGGCAAATCACTGTGCAAGGGCAGGTTGAAAGCGGTGTAGGCATTGCTGTCGGCATCGGCCTTGGATTGCACGTTGAACAGCACGCCGAAATTGCTCTCGCGGATAAATGAAATACGCTGGGCAACACGCGCCAGGGAGCCGGGTTCGGTGGGTACGCCGCGCATTTGCGTCAGGCCCGCGTCACGCAAGGCCAGCAGCCATTGCAGCAGCGCCGCAGGGTCTTGCATGACCGCCGCGTAGTCGAATATAGGCAGTTCGAAGGTGTTGTCCCAGAGCCGCGATTTTGGTTTCGCCGCCCGGCGTTCGGCGCGGGATTCATCG
Source organism: Pseudomonas sp. CFBP13509 (assembly GCF_005233485.1). NCBI lineage: Bacteria > Pseudomonadati > Pseudomonadota > Gammaproteobacteria > Pseudomonadales > Pseudomonadaceae > Pseudomonas > Pseudomonas sp. CFBP13509. The sequence continues at coordinate 159,506 of NZ_QGAA01000009.1, forward strand.
TCGTAGGCATGGGCCCGCAGCCAGCCGGGATCGTACCGGCTGCGATGACCGCCGTGCCATTCCACGCTGAGGAAGCCCTGGTCGATACGCACGCTGATGGCGCTGAGGTTTTCATCCACATCGACAATTTCCAGCACTTGCTCGCGGGTCACGCTGTACACGCATTGCGTGCACGGGCAGTTGTCCCGCAGCCACTGATGGTGAAACGGGCTGACCCGGCCATCGGCCCATGTCACGCGAACCTGATCGTCCAGCACCTGTGCATCGGCGAGGTCGAAGCGTTTCGGGTAAATACGGAAATCGGCAACAGCGGCGGCGGTTTGCATGATGGCTCCTTATTTTTTCGGGGGCAGTCCAATCACCCGGCCGAGGAGGGCGGGCCTTGGCAGGTCGGCTTGCCCAGCGCTGATCGCAATGAGTTTCTCCAATGTCGCCTCGGCAAACGGGGCCGAATGCGGACCCGCCAGGTCGACGTGCAGCAGCATCTGTTCGTTGCCGGCCAATGCTTTCTCATCGCCCACTAAATGCAGGCTGTGATAAAGGTGCAGGCGCTTGGCGTCGTGGGCGATCAGTTGCGTGTGCACCTCCACTTCGGCACCGAGTTTCACTTCGTGCAGGTAGTTCAGGTGCAGTTCCAGGGTGAACAGCGAATGGCCGCTGGCTTCGCGGTTTTCACTGTCCAGGCCGAGGGTGTCCATCAGCGCGTCGGTGGCGTAGCTGAAGATCAGCAGGTAGAACGCGTCGCGCAGGTGGCCGTTGTAGTCCACCCAGTCGGCAAGGACTGGGGTGGTGTAGGTGGTCAGTGCAGGCATGGTGAGGGTTCCGTTATTCGGCGAAGGTCATGCCGTGCTTGGCTTTGGTGGTTTTCACCGCTTCCAGCACCGCCAGCAGGCAATCATCACGATAGCGTTCCAGCGCCGAAATGCTGTGTTTGCCCAGTTGCTCGCTGGTGCCATCGACCACATCGTCGATCAACTTGTCGGTCAGCTCCGGAGCCGGCAGGTAGGTCCACGGCAATTGCAACGCCGGGCCGAACTGCGCCATGAAGTGGCGCATGCCCGCATCGCCACCCGCCAGGGTGTAGGTGAGGAATGTGCCCATGAACGACCAGCGCAGGCCGGCGCCAAAGCGGATGGCATCGTCGATCTCGCCGGTGGTGGCCACGCCGTCATTCACCAGGTGCAACGCCTCGCGCCACAGCGCTTCGAGCAAGCGGTCGGCGATAAACCCGGGGACCTCCTTGCGCACATGCAGCGGGCGCATGCCGAGGGATTCATACACCTTGATCGCGGCCTGGATCGCTTCCGGCGCGGTGTGCTTGCCGCCGACCACTTCCACCAGCGGCAGCAGATAGACCGGGTTGAACGGATGGCCGACCACACAGCGTTCCGGGTGGGTCGAGCCCTCGTAGAACTCACTCGGCAACAACCCTGAGGTACTCGAACCGATCAGTGCATTGGGCTTGGCCGCGGCGCTGATCCTGCTGTGCAATTCCAACTTCAGTTCCAGGCGTTCCGGGGCGCTTTCCTGGATGAAGTCGGCGTCTTTCACACATTCTTCGATGGTGGCCACAAAGCGCAGGCGGTCTTGCGCTGCGCCGGGTGCCAGGCCCTGTTTTTCCAGGGCGCCCCAGGCATTGGCGACGCGTTTGCGCAACGCCGCTTCGGCACCCGGTGCGGGGTCCCAGGCGACCACGTCGAGGCCGTGGGCCAGGGCACGGGACACCCAGCCGCTGCCGATGACACCGCTGCCGAGGGCGGCGAAGGTTTTGATCTCAGTGATAAAGCGCATGGCGACGATCCTGAAGTATTCACACATTCTGTTTTGGGAACCGGCTCAAACTGTGGGAGGGAGCAAGCCCCCTCCCACATTTTTTAGCCGCGCTTGGTCAGGCCCATCTTGATGCGGCCTTCCGCCGGGGTCATGACCCGTGCGCCCAGGCGGCTGAGAATTTCACTGGCGCGTTCCACCAGTTGGCCATTGGTGGCGAGTACGCCCTTGTCCAGCCACAGGTTGTCTTCCAGGCCGACCCGTACGTTGCCGCCCAGCAGCACCGCTTGCGCAGCCATGGGCATTTGCATGCGGCCGATCCCGAACCCGGCCCACACCGCGTCGGCGGGGAGGTTGTCGACCATGGCCTTCATGGTGGTGGTGTCGGCCGGCGCGCCCCATGGAATGCCCAGGCACAGTTGGAACAGCGGGTTGTCGAGCAGGCCTTCCTTGATCATCTGCTTGGCGAACCACAGGTGGCCGGTGTCGAAGATTTCCAGCTCGGCCTTCACGCCCAGTTCCTGGATGCGCTTGGCGCCCGCACGCAACTGCGCCGGGGTGGAGACGTAAATCGTGTCGCCGTCACCGAAGTTCAGGGTGCCGCAGTCCAGGGTGCAGATTTCCGGCAGCAGCTCTTCCACATGGGCCAGGCGGGTCAGCGGGCCGACCAGGTCGGTATTGGGACCGAATTCCATCGGGTGCTCGCCGCCGCCGATCTCGAGGTCGCCGCCCATGCCGGCGGTGAGGTTGACGATGATGTCGATGTCAGCCTCGCGGATGCGCTCCATCACTTCGCGATACAGGGCAACGTCGCGGCTGAACTTGCCGGTCTCGGGGTCGCGCACATGGCAGTGCACCACGGTGGCGCCCGCCTTGGCGGCTTCCACCGCAGCGGCGGCGATTTGCTTGGGGGTGACCGGCACGTGTGGGCTTCTGGCGGTCGTGTCGCCAGCACCGGTGAGTGCGCAGGTGATGATGACGTCGTGGTTCATGGGGCGGTTCCTTACGGGCGTGTGATTTCAAGGCGTACGGTGCCGTTCGCAGCCAGGAGCGGCTGCGACACGGTGGTTCAAGTCAGGTTATTTGCTGGTGAGTTGCAGGTTGGCTGCAGCCGGTTTGCCATCGAAGGTGGTCACGCCTTCCAGCCAGCGCGCCTGGTCCTGGGGGTGATCCTTGAGCCACTGCCTGGCGGACTCGAGGGCGTCCTTGTGATCCAGCAACGGCTGCATCATCCGGCTCTCGTCGGCGGCGGTGAAGGTCAGGTTGGTCAGCAGCTTGTGCACGTTGGGGCACTGTTCGGCGTAGGTCGGCGCGGTGACCGTCCACACGCTGGCCATGCCTTCGTTCGGGCCCAGGGCGTCATCGCTGCCGGTGAGGTAGGTCATCGCGATATTGACGTTCATCGGGTGCGGCGCCCAGCCGAAGAACACCACGGCTTCCTTGCGGCGTACCGCACGGTCCACGGCGGCAAGCATGCCGGCCTCGCTGGATTCCACCAGTTGGAATTTGCCCAGGCCGAACTGGTTCTTGGCGATCATCGCCTTGATCTGGGTGTTGGCCCCCGAGCCCGGCTCGATGCCGTAGATCTTGCCGCCCAGCTCCTTCTCGAATTTGGCGATGTCGGCAAAGGTCTTCAGGCCTTTGTCCGCCAGGTAAGTCGGCACCGCGAGGGTCGCGCGGGCGTCTTCCAGGCTGGGTTTATCGAGGACTTTGACTTGCTTGGCGTCGACGAACGGCGTGATGGTCTGGGTCATCAGCGGATTCCAGTAGCCAAGGAACAGATCCAGGCGTTGGTCACGGATGCCGGCGAAGATGATTTGCTGGGAGGCGCTGGTTTGTTTGGTCTTGTAGCCGAGGCCGTCGAGCAACACTTGGGTCATGGCACTGGTGGCGATGACGTCGGTCCAGTTCACCACGCCCATGCGCACGTTCTGGCAGGATGCCGCGTCGGCAGCCCATACGTTCGTGCTCAAGATGGCGCTGGCGCTGAGTGCAAGCACGCAGCGGCGAATCAGTCGGTTCATGGTGGATCCCTCGGCAGGTCGTTATTGTGGGGGCCGGCGTCTTTGTGCGCCGTGAGGCCAAGTTACGTAGCTTTGGAGGCGACAAAACGCACGGCGGCGACCAGCTCTTGCACTGCAGCGACCTGCCCCCTTGAATCCACCCGAGAACGGGAGTATCACAGTGCCACGCTGGCCGTCCTACGAGAGCGCCACCATGTCCCAGGATTTCTACTTTCTGCTGATGCCGGGGTTCTCGGCCATCGGCTTTATTTCTGCACTGGAGCCTTTGCGCGTGGCCAACCGCTTTCGTGGCGAGTTGTACCGCTGGCATGTGCTGAGCGCCGATGGCGGCGCGGTGCTGGCGAGCAATGGCATGTCGGTCAACGCCGACGCCGCGCTGGAACCGCTGAAAAAGGGCGCGACGCTGTTGGTGGTGGCCGGCTTCGAACCGCTGCAGTTCGCCACGCCGGCGCTGGAGCACTGGCTGCGTCGCCTGGACCATGACGGCGTGACCCTCGGCGCCATCGACACCGGCGCCTGCGTGCTCGCCGAAGCCGGCCTGCTCGACGGCCACCGCCTGACCCTGCACTGGGAAGCCATCGATGCCTTCAAGGAGTCGTACCCGCACCTGAGCGTGACCCAGGAACTGTTCGAAATCGACCGTCGCCGCATCACCTGCGCCGGCGGCACCGCCTCCATCGACCTGATGCTCGACCTGATCGCCCAGGCCCACGGCGCCGACCTGGCGATCCAGGTCTCCGAACAGTTCGTACTCGGCCGCATCCGCCCGCGCAAGGACCACCAGCGCATGCAGATCGCCACGCGCTACGGCATCAACAACAAAAAGCTGGTGCAAGTGATCGGCGAGATGGAGCAGCACACCGAACCGCCCCTGAGCACCTTGGCGTTGGCCGACGCGATCAAAGTTACCCGGCGCCAGTTGGAGCGTCTGTTTCGCCTGCATTTGAACGATACCCCGAGCAACTTCTACCTTGGCCTGCGCCTGGAAAAAGCCCGGCAGCTGCTGCGCCAGAGCGATATGAGCGTGCTGGAGGTGAGCATTGCCTGCGGGTTCGAGTCGCCGTCGTATTTCACCCGGAGTTATCGGGCGAGGTTTGCCAAGTGTCCGAGGGAGGATCGGCGACGGGAGGTGGTTTGACGGGCAATTATAGTGAATTATACTCATCACTATAATTTATAGTTGTTTTCATAATTGAGTATAAATCCATGTCCAAACACAGCGGCTTCGTGTTCCGTCGCCCCGCCCTGGCAAGCAGTATTGCCGATGGCCTGGTGGGCGCCGGTATTCAGGATTTCACCTCTGGCCTGTTTCTCGCGGCGCCCCGTCGCACCGGCAAAAGCACTTTCCTGCGCGAAGACCTGATTCCGGAATGTCAGCTCCGGGGCTGGCTGGCGGTGTATGTGGATCTCTGGGCTGACAAGGAGAAAGATCCTGCGGAGTTGATTGCCAGTGCTATTGCGGCTGCCCTGGTTCCCTATGAAAAGGGCATCCGCAAACTGGCCAAGAATATTGGCATCGAGAAACTGAGCTTTCTGCGGACGCTCTCCTGGGACTTTACCAAGCCACAATTGCCTGTCGGTGCGACGCTGACCCAAGCCCTGGAATTGCTCCACAGTGCTGCAGAAAAACCCGTTGTGCTGGTGATTGACGAAGCGCAGCACGCCTTGACCACCGAGTCGGGTATCAATGCGATGTTCGCGCTAAAGGCTGCCCGGGATCAGCTCAACCAGGGCCGTGACGAAGAGGGCAGCGGCTTGCGCCTGGTGTTTACCGGCTCCAATCGCGACAAACTCGCCCATTTGGTATTGGGTAAAAGCCAGCCGTTCTTCGGTTCCAGCATCACGCCGTTTCCGCTGCTGGGTAAAGAGTTCACCCAAGCCTACACCGTGCACCTCAACGCGCACCTGGCCGAGACCAACCAGTTCAGCGCGGCTGATATTGATGAGGCGTTTGAGCTGGTAGGTCGGCGTCCCGAGATGTTGCGCACGATCATCGGTGAAGTCGCGTTGGAGCTGGGCGAGGCGAGCAATCTGGGCCAATTGCTGCACAGTCGCGCCGAACTGCTGCGCGCGGGTGTATGGACCGAGTTCGAAAGCGCCTGGAACGCCCTGACCATCCCGCAGCGCGCCGTGCTGGAGGTGATGGTGGAGCGTTCCCAGAACAACGAACCCTTCGCGCCCTTCACCGACAGCACCCTCACGGCTGTCAGCAAGGCGCTGGAAGCCATGGGCAGTGACGTGGTGCCGGGCACCCAGACCGTCCAGGCCTGCATCGATGCCTTGCGCGACAAGGAGTTGGTGTGGAAGTCGGGCCGCGGTGGTTATGCCCTGGAAGACAAGTCGTTCGGGGATTGGCTCAAGGTGCGCAAGGCACGCCAGTGATTTCCTCAGCCGTACTGCAGATGGCGCGTGGCAGGGAAATGTGTGGGGTAGTCGATGTGGGAAATATCTTTTTCTATGTTGCTGGCTATGTCTTGCGCAAGTGCGCTGTTACCGTCCAGTGGCCGCTGATTAAGCTGCTAGTTGGGCCGTATATAAATAAGAACGCTTGTACTTGATCAGCTCGGCATCCGCACTTGTATCCCCATTACTTGATCGATAAGAGGTCCCGTATGCTCAAAAGAATTGTTGCCGTCATCGCGTTCGCGTCCGCTCCCGCCTGGGCAGCCAAAACCCCGGCGCCCTTCACCGGGACCGATTACAGCGGGCGTTATGAGTGTACTGGCAAGGACCGTCATATTGGTGACTTCACCGGTGTTGTCGATATGAAAATCAACACCAGCCAAAGTACCGGCAAGTACGGTGCCTACACGTTCACCCTGACCCTGGAAGATAAATCCCGTTATGACGGGTTTGCCGCTGCCACCGCAGATACGCTGGCGGTTTATTTCGCCCATACCGATCCCGCCTTGAAAGACTACGGCGTCGGTATTGCGCAACTTGTTCCAACGCCGGAGGGCAAAGTGTCCTTCGTCAAATATTATTACGGACCTGAATACGAAGGCGGCGGCCACGGGGTCGAACACTGCGTCAGAAGTTAACGTGCGTTACTTCTTCATCAGGCTCGAACAGGCAGCCTTATAAGCTTCATGCTGATACTTGTTCAGCGTCGCCGGCAGATCAAAGTTGTGCTTCTTGTTCTGCGCATTGATGGTCTGCGGCGACAGCAGCGTCACCTCAACCCCCTCCAGCAACTGAAACACCCCTTCGATCTTGAAGGTTGTCGGGCCCCCGGCGAATTCACCTTTCTTGCTGCGTTTCTTGATGGCGATGCGCTGGATGGCGTTTTCCTGCACGAACGCCCTCACCTGGGCGGCGAAGGCTTTGACGTTAACGGCTTCATCGTCGTCATCAAGGGCGATTTTCTTGATGGCCAGGGCGACATGGCTCAGCGTCTGGTTGTCCAGGGAGGCGAGGGCGATGATGGCTTCGCTGCCTTTGATTTCGATGCCGCAGATAGTCATGAATGGCCTTGGTTCAAAGAGAAAGTGGCGGCGATTGTCGCTTATTCCTGCCCAATCGACTCCAAAAACTCCGACCGCTCATCACTCATCCGCGCCAGGCAATCATTCTGCTCAATGGCGTAGGCCTTGGTGCCGGTCACCGCCGGGAAGGTGTCCACCGCGCAATCGGCGTCACGCAGTTTTTCCCACTTCTGCTGGGCATCCTTCAGACGAGCGGTAATGTCGGCGAGCTTGGTCTTGTCGCTGCCATAGGTGGAATGCATACGTTCCAGCAGACCCTGATAATTATCCTTGAGCAATTGCTCGGCAGTGGTTTTGTTGTAAGTGGCGCATTCCAGGGTTTGCTTGTCGTTTTCGATGCCATCGCACGGCGTGCTGTCGGTGTCTTCGGCCGCGTGGACGCCGGTTGCGATGAGTGCCAAAGCCAGGAAAATCGATTTCATTGCGCCGTCTCATATCAGTTGATGCGGGAATTCTGGCTCAAGCGTAAGACAAATAACAGCCGCCAGTCAGACACCTCTTAACAGCCTTTGTCGTGGATTGACGCTTTCGGCAATTCCCCTGTCGTTTTTGCACCCGGCTCCGTCGTCCCCTGGGCATATGCTGGCCCCAAAGCGCCGGCAGACGATTCGGCGCATGAATCGCCAATAAGGGGACGCCTGATGAGCCCAGCCGAATTGCACGCCGACAGCATCGTTATCGACGGGCTGATCATTGCCAAGTGGAACCGCGACCTGTTCGAGGACATGCGCAAAGGTGGCCTCACCGCCGCGAATTGCACCGTGTCGGTATGGGAAGGGTTCCAGGCCACGATCAACAACATCGTCGCCAGCCAGACCCTGATCCGCGAGAACAGCGACCTGGTGATTCCGGTGAAAACCACCGCCGACATCCGCAAGGCCAAGGAACAGGGCAAGACCGGCATCATCTTCGGCTTCCAGAACGCCCACGCGTTTGAAGACCAGCTCGGTTATGTAGAGATCTTCAAGCAGCTCGGCGTCGGTGTGGTGCAGATGTGCTACAACACCCAGAACCTGGTCGGCACCGGTTGCTACGAGCGCGACGGCGGCCTGTCGGGCTTCGGGCGCGAGATCGTCGCCGAGATGAATCGCGTCGGCATCATGTGCGACCTGTCCCACGTCGGCTCCAAGACCAGTGAAGAAGTCATCCTCGAATCGAAAAAGCCGGTGTGCTACTCCCACTGCCTGCCGTCCGGCCTTAAAGAGCACCCGCGCAACAAGTCCGATGAAGAACTGAAGTTCATTGCTGACCACGGCGGCTTTGTCGGCGTGACCATGTTCGCGCCGTTCCTGGCCAAGGGCATCGATTCGACCATCGATGACTACGCCGAAGCCATCGAATACACCATGAATATCGTCGGCGAAGACGCCATCGGCATCGGCACCGACTTCACCCAGGGCCATGGCCAGGATTTCTTTGAAATGCTGACCCATGACAAGGGCTACGCCCGCCGCCTGACCAGCTTCGGCAAGATCATCAACCCGCTGGGCATCCGCACCGTCGGCGAGTTCCCCAACCTGACAGAGACCCTGCTCAAGCGCGGCCACCCCGAGCGTGTGGTGCGCAAGATCATGGGCGAGAACTGGGTCAACGTCTTGAAGGACGTTTGGGGCGAATAAGCCAAGCACCCACGGGCAACATCACAACGAATTTTTCTGGAGTTAAGTTTCCATGGCCAAGATCGCCCCGCAATTGCCTATTGAAGTCGACAGCGAAACCGGTGTCTGGACGTCCGACGCCCTGCCGATGCTGTACGTGCCGCGCCATTTCTTCGTCAACAACCACATGGGCATCGAAGAGGTGCTGGGCGCCGACGCCTATGCCGAAATCCTCTACAAGGCCGGCTACAAGTCCGCCTGGCACTGGTGTGAAAAAGAAGCCGAATGCCACGGCCTGGAAGGCGTCGCGGTGTTCGAGCACTACATGAAGCGCTTGTCGCAACGCGGCTGGGGCCTGTTCAAGATCCAGGACATCGATCTGGATAAAGGCACCGCCAGCGTCAAGCTCGAACACTCGGCATTCGTCTATGTGTACGGCAAGGTCGGGCGCAAAGTCGACTACATGTTCACCGGCTGGTTTGCCGGTGCCATGGACCAGATTCTGCAAGCCCGTGGCAGCCAGATCCGCACCGTGGCCGAACAAGTCTACGGAGGCTCCGAAGAGGGCTTTGACTCCGGCTTGTTCACCGTCAAGCCGTTGTAAGCCGAGGACCGTGCCATGGCTTTCGAAGCAATGTTCCAGCCGATCCAGATCGGCAAACTGACCATCCGCAACCGCGTGCTCAGTACCGCCCACGCCGAGGTGTATGCCACCGACGGCGGCATGACCACCGACCGCTATGTGAAGTACTACGAAGAAAAAGCCAAGGGCGGTATCGGCCTGGCGATCTGCGGCGGTTCCTCGGTGGTCGCCATCGACAGCCCCCAGGAATGGTGGAGCTCGGTGAACCTGTCCACCGACCGCATCATCCCGCACTTCCAGAACCTGGCGGATGCCATGCACAAGCATGGCGCCAAGATCATGATCCAGATTACCCACATGGGCCGTCGCTCGCGTTGGGATGGCTTTAACTGGCCGACCCTGATGTCGCCGTCCGGCGTGCGTGAGCCGGTGCACCGTGCCACCTGCAAGACCATCGAGCCGGAAGAAATCTGGCGCGTGATCGGCAACTATGCCAGCGCCGCCAAGCGCGCCAAGGCTGGTGGCCTGGACGGTGTGGAACTGTCCGCCGTGCACCAGCACATGATCGACCAGTTCTGGAGCCCACGGGTCAACAAGCGTACCGACGAGTGGGGCGGCACCTTCGAAGGCCGCATGAAATTCGGCCTGGAAGTGTTGAAAGCCGTGCGTGCCGAAGTCGGTGACGACTTCTGCGTGGGCATGCGCCTGTGCGGTGACGAGTTCCACCCGGACGGCCTGTCCCACGAGGACATGAAACAGATCGCCAAGTACTACGACGACACCGGCATGCTCGATTTCATCGGCGTCGTCGGCTCGGGTTGCGACACCCACAACACCCTGGCCAACGTGATCCCCAACATGAGCTATCCGCCGGAGCCGTTCCTGCACCTGGCGGCCGGTATCAAGGAAGTGGTCAAGGTTCCGGTGCTGCACGCACAGAACATCAAGGACCCGAACCAGGCCACGCGCATCCTCGAAGGCGGCTATGTGGACATGGTCGGCATGACCCGTGCGCATATCGCCGACCCGCACCTGATCGCCAAGATCAAGATGGGCCAGATCGACCAGATCAAACAGTGCGTCGGCGCCAACTATTGCATCGACCGCCAGTACCAGGGCCTGGACGTGCTGTGCATCCAGAATGCCGCGACCTCCCGTGAATACATGGGCGTGCCGCATATCATCGAGAAGTCCACCGGGCCGAAACGCAAGGTGGTGGTGGTCGGTGCCGGCCCTGCCGGGATGGAAGCCGCGCGGGTGGCCGCCGAACGTGGCCACGACGTGACCCTGTTCGAGAAGAAAGAATTTATCGGCGGGCAAATCACCACCGCCTCCAAGGCGCCGCAACGCGACCAGATCGCCGGTATCACCCGCTGGTTCCAGCTGGAGCTGGCACGCTTGAAAGTCGACCTGCGCCTGGGCGTGGCCGCCGATGCCGAGACCATCCTGGACCTGCGTCCGGACGTGGTGGTGCTGGCGGTCGGCGGGCATCCGTTTATCGAACAGAACGAACACTGGGGCGCTGCCGAAGGCCTGGTGGTGAGCAGCTGGGACGTGCTCGACGGCAAGGTCGCACCGGGCAAGAACGTGCTGGTGTACGACACCATTTGCGAATTCACCGGCATGTCGGTGGCGGACTTCCTGGCCGACAAAGGCTGCCAGGTGGAAATCGTCACCGACGACATCAAGCCGGGCGTGGCGATTGGCGGTACGTCGTTCCCCACCTACTACCGCAGCATGTACCCCAAAGAAGTGATCATGACCGGCGACATGATGCTGGAAAAGGTCTACCGCGAAGGCGACAAGCTGGTGGCGGTGCTGGAGAACGAATACACCGGCGCCAAAGAAGAGCGGGTAGTGGACCAGGTGGTGGTCGAGAACGGCGTGCGTCCGGACGAAGCGATCTACTACGGGCTCAAGGAAGGTTCGCGCAACAAGGGCCAGATCGACGTCGAAGCCCTGTTCGCGATCAAGCCGCAGCCGTGCTTGAGCGAGGCGGGCGAGGGGTACTTGCTGTTCCGCATCGGTGACTGTGTGGCGCAGCGAAATACCCATGCCGCCATCTATGACGCCCTGCGCCTGTGCAAAGACTTTTGATGAGGTGAACGCGGTCAAATGTGGGAGGGGGCTTGCTCCCGATAGCGGTGGTTCAGCAACAACTGTACCAACTGACAGTCCGCCATCGGGAGCAAGCCCCCTCCCACATTCGGGCCAGTTTCACAGTAGACCTGTGCGGTCTGTGGGAGCTTCACCATGTTGAACACCTTGCTGCCTATTCTCTTATTTACCGCCCTGGGCCTTGCCGTCCTCGGCGCCCTGCGCCGGGTGAACATGTGGCGCCGCGGGCGAGCCTCCAAGGTCGACCTGCTGGGCGGCCTGCTGGCCATGCCCAAGCGCTACATGGTCGACCTGCACCACGTGGTCGCCCGCGACAAATACATCGCCAACACCCACGTCGCCACTGCCCTGGGCTTTGTGCTGTCGGCGCTGCTGGCGATCCTGGTGCACGGCTTCGGCCTGCATAACCGTATCCTCGGCTACGCCTTGCTGCTGGCGTCGGTGTTGATGTTTGTCGGCGCCACCTTCGTTTACCTGCGGCGGCGCAATCCGCCGTCGCGCCTGTCGAAAGGCCCGTGGATGCGCCTGCCGAAAAGCCTGATGGCGTTCTCGGTGAGTTTCTTCCTGGTGACGCTGCCAGTGGCGGGGATCCTGCCCGCCGACTTCGGCGGCTGGCTGCTGGCCGCGCTGCTGAGTGTGGGTGTGCTGTGGGGCGTGTCCGAAATGTTCTTCGGCATGACCTGGGGCGGCCCGATGAAGCACGCCTTCGCCGGTGCCCTGCACCTGGCCTGGCACCGTCGCGCCGAACGCTTTGGCGGTGGTCGTTCCACGGGTTTGAAACCCCTAGACCTGAGCGACAAAAGCGCGCCCCTGGGCGTGGAAAAACCCAAGGATTTCACCTGGAACCAACTGCTCGGCTTCGACGCCTGCGTGCAGTGCGGCAAGTGCGAAGCAGCGTGCCCGGCTTTCGCTGCCGGCCAGCCGCTGAACCCGAAAAAACTCATCCAGGACATGGTGGTTGGCCTGGCCGGCGGCACCGATGCCAAGTTCGCCGGCAGCCCTTATCCGGGTAAAGCCATTGGCGAACACAGCGGCAACCCGCACCAGCCGATCGTCAACGGCCTGGTGGACGCCGAGACCCTGTGGTCGTGCACCACCTGCCGTGCCTGTGTGGAAGAGTGCCCGATGATGATCGAGCACGTGGACGCCATCGTCGACATGCGCCGCCACCTCACCCTGGAAAAAGGCGCCACGCCGAACAAGGGCGCCGAAGTCCTGGAAAACCTGATCGCCACCGACAACCCCGGCGGTTTCGCACCGGGCGGTCGCCTCAACTGGGCGGCGGATTTGAACCTGCCGTTGCTCAGCGACAAAGGCAGCGTTGACGTGCTGTTCTGGGTCGGCGACGGCGCCTTCGACATGCGCAACCAACGCACCCTGCGCGCATTCGTCAAAGTACTGAAAGCGGCCAAGGTCGACTTCGCGGTGCTCGGCCTGGAAGAACGCGACAGCGGTGACGTGGCGCGGCGCCTGGGCGATGAAGCGACCTTCCAGATGCTCGCCACGCGCAATATCCAGACGTTGGCCAAGTACAGCTTCAAGCGCATCGTCACCTGCGACCCCCACAGCTTCCATGTGCTGAAAAACGAGTACGGCGCCTTCAACGGCAACTACCGCGTGCAGCACCACAGCACCTTTATGGCCGAGCTGATCGGCGAGGGCGCGCTGAACCTGGGCCAGCACAAAGGCAACAGCGTGACCTACCACGACCCGTGCTACCTGGGCCGCTACAACGGCGAATACGAGGCGCCGCGCCAAGTGCTGCGGGCGCTGGGCATCGAGGTCAAGGAGATGCAACGCTCGGGTTTCCGCTCGCGCTGCTGCGGCGGTGGCGGCGGCGCGCCGATCACCGATATTCCCGGCAAGCAACGTATCCCCGATATGCGCATGGAAGACATCCGCGAGACCGGTGCCGAACTGGTGGCGGTGGGGTGCCCGCAGTGCACGGCGATGCTCGAAGGTGTGGTTGAACCGCGACCGTTGATCAAGGACATCGCCGAGCTGGTGGCCGATGCTTTGCTGGAAGACGTCGCACCGGCCAAAGCTCCCAACAAGCGTGAACCTGCGGAGGTGCACTGATGAGCGACATTATCCGCCGCGACCCACGGGCCGAATGGATCGCCCGTAACCGTCTGCACCCGCTGCATGCGGCGATGCAGCCAGTGCAACACAGCTGGATGGGGCCTAACGGCATCCTCCGCAAGAACGTGCATGGCGTCGGTTTTATCGGCCCCAACGGCATCAAGCGCATTGACCGCAGCGGTGCCCAACAGGGCGGTGCGGCCAAGCGTACGGCAGCGATTGAAGTGCAGTTGCCGCTGCATCAGGTGCCTGCGCCTGCGTTCTACATCAACGTAGTGCCGGACATGGTCGGTGGCCGCTTGAGCAGCCACGACCGCGACCTGCTCGGCCTGGCGCGGCAACTCGCCGGCAACGACGGCGCGGTGCTGGCAGTGGTGTTTGGCGAACACAAGGAATGCGCGTTTGCCACGGCCGGTGTCGATCGCCTGCTGGTGCTCGACGGCCACGAATTTGACGGTTATTCACCGGAGCAACGTGTCCAGGGCCTGCGGGCTGTGGATAACCAGTTCAACCCGCGCCACTGGTTGTTGCCCGACAGCCGCAGTGGTGGCGGCGAGTTGGGTCGGCGCTTTGCCGCCAGTCTCAAGGAGCGCCCGGCCACTCGCGTCTGGCAGATCAAGGGCGATGAGTGCATCGGCCGCGCCGGTGCGGGCCGGGAAGACTTGGCGCGGCCGCTGCCACGCCTGATTCTGGCTGCCGCCGAATGTGCCGATCCGGTCAGCGACACACGCCATGAAGTGCTGCCCGTGGAGTTATCCACAGGCCTGGCACGCAGCCTGCCGCGTATCGAGGATCTTGGCGCGGTGGCGGTGGACCCGGCGGCGATTCCCATGGCCGAGGCCGAGTTTATTTTCTCCGGCGGCAACGGCGTGAAGGACTGGGCGCTGTTCCACCAGACCGCCGCGGCTTTGGGGGCCACCGAAGGCGCCTCGCGGGTGGCGGTGGACGATGGATTCATGGCCCGTGATCGCCAGGTCGGCGCCAGCGGTACCTGGGTGACGGCGCGGGTGTATGTGGCCGTGGGGATTTCCGGGGCGATCCAGCACCTGCAAGGCATTGGCGCCTGCGACAAGGTGGTGGCGATCAACCTCGACCCGGGCTGCGACATGATCAAGCGTGCCGACCTGTCGGTGATCGGCGAAAGCGCCGCGATTCTGCAAGCCTTGATCGCTGCGGTCGAGGCCTACCGCAACGGCGCCAAGCGCGATGCGGCTTGAGGACATGACCATGACCACGAATGTAATCAGCCTGGTGTCCATCGGCGCCCACCCCACCTCCGGCCGGCCACGCCGCGCCGAACAGGATGCGCGCGCCGTCGAACTGGGTCTGCAGATGGCTGGGGATAAGTTGCAGGTGCTGCACGCCGGCAACATCGCCGAACCGACCCTGCGCAGCTACCTGGGCATGGGCCTGCCACAGTTGCACGTGCTGGAACAACCGGAGGGCAGCGATGCGTTGCCGGTGCTCAGCGAGTACCTGCGCGACGCCGGTGCCCAGGTGGTGCTTGCCGGCAGCCAGGCCGAAACCGGTGAAGGCTCGGGCATGTTGCCGTTCCTGTTGGCCGAGCAATTGGGCTGGCCGCTGATTGTCGGGCTGGCCGAGGTGGAGTCCATCGACGGCGGTGTGGCCCATGTGCTGCAAGCCTTGCCCCGTGGGCAGCGCAGGCGCTTGAAGGTGCGCCTGCCGTTTCTGGCGACGGTGGATAACGCCGCGCCAAAACCTCGGCAAAGCGCCTACGGTCCGGCACAACGCGGTGAATTGGCGGCCCACGAAGTGGAAGTCGAGCAGGACGCGTTATTCACAGGCGCCGTGCTGCAACCGGCCAAGCCCCGGCCCAAGCGCCTCAAGGTGATCAAGGCCAAGAGCGGCGCCGACCGCATGAAAGCCGCCACCGCCAAGGCCAGTGGTGGCGGTGGGCAGGTGCTCAAGGGTGTGAGCGCCGAGGAAGGTGCCCAGGCAATCCTCAAGTTGCTCATAGAAGAAGGCGTCGTGCGCTAACCCACCAACACTGCAAAACAAATGTGGGAGGGGGCTTGCCCCCGATAGCGGTGGACCAGTCAAGGATACTGAGACTGACACATTGCAATCGGGGCAAGCCCCCTCCCACATTGGATCTTCATTGGGGCGCAGGTTCGGGCGCAGGCTTGGGCACCAGATCCGGCAGCAGTGGCGGCAGGGGTTGCCAGGTGGCATCCGGCTGTTGCATCGGCGGTGGCAGCGCCGGCGTGGGGTCGCCGCCAATCGGCTTGAGGATCATTTTGTCGGTGGTGTCGCGCAGGATCATGCCCTGGGTCGAACTGCGCGCCTCGGTGCCGCTGTGGAAGGTGCTGATCTGGGCAATCGGCAGGTCCAGGTTGCGTTCGATCCTCGGGGTCAGCAGCAGGATGATCTCGGTTTTCTGCTGGGTATTCTGGTTGGTGCCGAACAGCTTCTTGCCGATCCACGGGATCTGGCTCAACCATGGCAGCCCCGAGCCCTCGTCGACGTCCGCCGTGCGGATCAGCCCCGAGACGATCTGGGTTTCATTGTTGCGCGCGGTCAGCAGGGTCTTGGTGGCCCGTGAGCCGAGTTCGAAGGTGGCCGGTACGTTTTCCGAGCCGGGAATACGCTTGGTGATATGGCTCATTTCCACGTTCAGCTCCAGGTTCACCTCATCGCTCAGGCTGATGTTCGGCTTGACCGTGATCTGCAGTCCCACGTCCTGGTAGGACACCGACGAGGTGGTGATCTGGTTGGCGGTGGTGGTGGTCACCACGGGGATCTTGTCGCCGATGTTCACCTGGGCTTCTTCGCGGTTGCGCACCCGCACCCTGGGGTTGGCCAGGGTCACGGTGTTGCCGCTGCGTTGCAGCATATTGATGCGCGCCGAGGTACTGCCCGCGTCGAGCAGGATGTTGTCGCCGTTGATCCCGCGCAATGCGCTGAGTGGGATACCCGCCAGCCCGGCAGGCACGTTGGCCAGGTTGCCCACGGACAGGCCGATGCTCTCCGGGTACTGGATGCCCAGGTTCAACTCGTCGGTCAGGCTGACCTCCAGCACCTGGATGTCGATGGTCACTTCCGATTGTGCGATATCAATGGCTTCCACCAGTTTTTCCACGGCGCTCAGGGTATCCAGGCCATCGCGCACGATCACCGCGTTCAGGCGTTCGTCCACCAGCACCTCTTTGGGCTTGAGCACCTGTTTGATCTCGGCGGCGATGACCTTGGGGTCGCCATGGCTGAGGTAGAAGGTACGCACGGCCAACTCGCGATATTCCCGTTCCTTGTCCGGGCGGCGGGGGTAAACCAGGAGGGTGTTGGCGTTGAGGACCTTCTTGTCCAGTCCCTGGGTGGTCAGCAGCAGGTTCAGCGCGTCTTCGGCGGTGGTTCGGCTCGCGGTCATGCTCGCCGAGGCACTGGGATTGACGTCCTTGTCGATGACGAAGTTGACCCCCGACAGGCGCGCAATGGTCTCGAAAATCGTGGTCAGGCTTTGGGCGCTGAACTCCAGGCTCAAGGGTTTGCGCATGGCCTCGGAGAGGTCGGCGCTGAGGTAATCGGCGCTCACCAGTTCACGGGTCAGGGCATTGCGAAAGTCCAGGGCCTCTCGGTAGTTGGGCTTTTGCGCGATGATCCGGCGCACCAGGTTGAGGGCTTCCACCGGGTTGGAGCGCTTCATTTCGTAGGCCTGGGCCAGTTGCGGGCGCAGTTGTTTCATCGCCTGGATGCTCTGGATTTCCTGGCGCGCGCCGAGGTTGCTGGGGTCGTATTTGAGGATGGTTTCCAGGGCGCGGATGGCAGCGGCATCGTCGCCACGCATCAGCGCGGTGCTGGCTTCGCGGCTGTATTGGGCCACCAGCAATTCCAGCTTGCTGAAGTTGGCGGTGCGCAGTTGCACATCGTCGGGGGCCTGTCTGGCTTCGGCTTGCAGCACTTCGACCGAACGGATGATGTCGCCCTTCTGGCGCAACTCGTCGCTCTCCTTGATCGCCCGCTGGGTCTGGCAGGCGTTGAGCAGGGCCACGGCCAGGCTCAAGGGTATCCACGTGCGTATGGCCATGATCGTGTCCTGCGCCGGTCAGTGAGTGTCCAGCCGCAAGGTGCTGACATGCTTGAGGGGCATGTAGGTCAGCACCACGGCGGTGTCGGTAAGTTTGTCCAGCCGGTAATGGGCGTCGAGCATCTTGCCGGGCACGATGCGCCCGGGTACCGAGCAACGGTTGCACAGGGTGTACTGGCTGCCATTGCCGCTGAGTACGACGATTTTCGCCTGGTTCTCGTAGCGCCATTGCGCGCTCACGGTGAAGGGCAGGGGCGGCGGCTTGGGCGCTGAGGTGTCGACCGGTATGGGCGGCGGTGCAGGTGTCCAGGTCTGGGCGGGAAACAGGTCGATGGCTTCGGCCACCGCCGGTGCAGGTGCGGCAACCGGTGCCGAGGGCACCTGTACAGGGCGGGCGATCACTGGCACCGGCGAGGGTGCGGGGTTGTCCGCAGTGTCCTGCCAGAACAGCCAGCCGCAGCCGATCAAGGTCAGCAGCAACAGCACGCGCAGATACAGCGGCAGCGTCATTCCACCACCCCCAGCACACTCACCTTGAGGCTGATGTTCAACATGCCGCTGGTGATTTCCTTGCGCTCCAGGGCCAGGCGTTCGATGCGCACGGCCGGCTCATTGGCGACGTCGACCAGGGCATCGCGCAGCAAGGCGTAGGGGCCGACGAGGGGAATGTCCACGTCCAGCCGTTGCAGCCCGGTGTCGCCGGGCGCGGAGTAGGCCAGGGTGGTCTGTTCGATGATAAAGCCGCGCCGGGTGAGGACGTCCAGCAGCTTTTCCAGGCGTGGGGCGAAGTCCTGTGCACTGGGCAGGCGTTCGACCACGGCCGGTTCGGTCACCTGCACATCCTGGGGCTGCTCGGCGATACCGGCCTCCAGTTCCTGGCGCCGCAGGCTGTCGGCAATGCCTGCCGGATGTATCACTGTGACTTCGATCAGCAACGTTGCCGCCATCAGCCCCAACGCCAGCAGCCCCCAAAAGCCCAGGCGCTGCTGCCATTGCATCAGGTGCCAGCGCACGCGCGGGAGGTGGCGGGTCAGTGCGTCCATGGGCGACTACCCTGCACCAACCGCAAGTTTGACCTGCACCGGGTGTTGCGGGTCATTGGCCTTGCGTGCGCTTTGTTGCAGGTTCACGTGTACACCTGGCTGGGCCTTGAGCCGTTCGACAAATCGAAAGGCATCGCCCAGCACCTTGGCTTCCAACTCCAAGTGAATCAGTCGGGCCTGGGTGTCGACCTCCACGCGCGTCAGCGCGACTTCCGCGGACCAGGCCCGGGCCACGGCGTCCATCAGTGCGAAGGGCGTGTCCTGCTGTCGGGAAAAGGCGGCCAGTTGTTGTTTCTGCTGGGGTGACAAGCGAATGGCGGCCTGGATCAATTGCTCCTGGCGACGTGTCAATTCGATAAAGCGCTGCTCCAGTGCGTCGGTCTGTTGTTGCTGATGCTCCATGCGCTGCCAGTGTTGCCAGGTCACGAAGACAAGCCCGGCGGCGACCAGCCACAACACACTCACCAGCGGCCGATAGACGGCATTGGGGTGCAGGAAGTCGATGCCCGGCGCCTGCCGCTGTCGCCAGGCACCGGCGAGTTGTGATTTCAGCTGAGCGATCATGCCAGCGGCTCTCCGAGCCAGGGATGCAGTGGCCCCAGCCAATGTTCAGTGGGGTGATTGGCGACGACCCATGTGGCCGCCGCGTGCCGTTGCGCCAGCAGGTCGGCGGTGAACAGGTTGTCGCTCAAGTGGCTGCCGGGTGGGGTTTGCAGCACGCAGACTTGTTGAGCCACACCCTGTTGCCGGTAAAGGCAACTGAGACCTCGCGCCTCAGGTACCGCCAGCACGCAATCGTCAGGCAATTGCTGCCAGTACCGTTGGGCCACGGCCGTCAACAATGGCGTGCATGTCACCAGCGGCAGGTGCTGTCGCTTGAACAACTCCCGCAGGTCTTGCAGCAAATTCCGTGACGTCGCGACCGCCAGGCGTTCATCTCCAAAGGTGCTGTTGGCGACTTGCACTTGCCACTGTCCGGGGTCGATGCCGGCCTGTTGGTTGAAGGTCACTTCGGCCAAGCCTTGCCAGTCGGCCTGGCTGTACACGCCGGTTTGCCACGCCAGCATCAGGTAGTGCACATGGGGGAAGCCCAGCAGCACCGTGGCCCGGTCCAGAAACCCGACGCGGCCGCGCGGCGCCTGTTCCAGCAGTTCGGCACAGGCGGCCAATGGCTCGCCAGTCTGTTGCGCACGCCATACTGCTGCACCGCGCCAACGCGGTCGCGCGGCCCATTCGGCGCCGTCGCTGTGCAGCCAAACCACATGCTCAATAAAGGGAAATGACACGGTGGATCTCCTTGAGCGTGGTGTCGCCCTGGGCGGCGTGGGCCAGGGCGATGTCGCGGATAAACACGTGGCCGGCTTCACGGGCCAGTTCGCGCAGGGTGGAGGCCGAACTGCGGTTGAGCAGGCCCTCCTTGATG
This sequence comes from Pseudomonas sp. CFBP13509, assembly GCF_005233485.1. Classification (NCBI taxonomy): domain Bacteria; kingdom Pseudomonadati; phylum Pseudomonadota; class Gammaproteobacteria; order Pseudomonadales; family Pseudomonadaceae; genus Pseudomonas; species Pseudomonas sp. CFBP13509. Next base: position 179,674 of record NZ_QGAA01000009.1, read on the forward strand.
CTGTCGGTCAGTGTCAGCACTTCGGCCAGGGCGAGTCGGCCGCGATAGCCGGTGTGACGGCAGGCCTCGCAGCCTTTGCCCACGCGGTAGTGACCCTGTTGGAGTTGAGCCTCGGCGAGTTGGGCGAGGTGGGTGATCTCGGGGTCGGGGTCGGCATCCGTACCGCAATCCGGGCAGATGCGCCGCACCAGGCGCTGGGCGACCACGCCGTTAAGGGCTTCGACAAAGCTGGCCGGGTCCACGTCCATGTAGGTAAAGCGCTCCAGCACACTGAACGCGCTGTTGGCGTGCACCGACGACAGCACCAGGTGCCCGGTCAACGCCGCTTGCACCGCAATGCCGGCCGTTTCACCGTCGCGTATTTCCCCCACCAGGATGGTGTCCGGGTCGTGGCGCAGGATCGAGCGCAGGCCACGGGCGAAGGTCAGGCCCTTCTTGTCGTTCACCGGGATTTGCAGGACCCCGGGCAGTTCGTATTCCACCGGGTCTTCGATGGTGATGATCTTTTTCTCGCCGGTATTGGTCTCCGACAGGGCGGCATATAGCGTGGTGGATTTGCCGCTGCCGGTGGGGCCGGTCACCAGCAACATGCCATAGGGTTCGCCGGCCAATACACGGATGCGCGCGATGGTCTCGGCGTTCAACCCCAGGGTTTCCAGGCTCAGGGACTCACCGCGCTGGGACTTGTCGAGAATCCGCAGCACCGCATCTTCACCGTGGATGCTGGGCATGATCGACACGCGAAAGTCCACTTCGCGACCCTGGATTTTCATCTTGAAACGCCCGTCCTGGGGCACCCGCCGCTCGCCGATATCCAGCTCCGACAACACCTTGATCCGCGACAGTGCCTGCTCGGCCATGTCCAGGCCGCTGGCCTGGCCCATCTGCTGCAACACACCGTCGATGCGGTACTTGATCACCAGGCCCTGGGGCGTGGTTTCCACATGCACATCGCTGGCACGGCTTTGCAGGGCATCGAACAGCATGGAGTTGACCAGGCGCACCACCGGGTTGTCGTCGCGGGCGATGCTGCTCAGGGAAATTTCCTGGGCGGCCTGGCTGACGCGGGCATTCTCGTCGTCCTCACCGAAAGGTTGCATCACCCGTTGGCTGGCTTCGGCCAGGCTCAACTGGGCCTTGACCGCGCCGGGCAGGCTCATGGCCAGGGGCAGTTGACGCAAGGTTTTCGAGGATTGCAGCCAGTGCCGGCTGGCCAGGGTGAAAGGGTCTCCCAGTACCAGGCACGGCTGGCCGTGGTTATCCACCGGCAGCACGTTATGGATCAGCGCCTGGGGCAGTGCCAGCAGATCGAAGCGCCAGTGTTCACTGAGGTTTTCCGGGGCGATGGCAAGCAGGCCCAGGGGCTGGGCGATGGTGCTTAATTGGTCGGGCGCTTTCTCCAGCACCTCCAGCAGGTAATTGGACAAGCTCAGCCCGCGTTGCTCTGCAAGGGCCTGCCATTGCCGTGTCTGTTCGCTCATCGCACTACCCCTGGATGGAGCCTGCCAGTTCGAAAATCGGCATGTACAACATGAATACGATCAGGCCGATCAGCCCGCCCACCACCAGCATCAACAACGGCTCGAAGACTTTGCTGAACAGCTCGATGGCACGCTCCAGCGCTTCATCGTGGAACTGCGCGATGCGCTCGCACATCGCCGCCAGCTCACCGCTTTGTTCACCCACGCGTAGCAGGCGTTCGGCGACGGCGGTGGTCAATCGATGGCGGGCGAGGGCAGTGGACAGTGGCTGGCCGGCCTGGATGTCGGTCATGGCCTGGCGCAGGTCCGCCTGGCGTTCCACGGGCAGCAGCGCACCGGACAGCTCCACCGCAGTGACCACCGGCATGCCGCCCATCAGCAACATGCCGGCGGTGCGATAAAAGCGCGCGAGGATAAACAGCGTGCGTTGGGCGCCCAGGCTGGGGATCTTCCAGAACAGCTGGGCGATGCGGCGCTTGAACCCGGCGCTGCGCAACAACAGCACCAGCGCGGCAATCGCCAGCACCAGGCCAAGCAGCAACTCCATGCCACGCGTGTCTACCAGTGCGCCCCACCACACCATAAAGCGTGCGGTGGCCGGCAGATCGGCCACGGCGTCGAACACCGAGGCAAAGCGCGGGATCACGAAGAACAGCAGGAACAGCAGGATCAACGCGCCGACGCTGAGTACCACCAAGGGGTACATCAGGGCGCCGCTGACGCGCTTCTTCACGGTTGCCAGGTGGGCTTCAAAATGATGGTAGCGGCGCAGGGCCACGGCCAATTGGCCGCTGTGTTCCGAGGACGCCACCGTGGCAATCAACAGCGGCGCAAAGGTCTGCGGCTTGAGCTGCATTGCCCTGGACAGCGAGTTGCCCTCATACATCGAGGCGAGCAGATCGCTCATGACCTGCCGGTTGATGCCGGCGGGCGCCTTGTCGCGCAGGGTTTCCACCGCTTCCACCAGCACCAGGCCGGCGTCGAGCAGGACTACCAGCTCCTGGATAAACAGGCCCAGGGCGAACGTACTGCGACGGCTGGGCAATTTGAGTGGGCGGCGGGCTTTCAGCGAGATGACCTGGGCGCCGTCGGCCTGCAGTTGCTGGCGCGCCTGGGCGACGTCAACGGCTTGCAGGCGCAGGGTCTGCACATGGCCGTCACGGATGATGCGCACGTCAAAGTCGGTCATGGCATTTGCCCCGCCCGTTGTTGGCGCTGTTGCAACAACAACGCGTAGTAACGCCACACCGCCAGGGCGTAGCGTGAGCGCCGTGCTTCCCGGTCCGGCTTGGCCCCGGCGTTATAGGCGCCCACGGCCTGCCAGCCATAACCCTGCTCGCGGATAAACCCGGCAAGAATCCACGCGCCCACCATGACGCTGGTGCAGGGCTGGGTGATCAAGTGCTGCTCGGTGATGCCGAACCGGGCCAGTGCGGGCAAGTGGCGGCTGTTGATTTGCATCAGGCCGATGTCCTGGCTGCCATCGCTGTTGAGGTTGCGTGCGCTGGGGTTGAGGCCGGATTCGACCTTGGCGATCGCATAAAGCAACAGCGGGTCGACGTGGTAGCGGCTGGCTGCCAGTTGCCAGCAGTTGGCCTGTGCGGTACCCGTGAGGCACAGCAGTATCAGGACCAGCCGCAGCGTGTGCATGTCACAGGCCGTACACAATGTCGGCGTAGGTATTCACCCCGCCGGCCTTGCCGTCACGACCCAGGCAGATGATCTCCGCATCGTTGGGTGGTGTGCCGGGGTTCTTGTAGAGATACGGGTTACCCCAAGGGTCTGGCGGCAGCGTCTTCACATAGGGGCCCTGCCAATGGCTGGCGTTGGCGGGCCGGGTGGTGAGGGCGTCGAGGCCGAGGGTTTCGTCGGGGTAGTTGCCGTTGTCCAGGCGGTACTGGTTCAAGGCATCGGCAAGGGCTTTCATCTGGCCCTGGGCGGTTTGTACCTTGGCCAGCTCCAGGCGGTCGAACATCTTCGGGCCGACGTAGCCGGCGAGCAGGGCGATGATCAGCAGGACGACCAGCAGCTCCAGCAGTGTGAAGCCACGTTGAGGACTGTGGATAAGTGAGTGCGCGCGCATGGAGAGACCCTGTTGGGAGTGCCAAGGTACGGCGGTTGTGTATAACTCTCCCGGCCCACTGTTAAGCGGGCACCGCCGGTAGAACTGCGTTAGAACCTTTTCAATTCAAGTACATCTTCAACTGTAGCGTTGCTCGATATAAGGCGCCGTGAGGCGCCCTATAACGTTTGGCGCTTACGCTTATCCACTAACTGAATATGCGCTGGAAGGGGTCACTGAACTTCCTCCCAGGCCTGTTCCCATGCGTTGCCCGAGCCAGGAGCATACGCCCATGCGGCGCCTGCGCACCACGCGGTGTAAGGGTGGGGTTTGCATTTATAGTTTTTGCTGTTGTTGGTCACGATGTCGCCGGCTTTATAAGCGGTGCCTTCTTTGTAGGCCGGGTATTCCCCGCCGCCACTGGCGGGCGTAACAGTGAACGTCAACTCCGCTTGGCTGGTTTTCCCGTTTTGCATATCACGCACATTCAAGCGAACCGTGTGTACCGCTGGCTGAGGGACTGTCACGGCTACACCCTTTACGGTGACGTCGTTGAAGGGTGGGGTCGACCCAATAACGGCCCAGCTATAACTCAACGGACCGTTGTAGCCGACCGACTGGCTGGCGCTGAAGGTAAACGGTTTGCCCGATTGCATGGTGGTAGGTCCGGAGATCTTCGCTACAGGTGCAGTAGGATTGGCCGGGCCTGGACCCTCGCCTGCAATGATCGCCATCGCTCGGCTGTATCCCTTGGCGGTGGTGTAGACCGAGTTGGCGCTGGAGTCGGTGGGGTTGAATACGATCGTGTTGCCCTTTTTCTCCCCCACTCTGGCAATGGTTGGATCGATCCTGTCCGCCAATTGCTTGCCCCAGATGTTCGGGTCCAGGTTGTTCGCGGTGATTGGCAGGGTGATGTCCACCACTTCCTTGGCCGCCGGAGAGTTATCGAGGATGCGGAAGTGCACCGAGTCACCCGCTTTGAGGGTGTTCATGATCGAATCGATGAATTGGCCGATATCGACCCACTGCTCCGGGATTCCGGCACCGACGATGTTGATGTCACTGCAGTTGTAGAACCCTTCACCCGCTGGATCGATACGCTGCCACTGCACGAACAGCGTGGCGTTGCCCGTTTGCCCCGATGGGATAGGTACAGCGAACTTGAAGTACCCCGAGGCTCCCGACATGATGGGTGGATTATTGCCCCAGTCGGTTTGCGCGCGCTCGAACTGCTGGGTGTGGATGAGCGTCAGGTCATTCCAGGTCAGCGGCGACCTGGTCGGGTCAAAGCCCGGTTTTGTGAGAAAGACCTTCGCGAAACTGGGCACGTGTGGCGCAGTGCCGATGATGCGCACATCCATCATGCCATTGGTGGGCGTAACGTCGGTGCGATGCCACTGGTCCGACACAATGTTCAGGCCATCTTTCTTGCTGTCAGCCGCCGAACAAAGTTTGCCATCGGGCACTTCTCGTTTGACGATTTCAGGGTCGTCGTAACCCGGTTGCCTGATCAAATGGGCCACTTCATTCCATTGCTGGCCTGGATACTGTCCACTTTTTGCGGCCAAGGCCGCACATCCATTATCGCTCGGGCTTCCTGACCAGAAATCCGGGAGCGTCTTGCAATAGACCTGCCGTGCAATGGGCTTGTCCACCGCACCGTGGGCCATGACCAGCGCCGGTGCCAACAAGACCGCCGCCAACAACCATTTCGCTAAGTGTGTGATGCACCGCTGTAAGTTATTCATGCTTAATCCACCTCAATCCAGATAAACAAGTTCCGAACTGCTGGAACGATCAGTGTGCTTATTCAATTGGCATCATTGGTTGGCTGAACTCCCATGGGAGCGATGCGGGTTGCAGGATTGTTCTGCCCAGGACCAAACAGAAACACCCACCCTTGATAACTGCCTTGTCCTGTAAAACTCTGATTGATGGCTGAAAAATTGCCTTGTTTGAACGGCGTGCCCTGGGCGGTGCTGAACACGCCCATGAACGTTTCGCCTGGGCCCGCGACTACGCCCCATTCGGCGCTGCCAGTCAGCGGATCGGTGTAGGCACGGCGCAGATAGCGCTGGGTGGTGGGTTGGCGACGGTCGAGCACCAGGTCGTCGAGGGACTTGGGAAAGGTATTGCCCGCGGCGTAATACAGCCCGATCGCCCGGCGGATTTCATTGCCCCGCGCCAGCAGTTCCAGCTCGCGTTCGCGCTGCAGCACGCTGGACCACAGGGTGCCGACTTCCATCAGCATCACGGCCACCACGGCCACTGTCACCAACATGCCCATGAACACCGAGCCCTGCTGGTTGTGCCTACCAATCTGCATAGGCGCTCCCGTTCGTGTCGGCACCTGTGGCACCGCTGCGTACATCGCCCAGGCCTTGTTCGTCCGAAGGTTGCAGTTGCCAGGTGTCACGCCTGCCGGTCAGCGGGTCCATGGGGATCTCGCGCAGGTAGCGACGGTCCACCAGGGCTTGCAGGGACTCGGGATTGGCGCTGTGGTCCTCGCGGTATTGGTCCAGGGCCTGGCGAATGGAAGACAGGTTGTGGCGCAGCACGGTTTCCTGGGCCTTGGTGTGCTGGCGGAAGTACTGCGGGGTGACCAGGGTCATGAGGGTGGCGATGATCGCCATGACCACCAGCAACTCAATCAGGGTAAAACCCCGATCACCATTGGCTGTATGACGTTCCATTCAAGCTCTCCCGGGTGCTTCGGGATGAAACGTCGAATACATCTTCTCCCTCTTGTGGGTTGTCGGCGCTGCTCTTGTAACTGCGCAATTGCCAGGTTTTGTCGGCCGCCAGCTCGGGACACTCGCAGAATGGGTCCCGGGGAATACGTCGCAGGAAATAGAGTTTGTTGCCTTGCAGATGGGTGTTGTCCGTTACGCCTTCGACCAATACCTGCAGGGAAGGTGGATAACCGCTGTCGGTGATGCTCTTTTCAATGCGGCCATCGTCACTGGCGTCTTTGTAGGCATCGATCGCACGCCGGATTTCCCGCAACGAACGTTGCAGGTCCAGTTCTCGATCACGTTTACCCATCAATGCTGTCAGCGGATAAGCCACTGTCGCAAGCGTGGCCAGCAGGGCCAGCGTCAGTAGTAATTCAATCAGCGTAAAACCTTTGGCGCAGTGATGGCTGGGCTTGCCCTGCCACATCACCGTTCTTCCTCCCGATCAGGCTGCCAAGGACTTCCGCGTTAACCCAGGCCATGGAATTGACTGCAAGGGTGAGTGTAGATGCTGGGTGTTTTTTGTACAGGTGCGCGGTTACCCACAAACGCTGTGAGCCTGGCTGTGGATAAGGTGTTGGTGGTTATCCACACGCCCCGTAAATCAAGGCCTGCAAGCTCCTGTACGAAAAACGACCAAGCTAAGTTACGGTTTTCTGGTGCTTTTTTGTGTGGATAAGGAGGAAGCAGCGGTTTGAGTTGCCCCCAAAGTCTGTTGGCGCTTCTGTGGATAAGATGTTTGCTATCCGCTACAGGCCTTATGAATAGAGGCTTTCCGTCGTCTGGTTGTTTATTGATCAAATTGCCGCTAAACCCCAGGAATATAGCTGAAACCCTTGGTATATGAAGGTTTGACGCGGTTTTCCACAGCGCTGCCGAAGTTGCCCCCAAAGTCTGTTGGCGGTTCTGTGGATAAGGTGTTTGCGTACCGCTACAGGTCACGTTCTACGTAGCTTGTATGGTTTTGATCAATAAATGATCAATGTGCCGTTGGAACCGTCAACTTGAATAAGTCACGGATTTTCTTCAATTAATTTTGGTTGGATAGCGCAGTTGCCCACAATTGCTGTGGGTGGCTTTGTGGATAAGTTGTTGGGTAAAGGCTGGAGGGCAGGCTGCCAGTGGTCTGCGAGAGAGTTGATCAAATATTAAGCAGTGTGAGGTTCAAATGTGGGAGGGGCCCTAATGCCGGTCGCGTACATCGCTTCTTGTAGGAGCGAGCTTGCTCGCGAAAAACGTCAACGATAACGCGTGCTTCCTGAATGAACGCGGCGCTTGTGAGTTTTTCGCGAGCAAGCTCGCTCCTACAAAAAGCCTTAAGCCCCCTCCCACAGTTTTGAGTTGTGGGTATCGGTTATTCGTGTGCAGCCACACCCTTGAGGTAAGGCGCCGGGGCTGCGCCGAGGTTGTTCAACATGCGCTCGCTGTACCAGTCCACGAAGTTCACCACGCCGAACTCATAGGTCTTGGAGTACGGGCCAGGCTGGTAGGCGGTGGAGTTGATCCCGCGCTGGTTCTCTTCGGCCAGGCGACGGTCCTGGTCGTTGGTGGCGTCCCACACCTGGCGCATGCGCTCCACGTCGTAGTCCACGCCTTCAACGGCGTCCTTGTGCACGATCCACTTGGTGGTGACCATGGTTTCCTGGGCACTGATCGGCCACACGGTGAACACGATGATGTGGTCGCCCATGCAGTGGTTCCACGAGTGCGGCAGGTGCAGGATGCGCATCGAGCCCAGGTCGGGGTTCTTGATGCGGCCCATCAGCTTGGCGCAGCCCTGCTTGCCGTCCAGGGTCATCGACACGGTGCCCTTGAGCAGCGGCATGCGCACGATGCGGTTACGCAGGCCGAAGCTTGCGTGGGCGTAAGGGATCTTCTCGGCGTCCCAGGCGGCTGCAGAGGCGGCTACGTGGTCCTTGAACGCCTGGTCGGCGCGTGGGTCGGTGACGTCGTCCCATTCCAGCAGGGTTTTCAACAGTTCGGGGTGCGACGCGTTGCAGTGGTAGCACTCGCGGTTGTTTTCCAGCACCAGTTTCCAGTTGGCCTTCTCGAACAAGGTGGTCTGGATCGCCACCTTGGTGTTTTCCATGTCGTACGGTTCCATGTAATGGTTCAGCGTCGACAGGAAGTCATCGATGGCCGGCGGGTTTTCGGCCAGGCTGATGAAGATGTAGCCACCGGCGGTCTTCACGTTCACAGGCTTGAGGCCGTACTGCTTCATGTCGAAGTCGGCACCCATCTCGGTGCCCGCGAACAGCAGGCGCCCGTCCAGCTCGTAGGTCCACTGGTGGTAGTGGCACACGAGCTTGGCGACTTTGCCTTTGTCGCTGGTGCACAGGCGCGAACCCCGGTGGCGGCAGACGTTGTGGAACGCATGCACCACGCCTTCGGCGCCACGGATCACGATGATCGGGTTCTTGCCGATTTGCAGGGTCAGGTAGTTGCCCTTGGCGGGAATTTCGCAGGTCATGCCGGCGATCAACCACTCTTTCTGGAAGATCTCCTGCATATCGATATCAAACAGCCGCTCATCAGAGTAGAACGGCTGCGGCAGCGAAAACGTGCGCTCGCGCTCTTGCAGCATTTGCGCGGTGGCCTTGCGTGCGGGTTCCAGCGGATCGCCCAAGCTTAAGGTTGCGGTGACGTCCATCGTGTGTGTCCTCAAGGCCATTCTGTGTGGCCGACGAATAGTGGCTGATCAGGTTTGCAGCAAGGCGTAAAGAAAACGTCGTTGTTGGGAGCGAGTGTGGGGCTGCTGATGCGCCGAACCTTATCCATGAGCGACATGGCCCACTCTGTTCCCGACGCGCAACCCCCGTGGCATGGGGGCTGGTCGCGATAAGTATGTGAATGTCGCAGATAGGTAAATGGGCGGTTCCCGCGTTACGCAGAATCGCCACCATAAGGCCGACGTCGGCGGTGGAGAACAACATGTCCAATAATTTCCTGAATCCGGTAACCACCCAGACCTGGGCCAATGGTCGGCACATCGTCCGTTGCGTCAAAGTCATCCAGGAAACCTGGGATGTGCGCACCTTCTGCTTTATGGCCGACCAGCCGATCCTGTTCTTTTTCAAGCCGGGGCAGTTCGTCACCCTGGAGCTGGAGATCGAGGGTCAGCCGATCATGCGCTCGTACACCATTTCCAGTTCGCCGTCGGTGCCCTACAGCTTCTCGGTGACCATCAAGCGTGTGCCGGGCGGCAAGGTGTCCAACTGGCTGCACGACACCCTGCATGAAGGCCAGGAATTGGCGGTGCACGGGCCGGTCGGGTTGTTCAATGCCATCGACTTCCCCAGCCCGAAAGTGCTGTACCTCAGTGGCGGCGTGGGGATCACGCCGGTGATGTCCATGGCGCGCTGGTTCTACGACACCAACGCCAACGTCGACATGACGTTTATCCACAGTGCCCGCTCGCCCAAGGACATCATCTACCACCGCGAGCTGGAGCATATGGCGTCGCGGATCGACAACTTCAGCCTGCACCTGATCTGTGAGAAGCACGGCCTGGGTGAGCCTTGGGCGGGTTATCGCGGTTACCTGAACCACAAGATGCTCGAACTGATGGTGCCCGACTTCCTTGAGCGCGAAGTGTTCTGCTGCGGCCCGACGCCCTACATGAATGCGGTGAAACGCCTGTTGGAAGTCGCCGGTTTCGACATGGCGCGCTACCACGAGGAATCCTTCGGCGCTACGCCGCCGGAAGCCCGCGCCGACGCGGTGGAGCAGGCCGAGCAAGCGGCGGATGCCCCGGAAATCGACCTGGCGGATCTGCATCAGGTGGAGTTCATCGCCTCGGGCAAGAGCATTCGCGTCGCCCCTGGCGAGACCGTCCACGCAGCGGCGGCCAAGCTTGGTCTGTTGATTCCAAAGGCCTGCGGCATGGGGATTTGCGGGACGTGCAAGGTGATGAAGCTGGGCGGTGAGGTGGAGATGGACCACAACGGCGGGATTACCGAGGAAGACGAAGCCGAAGGCTACATCCTGTCGTGCTGCAGCGTACCGAAGGGCGATGTGCGCATCGAGTTCTGATTGCTCGAGCAGGCACAACACAATCCAAATGTGGGAGGGGGCTTGCTCCCTCCCACATTTGTTTTATGCACATCAGTGAGTCATTGTCAGGCGCCCATGACTTCGCGGATGTCTGCGGCCAATTCTCTTACTCGCTCTTCGTCGGTATCCCACGCGCACATGAACCGCGCACCGCCTTTGCCGATGAAGGTATAGAAGCGCCAGCCCTTGGCCGTCAGCGCGGCAATCGCCGGTTCCGACAGTTGCAGGAACACACCGTTGGCCTGCACCGGGAACATCAACTCCACACCGGGAATATCCGCCACCAGGCTACTGAGCAATTGCGCGCAGTGGTTGGCGTGGCGCGCATGTTTGAGCCAGGCGTCGTTTTCCAGCAGTCCCACCCAAGGGGCGGACAGGAAGCGCATTTTCGAGGCCAGCTGGCCGGCCTGTTTGCAGCGGTAGTCGAAGTCTTCCGCCAGTTTGTGGTTGAAGAACAGGATGGCTTCACCCACGGCCATGCCGTTCTTGGTGCCGCCAAAGCACAACACGTCCACTCCGGCTTTCCAGGTCAGGTCGGCGGGTGAGCAGCCGAGGAACGCACAGGCGTTGGAAAAGCGTGCGCCGTCCATGTGCAGGTTCAGCCCCAGTTCCTTGCAGGTAGCACTGATGGCGCGGATTTCTTCCGGGGTGTAGACGCTGCCGACTTCGGTGGCCTGGGTCAGGGTCACTACGCGGGGTTTGGGGTAGTGGATGTCCTGGCGCTTGAGGGCGATCTCGCGGATCGATTCCGGGGTCAGCTTGCCGTTTTCGGTGCGGGCTGTGAGCAGCTTGGAGCCGTTTGAGAAAAACTCCGGCGCGCCGCATTCGTCGGTTTCGACGTGGGCGGTTTCCGAGCAAATCACGCTATGGTAGCTCTGGCACAAGGAGGACAGCGCCAGGGAGTTGGCGGCCGTACCGTTGAAGGCGAAGAACACTTCGCAGTCGGTTTCGAACAGGTTGCGGAAACCGTCGGCGGCGCGGTGGGTCCATTCATCATCACCGTAGGCACGTTGATGACCCTGGTTGGCTTGTTCCATGGCGGCCCAGGCTTCGGGGCAAATGCCCGAATAGTTGTCACTGGCGAATTGTTGGCTCTTGTCGGTCATGGCCCATTCCTGTGGTCGATGTTGGTGCGCACTGTAACCAAGATGGTTGGCGCTGCGCACGCACTGTAAATGCAAAGTCACTGGGGAATTATGCACGGTTCTGAAACGATGCCTGTCGGACGCGTCCGTGATGGCGCTTTGGATTTGCTCAAGTGGCTGGCGCTGCTGAGCATGGTGCTGGACCACCTGCGTTATGTCGGTCTGAGCCTCGATAGCCTGTATGTGCCGGGGCGCCTGGCGTTTCCGTGGTTTTGCCTGGCGATTGCGGCGAACCTGCACCGGGCCCGAAATGCGCCGGTGACCGGCCAGTGGCGCTACCTGGGCTGGCTGCTGCTGTTCAGCGTGATCAGCGAAGTGCCGTATCGGCTGTTTATCGAGGACGCCGATACGTTGAACGTGCTGCCCACCTTGGCGTTGGGGCTGCTGGTTGCCCGAGGATGGCAGCAGAAGGCGTTTTTTGATCGAGGATTGGCGTTGATCGCCGTCACGATAGCGGCGGTATTTTCGTCGCACTTAATGTTCGGTTTCTTTGGTGTGTTGCTGCCACTGGCGATGTTGCTGGTGTTTCGTCGGCCTTGGTACTTCAGTGTGTTGCCAGGATGGGTCTGCGTGGCCGCCAACCAATGGCAGATCCTGCTCAATAGCGCCACGCCAGTGGCGCTCCTGGGATTGGTCGCGTGTCTGATCGCGCCGTTGGCGGGCTTGGTCTTATTGCGACATGCCAAAAATGTCTCGCCACCGCCTATGCGCCGCTGGGCGTATGCCTTATATCCAGTGCATTTCCTCCTGCTGCTACTGGTCCGTCAGATCATCGCCTGACCCCCTCCCACACAAGCCCTATTCCACATTTATTTCGTGGCGCTCCTCTAATGTCGTAAACGCACCTTTGCGTGGCGTGCGCAGGCATTTGGCCTGTCTGCGCCAGCCCTACCATCGCATCAAAGGGCCCTGCACGGGCCTCAACAATACGAAAGGCTGGGAGAGACGCGATGTTCAGCAAACAAGACCAGATCCAGGGATATGACGACGCACTGCTGGCGGCCATGAACGCCGAGGAGCAGCGTCAGGAAGATCATATCGAGCTGATCGCGTCGGAGAACTACACCAGCAAGCGTGTGATGCAGGCCCAGGGCAGCGGCCTCACCAACAAATACGCCGAAGGCTACCCGGGCAAGCGCTACTACGGTGGCTGCGAGCACGTGGACAAGGTCGAGGCCCTGGCCATCGAGCGCGCCAAGCAGTTGTTCGGCGCCGATTACGCCAACGTGCAACCGCACTCCGGTTCGTCCGCCAACAGCGCCGTGTACCTGGCGCTGATCAACGCGGGCGACACCATCCTGGGCATGAGCCTGGCCCACGGCGGTCACTTGACCCACGGCGCCAAAGTGTCGTCCTCGGGCAAGCTGTACAACGCGGTGCAATACGGCATCAACACTGACACCGGCCTGATCGACTACGACGAAGTCGAGCGTCTGGCCGTCGAGTGCCAGCCGAAAATGATCGTGGCCGGTTTCTCCGCCTACTCCAAGACCCTGGATTTCCCACGCTTCCGCGCTATCGCTGACAAAGTAGGCGCGCTGCTGTTCGTCGACATGGCCCACGTCGCCGGCCTGGTCGCCGCCGGCCTGTACCCAAACCCGCTGCCGTACGCCGATGTGGTCACCACCACCACCCACAAGACCCTGCGCGGTCCCCGTGGCGGTCTGATCCTGGCCAAGGCCAACGAAGAGATTGAAAAGAAACTCAACGCCGCCGTCTTCCCTGGCGCCCAGGGCGGCCCGCTGATGCACGTCATCGCCGGCAAAGCGGTGTGCTTCAAGGAAGCGCTGGAGCCCGGTTTCAAGGCCTACCAGCAGCAAGTGATCGATAACGCCCAGGCCATGGCCAGCGTGTTTATCAAACGCGGCTACGATGTAGTGTCCGGCGGCACCGATAACCACCTGTTCCTGGTCAGCCTGATCCGTCAGGGCCTGACCGGCAAAGAGGCGGATGCCGCCCTCGGTCGCGCCCACATCACCGTCAACAAGAACGCCGTGCCGAATGACCCGCAGTCGCCGTTCGTGACCTCGGGCCTGCGCATCGGCACCCCGGCGGTGACCACGCGCGGTTTCAAGGTGCCGCAGTGCATCGAGCTGGCTGGCTGGATCTGCGACATCCTCGACAACCTCGGCGACGCCGACGTCGAGGCCAACGTGGCCAAGCACGTGTCTGCCCTGTGCGCTGATTTCCCGGTTTATCGCTGAGCGCGGTTTTGGAGTAATGACTATGCAACGCTACTCGGGCTTCGGCCTCTTCAAGCACTCCCTCAGCCACCACGAAAACTGGCAGAAGATGTGGCGCACGCCGACCCCGAAAAAGGTCTACGACGTGGTCATCGTCGGCGGCGGCGGGCATGGTCTGGCGACGGCTTACTACCTGGCGAAAGAGCACGGCATCACCAACGTGGCCGTGGTCGAGAAAGGCTGGTTGGGCGGCGGTAACACCGCGCGCAACACCACCATCGTGCGTTCCAACTACCTGTGGGACGAGTCGGCGCACCTGTACGAACACGCGATGAAATTGTGGGAAGGCCTGTCCCAGGACCTGAACTACAACGTGATGTTCTCCCAACGTGGCGTCTACAACCTGTGCCACACCCTGCAGGACATCCGTGATTCCGAGCGTCGCGTCAGCGCCAACCGCCTGAATGGCGTGGATGGCGAGCTGCTGAATGCCAAGCAAGTGGCCGACGAGATTCCGTATCTGGATTGCTCGAAAAACACCCGTTACCCGGTACTCGGTGCCACCGTGCAACGTCGCGGCGGCGTGGCTCGTCACGATGCCGTGGCCTGGGGCTTTGCCCGCGCCGCCGACGCACTCGGCGTGGACCTGATCCAGCAGACCGAAGTGATCGGCTTCCGCAAGGAAAACGGCGTGTGCATCGGTGTGGAAACCAACAAGGGCTTTATCGGCGCCAAGCGCGTCGGCGTGGTGACCGCCGGTAACTCCGGGCACATGGCCTCGCTGGCGGGCTTCCGCCTGCCGATCGAATCCCACCCGCTGCAAGCGTTGGTGTCGGAGCCGATCAAACCAATTATCGACAGCGTGATCATGTCCAACGCCGTGCACGGCTACATCAGCCAGTCCGACAAGGGCGACCTGGTGATCGGCGCCGGTATCGACGGCTACAACGGCTACGGCCAGCGCGGCTCGTACCCGGTGATCGAACACACCATCCAGGCCATCGTCGAGATGTTCCCGGTGCTGTCGCGGGTGCGCATGAACCGTCAGTGGGGCGGCATCGTCGACACCACGCCGGATGCGTGCCCGATCATCTCCAAGACCCCGGTACCGAACATGTTCTTCAACTGCGGTTGGGGCACCGGTGGCTTCAAGGCCACGCCGGGCTCAGGCAACGTATTTGCCGCCAGCCTCGCGAAGGGTGAAATGCACCCATTGGCGGCGCCTTTCTCCATCGACCGTTTCCACAACGGTGCGTTGATCGACGAACACGGTGCTGCGGCCGTCGCCCACTAACAGGAGAAATTCCCTATGTTGCATATCTTCTGTCCTCACTGTGGCGAACTGCGCTCCGAAGAGGAATTCCACGCGTCCGGCCAAGCGCACATCCCGCGCCCGCTGGACCCGAATGCCTGCACCGACGAGCAGTGGGGCGACTACATGTTCTTCCGCGATAACCCCCGTGGCCTGCACCACGAACTGTGGATTCACGCCGCCGGTTGCCGCCAGTACTTCAACGCGACCCGCGACACCGTGACCTACGAAATTCTTGAAACCTACAAGATCGGTGAGAAGCCTCAGTTCACCGCCAAGGCCTCTGGAGAGAAGGTATGAGCCAGATCAATCGCCTGTCCAACGGTGGCCGGATCGACCGTAACAAAGTCCTGACCTTCAGTTTCAATGGCCAGAGCTACAAAGGCTTCGAGGGCGACACCCTGGCCGCTGCTTTGCTGGCCAACGGCGTCGATATCATCGGCCGCAGCTTCAAGTACTCGCGCCCGCGGGGCATCTTTGCCGCCGGTGCCGAAGAGCCGAACGCCGTGCTGCAGATCGGCGCTACCGAAGCCACGCAAATCCCTAACGTGCGCGCCACGCAACAGGCGCTGTACCAGGGCCTGGTCGCCACCAGCACCAACGGCTGGCCGAGCGTCAACAACGACATGATGGGCATCCTCGGCAAGGTCGGCGGCAAGCTGATGCCGCCGGGCTTCTACTACAAAACCTTCATGTACCCGCAATCGTTCTGGATGACCTACGAGAAGTACATCCGCAAGGCCGCCGGCCTGGGGCGCTCGCCGACCGAGAACGATCCGGACACCTACGACAACTTCAACCGTCATTGCGACGTGCTGGTGGTCGGCGCCGGCCCTGCCGGCCTCGCCGCTGCACTGGCTGCAGCACGCAGTGGTGCGCGGGTGATCATTGCCGATGAGCAGGAAGAGTTCGGTGGTTCGCTGCTCGACTCCCGCGAAAGCCTCGACGGCAAGCCGGCCACCGAGTGGGTCGCCAGTGTCATCGCCGAACTGAAAGCCCTGCCGGACGTGGTGCTGCTGCCCCGCGCCACCGTCAACGGCTACCACGACCATAACTTCCTGACCATCCACGAGCGCCTTACCGACCACCTCGGTGACCGTGCGCCGATTGGCGTGGTGCGCCAGCGTATCCACCGTGTACGTGCCAAGCGCGTGGTGCTGGCCACCGGTGCGTGCGAGCGTCCGCTGGTGTACGGCAACAACGATGTGCCGGGCAACATGCTGGCCGGTGCGGTCTCCACTTACGTGCGCCGCTACGGCGTGGCACCGGGCAAGAAACTGGTGCTGTCGACCAACAACGACCATGCCTACCGCGTTGCATTGGACTGGCTGGATGCGGGCCTGCAAGTGGTGGCAGTGGCCGATGTGCGCCACAACCCACGCGGTGCACTGGTTGAAGAAGCCCGCGCCAAAGGTATTCGGATCCTCACCGGCAGCGCCGTGATCGAGGCCCGTGGCACCAAGCGCGTGACCGCTGCGCGTATCGCCGCGATCGACGTCAAGGCGCACAAAGTCACCAGCCCCGGCGAATGGCTGGACTGCGACCTGGTGGCCAGCTCCGGCGGCTACAGCCCGGTGGTCCACCTGGCCTCGCACCTGGGCGGCAAGCCGACCTGGCGCGAAGACATCCTCGGGTTTGTACCGGGCGAAGCCCCGCAGAAACGTGTGTGCGTCGGTGGCATCAACGGCGTCTACGGCCTTGGCGATTCCCTGGCCGATGGTTTTGAAGGCGGCGTGCGCGCCGCCAGCGACGCCGGTTTTGCCCCGGTGGAAGGTACGCTGCCAAAAGCCTTGAGTCGTCTGGAAGAGCCGACCCTGGCGCTGTTCCAGGTGCCTCACGAGAAAGCGACCGCACGGGCGCCGAAGCAATTTGTCGACCTGCAAAACGACGTCACCGCCGCTGCCATCGAACTGGCCACCCGCGAAGGTTTCGAGTCGGTGGAACACGTCAAGCGCTACACCGCGCTGGGCTTCGGCACCGACCAGGGCAAGCTCGGTAACGTCAACGGCCTGGCGATTGCCGCGCGCTCGCTGAACGTGACCATCCCGCAGATGGGCACCACCATGTTCCGCCCCAACTACACGCCGGTGACCTTCGGCGCGGTGGCGGGCCGGCACTGTGGGCACATCTTCGAGCCGGTGCGCTACACCGCCCTGCAAGCCTGGCACGTGAAAAACGGCGCCGAGTTCGAAGACGTCGGCCAATGGAAACGCCCGTGGTACTTCCCGCGCAACGGTGAAGACCTGCACGCCGCGGTGAAACGCGAATGCCTGGCCGTGCGCGACAGCGTCGGCCTGCTGGATGCGTCCACCCTCGGCAAGATCGATATCCAGGGCCCGGATGCCCGTGAGTTCCTCAACCGCATCTACACCAACGCCTGGACCAAGCTCGACGTGGGCAAGGCGCGCTACGGCCTGATGTGCAAGGAAGACGGCATGGTCTTCGACGACGGCGTTACCGCCTGCCTCGCCGACAACCACTTCCTGATGACCACCACCACCGGCGGCGCCGCCCGTGTGCTGCAGTGGCTGGAAATCTACCAACAGACCGAATGGCCGGACCTCAAGGTGTACTTCACCTCGGTCACCGACCATTGGGCGACCATGACCCTGTCCGGCCCCAACAGCCGCAAGCTGCTGGCGGAAGTCACCGACATCGACCTGGACAAGGACGGCTTCCCGTTCATGACCTGGAAAGAAGGCCTGGTGGGTGGCGTACCGGCGCGGGTGTTCCGTATCTCGTTTACCGGTGAGCTGTCGTACGAAGTCAACGTGCAGGCCGACTACGCCATGGGCGTGCTGGAACAGATCGTCGCGGCCGGCAAGAAGTACAACCTGACCCCGTACGGCACTGAAACCATGCACGTACTGCGGGCCGAGAAGGGCTTCATCATCGTCGGCCAGGACACTGACGGCTCGATGACCCCGGACGACCTGAACATGGGCTGGTGTGTCGGTCGCACCAAGCCGTTCTCGTGGATCGGCTGGCGCGGCATGAACCGGGAAGACTGTGTGCGTGAAGAGCGCAAGCAACTGGTGGGCTTGAAGCCGATCGACCCGAACGTGTGGCTGCCGGAAGGCGCGCAACTGGTGTTCGATCCGAAGCAGACGATCCCGATGAAGATGGTCGGTCACGTCACCTCCAGCTACGCGCACAACTCCCTGGGTTATTCGTTTGCCATGGGCGTGGTCAAGGGTGGCTTGAAGCGCATCGGTGAGCGGGTGTTCTCGCCCCAGGCGGATGGCAGCGTGATCGAGGCGGAGATTGTGTCTTCGGTGTTCTTTGATCCTAAGGGTGATCGGCAGAACATCTGATAGACCGCGGCGCGGCCATCGGGAGCAAGTCGAATCGTCGCACCGCCCCTCCCACATTTTGATGTGTGAATACTTTCAAATGTGGGAGGGGGCTTGCTCCCGATGAGGCCATCAGCCTCACAACAGAATTCAGGAAAGGTGCTCCATGACAGCAGCCAATGTTTACCAGCAACGCCCCACCTCCGGTGCCAAGGCCGAGTCGTCGCTGCACCATGCCGACCTCGCCAGCCTGGTCGGCAAGGGCCGCAAGAACGCCGGCGTGACCGTGCGCGAAAAGAAATTGCTTGGTCATCTCACGATCCGTGGCGACGGCCATGACGCGGCCTTCGCCGCCGGTGTGCACAAGGCCCTGGGCATCGAACTGCCTGGCGCCCTGCAGGTCATCGTCAAAGGTGAAACCAGCCTGCAATGGCTCGGCCCGGATGAGTGGTTGCTGATCGTGCCAGGCGGTGAGGAATTCGCCGCCGAACAAAACCTGCGCGCCGCCCTGGGTGACCTGCATATCCAAGTCGTCAACGTCAGCGGCGGCCAGCAGATCCTCGAACTCAGCGGCCCGAACGTGCGCGATGTGCTGATGAAGTCCACCAGCTATGACGTGCACCCCAACAACTTCCCGGTGGGCAAGGCGGTGGGCACGGTGTTCGCCAAGTCGCAGCTGGTGATTCGCCATACCGCTGAAGACACCTGGGAGCTGGTGATTCGTCGCAGCTTCTCGGATTACTGGTGGTTGTGGTTGCAGGACGCCTCGGCCGAATTTGGCCTGAGCGTTCAAGCCTGATATGACCCTGTAGGAGCGAGCTTGCTCGCGAAAAACGTCAACGATAACGCGCGCATCCTGAATGAACGCGGCGCCCTTGGATTTTTCGCGAGCAAGCTCGCTCCTACAGTAAGCAGCATCGCTGTATGAGGAGTTAACTGTAATGAGCCGCGCACCCGATACATGGATTTTGACCGCCGACTGCCCCAGCGTGCTCGGCACGGTGGACGCGGTTACCCGCTACCTGTTCGAGCAGGGCTGTTACGTCACCGAGCACCATTCGTTCGATGACCGCCTCTCGGGCCGGTTTTTTATTCGCGTGGAATTCCGTCAGCCGGATGGCTTCGACGAACAGGCGTTCCGCGACGGCCTGGCCTCGCGGGGTGAAGCCTTTGGCATGATCTTCGAGCTGACGGCGCCGAACTACCGGCCAAAAGTGGTGATCATGGTCTCCAAGGCCGATCACTGCCTCAACGACCTGCTGTACCGCCAGCGTATCGGGCAACTGTCGATGGACGTGGTCGCGGTGGTGTCCAACCATCCCGATCTCAAACCTTTGGCCGACTGGCATCAAATTCCCTACTACCATTTCCCCCTCGACCCTAACGACAAACCGTCCCAGGAGCGTCAGGTGTGGCAAGTGGTGGAAGAGACCGGCGCCGAACTGGTGATCCTTGCGCGTTACATGCAAGTGCTGTCGCCGGAGCTGTGCCGCAAGCTGGACGGCAAGGCCATCAATATCCACCACTCGTTGCTGCCGGGGTTCAAGGGCGCCAAGCCGTATCACCAGGCGTACAACAAGGGGGTGAAACTGGTCGGTGCCACGGCGCATTACATTAACAACGACCTGGACGAAGGCCCGATCATCGCCCAAGGTGTGGAGGTGGTGGATCACAGTCACTATCCCGAGGATTTGATTGCGAAGGGGCGGGACATCGAAGGGTTGACCTTGGCCCGGGCCGTTGGGTATCACATTGAGCGACGGGTGTTTTTGAACGCCAATAGGACTGTGGTGCTCTGACTGCTCCCGATGAGGCCCTTACAAACAACGCAATAACAGCATCTGTACCCGAGCACTTAAACGCGCTGCCCACCCAAAAGGGCAACGCAGTTCCATAAAAACAACAGCGAGGTGAAAGCATGTCTGGTAATCGTGGTGTCGTGTATCTCGGCAACGGCCAGGTCGAAGTACAGAAAATCGACTATCCCAAAATGCAGGATCCCCGTGGCAGGAAGATTGAGCACGGCGTCATCCTGCGCGTGGTCTCCACCAACATCTGCGGGTCCGACCAACACATGGTGCGCGGCCGCACTACTGCCCAGACCGGACTGGTGCTCGGTCACGAGATCACCGGTGAAGTGATCGAGAAGGGCAGCGACGTCGAAAACCTGAAAATCGGCGACCTGGTTTCCGTACCCTTCAACGTCGCCTGCGGCCGCTGCCGCTCGTGCAAAGAGCAACACACCGGCGTGTGCCTCACCGTCAACCCGGCCCGTGCCGGTGGTGCCTATGGCTACGTCGACATGGGCGACTGGACCGGCGGCCAGGCCGAGTACGTGCTGGTGCCGTACGCCGACTTCAACCTGCTGAAACTGCCGGACCGTGACAAGGCCATGGAGAAAATCCGTGACCTGACCTGCCTCTCCGACATTCTCCCCACCGGCTACCACGGCGCCGTCACTGCCGGCGTCGGCCCTGGCAGCACCGTGTACATCGCCGGTGCCGGTCCGGTCGGCCTGGCGGCTGCCGCGTCTGCACGCCTGCTGGGTGCCGCGGTGGTGATCATCGGCGACGTCAACCCGATCCGCCTGGCCCACGCCAAGGCCCAGGGTTTTGAAATTGCCGACCTGTCCACCGACACCCCCCTGCACGAACAAATCGCCGCGCTGCTCGGC
Source organism: Pseudomonas sp. CFBP13509 (assembly GCF_005233485.1). Classification (NCBI taxonomy): domain Bacteria; kingdom Pseudomonadati; phylum Pseudomonadota; class Gammaproteobacteria; order Pseudomonadales; family Pseudomonadaceae; genus Pseudomonas; species Pseudomonas sp. CFBP13509. Next base: position 200,612 of record NZ_QGAA01000009.1, read on the forward strand.
GAGCCCGAAGTGGACAGCGCCGTCGACTGCGTAGGCTTTGAAGCCCGCGGCCACGGCCACGACGGCGTCAAGGCCGAAGCCCCGGCCACAGTGCTCAACTCACTGATGGGCGTGGTGCGCGTGGCGGGCAAGATCGGTATCCCTGGCTTGTACGTCACCGAAGATCCAGGTGCTGTGGATGCCGCCGCGAAAATGGGCAGCCTGAGCATCCGCTTCGGCCTGGGCTGGGCAAAATCCCACAGCTTCCACACTGGGCAAACGCCGGTGATGAAGTACAACCGCCAACTGATGCAGGCGATCATGTGGGACCGTATCAACATTGCCGAGATCGTTGGTGTGCAGGTGATCAGCCTGGATGACGCGCCACGTGGGTATGGCGAGTTCGATGCGGGCGTGCCGAAGAAGTTTGTGATTGATCCGCATAAGTTGTTTAGTGCGGCGTAAATCCCAGGCATACGAAAACCCAAATGTGGGAGGGGGCTTGCTCCCGATAGCGTTCAGTCAGTTACCTATTTGCTGGCTGACTCAACGCCATCGGGAGCAAGCCCCCTCCCACAGTGGGTTGTGGTGTTTGGAACATCAGCGGTTGGCCAAAGCCCCCTGATAGACGGTCGGTCCCGTCGGTTGCTTGCTCACTGAGCCGCCTTTGCTCTCCGCACTCACCATCAATTCCACCGGTTTGCTGATCGAGGCCTGCTGCCTCGGGTTCAAGCCGATGATGCCCTCGCCATCCTTTGGTATCAGTCCAAGTGACACGGGCTTGCCGCCGTCGGGTATCGCCCACAGTTCCAGGCTCTGGTCCGGCGCGGGTGCGGTGATGGCGATGGGTTGCACTTCCAGGTAATCCTTGTGCGCCATGATCTGCGCCGCCGGCTGTTGGGTGGTGGTGATCAGGGTGGCGGCGGACTTGACGTTGTCCTGGGTGTAAAACGCGCCGCCGAGGCCGGCGACTATGGCCACGCACACACCGATAAACAGACGGGGGCGGCTCCAGAAGGGGGGCTTGGGCTCAATCACTTGGGGACGGGTCGCGCTCATAGGGCTGTTTCCTGGCAAGTTTTTGACGTTGTTTCATGGACTCTGACCTGGCCATTGGGTTCCTGGGGCGCCCGGAACAATGCGCCGGATACCCAGTCAAACGCCTGCTTTCACCCCCTACACCCAGAGGTTGTCTCGATGAAGATTTCACGCGGTTTCGCCTTTTCCTGCCTGATGAGCCTGGCCGCCACCCCGGTGTTTGCCGCAGGGTTCAGCCTTGGCGACGCGGCCAATGCCATTTCCGGCATGCAAGGGGGCAACAACAAGGCCGCAGCTGCTGCACCGTCGTCCGAGACGGCCGGCCTGCTCAGCGCCCTGACCTCGCAACTGAACATCACTCCCGAGCAGGCCGTCGGCGGTACCGGCGCGATGCTGGGCCTGGCCAAGAACAAACTCAGCGGCAACGACTATTCGCAGCTGGGCAACAGCGTGCCGGGCCTCGACCAACTGTCGGGTAACAATGCATTGGGCAGCCTCGGGGCCTTGAGCGGGATGCTCGGCCAGGCCGGCGGCAGCAAGACCAGCGGCCTGGACGGCCTGCTGGGTAACGTGAAGAACACCAGCGACCTGAACACCGCGTTCAGCGCACTGGGCATGGACAGCGGGATGGTCAGCCAGTTTGCTCCGGTGATCCTGCAATACCTGGGCGGGCAGGGCGCCAACAGCTCGCTGCTGGGTAAACTGGCCCAGGCCTGGGGCACCGGTAGCTAAATACGCTCCGCGCGCAGTTGTTCGATGCGCGCATCCTTCTGCGTCCAGAGCTGGTTGACCCAGTTCTGGACGGTCTGGCGAAACGCCGGATCATTCTCGTAATCCCCCTGCCACAACGCCGGGTCCAGCTCACGGGTCTGGATGTCGATGATCACCTTGGGCACCGCGCCGCTGATCAAATCCCAGAACCCCGGAATCTTTTGCTGCGGATAGACCACGGTCACGTCGAGCACGGCGTCCAGCTGTTCGCCCATTGCCGCCAGCACAAACGCCACGCCGCCCGCCTTGGGCTTGAGCAAGTGAGTGAATGGCGAAGCCTGCTGCTTGCGCTTGGCCTCGCTGAACCGCGTGCCTTCGAGGTAATTGACCACGGTCACCGGCTGGCGCTTGAACAGCTCGCACGCCTCCTTGGTGATCTTTAAATCCTGCCCTGCCAGCTCCGGGTGTTTGGCCAGGAACACCTTGGTGTAGCGTTTCATGAATGGGTAATCCAGTGCCCACCAGGCCAGGCCCAGGAAGGGCACCCAGATCAGTTCTTTTTTCAGGAAGAATTTGAAGAACGGTGTGCGGCGGTTGAGGGCCTGGATCAGCGCCGGGATGTCCACCCAGGATTGGTGGTTGCTGATCACCAGGTAGCTGGTGTCGCCGCGCAGCTCGTCGCCGCCGCGAATGTCCCATTGGGTGGGGATGCACAAGGCGAAAATAAGCTTGTCGATCTCGGCCCAGGTCTCGGCAATCCACATCACCGCCCATGAGGCGTAGTCCCGATAGCGCCCGGGCGCCACCAGTTTGAGCAGGGCAAACACCAGCAGCGGCCCGATCAAGACCAGGGTGTTGAGCAACAGCAGCAGTGAAACCAAACAGCCGGTGAGCAGGCGGCGCATAAGTAACTCTTGGAATCTTGTGGGCGGGCCATCATAAGCAAGCTGAGTCTAGAGGCCAAATCGCAAATGGCCGTACGAATGTTTCACAATGTGCCAGTTATGGTGGGCGTGACTAACTAAGTGCTGTCTTTGCGGTCTAGAATCCGCCTACTTCTTTCCGAGGAAATCACTTCGTGAAACTGCTTCTTGCCTCCCTCGCCCTGGTTGCCCTGCCTGTCATGGCCGCCGAGCCGACCCTTTACGGTCGCTACGAATACATCCAGTTGCCGGAGATCGGCGAAACCTTCAAGGCCAAAATGGACACCGGCGCGCTGACCGCCTCGCTGTCGGCCCGTGACATCGAGACCTTCACCCGTGACGGTGACGACTGGGTGCGCTTCCGCCTCGGCGGCAAGGACGCTACCAACAAGGTTTACGAACACAAGGTCTCGCGCATCAGCAAGATCAAGAGCCGCGCCGACGAAGACGACGAAAAAGACGAAGCCTCTGTGACCAAGCGCCCGGTGATCGACCTGGAAATGTGCCTGGGCAACGTCAAGCGTACCGTCGAGGTCAACCTCACCGACCGCAGCAGCTTCAATTACCCGTTGCTGATCGGCGCCAAGGCCTTGCGTGAATTTGGCGCAGCAGTAAACCCGGCCCGTCGCTACACTGCCGACAAACCGGACTGCTGATTTGAACCCATGCCCCACATCCTGATTGTCGAAGACGAAGCGGCGATAGCCGACACGCTGATATTCGCCCTGCAAGGCGAGGGCTTTACCACCACTTGGCTGAGCCTCGGCCAGGAGGCGTTGGCCCATCAGCGCCAGACCCCGGCCGACCTGATCATCCTCGACATCGGCCTGCCGGACATCAGCGGTTTTGAAACCTGCAAGCAATTGCGCCGTTTCAGTGAAGTGCCGGTGATGTTCCTCAGCGCGCGGGATGGCGAGATCGACCGCGTGGTGGGGCTGGAGATCGGCGCCGACGATTATGTGGTCAAGCCGTTCAGCCCACGGGAAGTGGCGGCGCGGGTGCGGGCGATCCTCAAGCGCGTCGGCCCTGGTGTGGCGCCGGCGCTGTTCCAGGTCGATCTGGAGCGCATGCAAATCAGCTATCGCGGCCAACCCCTGAGCCTGACCCGGCATGAATTCCGCCTGCTGCAAAGCCTGCTGGAGCAACCCGAGCGGGTGTTCAGCCGCGAGCAGTTGCTGGACGCGGTGGGCGTGGCGGCCGACGCCGGTTACGAGCGCAATATCGACAGCCACATCAAGAGCCTGCGCAGCAAGTTACGCAGCGTGGCCGCCGATGCCGAGCCGATCCAGACCCATCGCGGCCTCGGCTACAGCTACAGCCCGAGCAACAGCTGATGCGCCTGGGGCTGCGGATTTTCCTGGTGTATGCGCTGTTTATCGGCCTCACCGGTTACTTCGTGCTCAGCACGGTGATGAAGGAAATCCGCCCCGGCGTGCGCCAGTCCACTGAAGAAACCCTGGTGGACACCGCCAACCTGCTGGCCGAAATCCTGCGCGATGACGTGAAGCACGGCACCCTCGGCCAGAGCCACTGGCCCGAATTACTCAAGGCCTATGGCAACCGCCAGCCCGGCGCGACCATCTGGGGGCTGGCGAAAAACCAGGTCAACCACCGTATCTACGTGACCGACGCCAAAGGCACCGTGCTGCTCGACTCCACGGGCGAAGCCGTGGGCCAGGACTACTCGAAGTGGAACGACGTCTACCTGACCCTGCGCGGCGAATACGGCGCGCGCTCCACCCGTAGCGCAGCGGATGACCCCACCTCATCGGTGATGCACGTCGGCGCACCGATCCGTGATAACGGGCAGATCATCGGCGTGGTCACCGTGGCCAAGCCCAACAGCTCGTTGCAGCCGTATGTCGACCGCACTGAGCGCCGCCTGCTGTGGTACGGCGCGGGCCTGGTCATCCTCGGCCTGTTGCTCGGTGCGTTGCTGTCGTGGTGGCTGAGCGTTGCACTGCGTCGCCTGACCGCCTACGCCGAAGCCGTCAGTGAAGGCCGAAGGGCAGAGCTGCCGCATTATCGCGGCGGCGAGCTGAAGCAGCTGTCCACCGCCGTCGAGCACATGCGCACGCAACTGGAGGGCAAGGCCTACGTCGAACATTACGTGCACACCCTGACCCATGAATTGAAAAGCCCGCTGGCAGCGATTCGCGGCGCGGCCGAGCTGTTGCAGGGCGAGATGAGCCGCGAACAGCAGCAGCGCTTCGTCGGCAATATCGACAGCGAAAGCGCGCGCCTGCAGCAGTTGATCGAACGTCTGCTGAACCTGGCGCAGGTGGAGCAACGCCAGGGGTTGGAGGCGCAGGCGAGTATCCCGCTGGCGGCCTTGGTCGATGACGTACTCAACGCCCAATGTGCGCGAATCGAAGGCGCCGGGCTGCACGTCGAGCAAGGGATTGCGGCGGATGTGAAGGTGTTTGGCGAGCCCTTCCTGTTGCGCCAGGCACTGGGCAACTTGCTGGACAACGCGCTGGACTTCACACCGCCCGGTGGCGTGTTGAGATTCAGCGCACAGACGCTGCACAACGACGTGCAGGTGAGCCTGTTCAATCAGGCCGCGCCTATCCCCGACTATGCCCTGCCGCGCCTCAGCGAGCGCTTCTATTCCTTGCCGCGTCCCGTAAGCGGACGCAAGAGCACCGGCCTGGGCCTCAACTTTGTCGAGGAAGTCATGAAGCTGCACGGCGGCACCTTGCAGATCGGCAATGTGCCGGGCGGTGTGCACGTGGTGCTGCATCTCCACACAGTCTCCACATTGCCCACATAAATCCCCCACACAGGCTGTCCAGACTCTCCCCATCAAAACAGGGAGAGACCCATGAACCGCAGCCTGCTTTTCAAACTTGGCGCGATTGCGCTGCTGATCCTGCTGTTGCTGATTCCATTGCTGATGATCAACGGCATCATCAGTGACCGCCAGCAACTGCGCGACGGCGTCCTGATGGACATCGCCCGAAGTTCCAGCTACGCCCAGCGCCTCACCGGCCCGGTGATGGTGGTGCCGTATCGCAAGACCGTGCGCGAGTGGAAGCTCAATGAAAAGCTCAACAAGCGCTACGAGGTCACCCGTGAAGAGCGGGGGCGCCTGTATTTCCTGCCGGACCGTTTTGAGCTCGACGGCAAGGTGCAGACCGAACTGCGCGCACGGGGGATTTACCAGGCGCGGCTGTTCCATGCCGACAACCGTATCAGTGGGCGTTTCGAGCTGCCGGCACAGTTGGGCATCACCGAAGACTTTGCCGATTACCGCTTCGAACCGGCGTTTCTGGCGGTGGGGATAAGCGATATTCGCGGCATCGAAAATGCGCTGAAGCTGGAGCTGGGCAGCCAGCGCCTGGAGTTCGAGCCGGGCTCCCAAGTGGACTGGCTGGGGGAGGGCGTGCATGTGGCATTGCCGGAGCAGGACAGCAAGAAACCGGCTGTAGTGGACTTCGCCTTCGACCTGCGCCTGCAAGGCACCGAGCAACTGCAAGTGGTGCCGGTGGGCAAGACCAGTCAGGTGTCCCTGGCCTCCAACTGGCCGCACCCCAGTTTTATCGGCAACTTCCTGCCGGCCCAGCGCGAAGTGACTGACAACGGCTTCACGGCCAACTGGCAGACCTCATTCTTTTCCACCAACCTCGAACAGGCCCTGCAAACGTGCCTGGACGGCCAGGGCTGCAACGACTTCAACAACCGCAGCTTCGGCGTGAACTTCATCGACCCGGTGGACCAGTACCTCAAGAGCGACCGCGCGATCAAATACGCGCTGCTGTTTATCGCCCTGACCTTTGCCGGTTTCTTCCTGTTCGAAGTGCTCAAGAGCCTGGCGGTGCACCCCGTCCAGTACGCATTGGTGGGCGTTGCCTTGGCGTTCTTCTACCTGCTGTTGTTGTCGTTGTCCGAGCACCTGGGCTTTGCCTTGGCCTACCTGATTTCGGCGAGTGCCTGCGTGCTGTTGATCGGGTTCTACGTGTGCCACGTGCTGCGCAGCGTTGCCCATGGCCTGGGGTTTTCGGCGGGGCTGGCGGCGCTGTATGGCTTGCTGTACGGGCTGTTGAGTGCCGAGGACTACGCGCTGCTGATGGGCTCGCTGCTGCTGTTCGGGCTGCTGGGGACGGTGATGGTGCTGACGCGTAAGCTGGATTGGTACGGCGTGGGCAAGCGCAAGGCGGCCGAGCCGCTGCAGTTCGACCTGGAGGCGGTGCAATGATCGGGTTGCGCGAGGATCAGCAGGCGCGGGTGCTGTTGGTGGGCAAAATCAATGCGCTATTTCCAGTGTGGCGAAGTGCTGTTGTGGTGAGCGGGCTTGCCCCGCGCTGGGGCGCGAAGCGGCCCCATTCCAGGCAATGAGTTTCTCCAGATGGACCGCCATTGCAGGTTTTGGGGCGGCTTCGCCACCCAGCGCGGGGCAAGCCCGCTCACTACAACAGGCCCGCTAGGCCGGCGGCTGGGTCTGCTGCATCGAAGGCCGCTGGCTGACCTCGAGGTACCAGGCGGCAAGCTTGGGGTTATCCAAGCGCCATTGCATGTCGGGATGACGAAAGTCGAGGTAGCCCAGGGCGCAGGCCACGCTGATCGAAGCGATATCGAAGTGGCTGGTCAGTTCGGCAATGGCGTCCTGTTCCAGCTCGGCGAGGGCGCGGCGGATCTTGTTGCGCTGTTCGTCGAGCCACTGCGCCCAGTGTTTTTCCACCGGGCGCAGGGCGGTCTCGTAGCGCACCAGCACGGCGGCATCCATGATGCCGTCGGCCATCGAAGCCAGGGTCAGGCGGCGCCAGCGGGCCGAGCCATCGCGGGGGATCAGCGGGTTGCCGACGTGCTGGTGGTCGAAGTAATCGAGGATCACCCGGCTGTCGTGCAGCACGCTGCCGTCGGCCAGGCGCAGGGCCGGGATCTTGCCCACGGGGTTGTCTTGCACCAGCTGCGCATCGGGGTTGACCGGGGTCGGCATGCAGCCATGCAGGGCGACGCGGTCCTGCTGGCCGGTCTCGGCCAGCAGCACGCGGACTTTACGCACGAACGGTGACGCGGGGTTGTGGAACAAGGTCATGCTGGGCGCAGACATGGGCTTTCCTCTGTAGGAGCGAGCTTGCTCGCGAAGAACGTTAACGATAACGCAGCGCGTCTGCTTTGACGCGGTGCTCTCTGGTTTTTCGCCGGCAAGCCGGCTCCTACAGGAGGGCCCATGCGCCGATCAACGCGGGGATGCCCAACCCCACCCAACTCAACGAATCCCACAGCCCATCCCCCAGCAACGCCGCAAACAACCCGGCGGCGCTGAGCAGGCCAATCCCCAGGGGAATGCCAAATACCCTCCAGAAACTCGACTGCCTTGGCTTCATGCCTTGCCCGCCTTGCGCCGCACGATCCACAAGTAAATCCCGCTCACCAGCACGATGATGGTCAGCACATCCAGCGCCGCCCAGAGGATCTTCATCGGCATGCCGCCGTAGTCGCCGAAGTGCAGTGGTTGCGACATGCCCATGGCGTCCATGTACCACGGCCGTTCGGCGATGGCGGTGACGGCCAGGGTGCCGGCGTCGATCAGGACCGGCGTGAGCAGGTGTGAGGTCAGGTGTGTGCTGCCCTTCATGAACACTGCGTAATGGTGCTCGCTGGAAAAGCGCGTGCCGGGGAAGGCGATAAAGTCCGGCTGCATGCCGGGCGCGGCCTTGGCGGCGATGCTCAGCAGCTCGCTCGCGGGGGCGCGTTGGGTCAGGGGCGGGGCGTTTTTGTAGGGTTCGATCATCGCGCTGAGGCTGTCGGTGCGCCAGGCGGCGATGATCAAATCGGCACAGGCGCTGATCACGCCGGTCACGCCCACCACCAGCGCCCAGGTCAGGGTGACGACGCCGATCAGGTTATGCAGGTCGATCCAGCGCAGGCGCCTGGACTTGTCCTGGCGCACCGTGGCGAACTTCAAGCGGCGCATGAATGGCAGGTACAGCACCGTGCCCGAGACAATCGCGAGCACAAACAGAATGCCCATGAACGCCAGCAGCAACTTGCCCGGCAGGCCGGCGAACATATCCACATGCAGGCGCAGCAGGAACAGGGTGAAGCCGCCATTGGCCGCCGGCATCTCGACCGCGTCGCCAGTGCGCGCATCGAGCATGAAGGTGTGGGATGAGTTGGGTTCGGTGCCCGCTGTGGCGGCCATGATCGCGATCACGCCGTTCTTGTCATCTTCATCCCACGCCAGGTATTGCATGGCCTCGCCCGGGCGATGGGCCTGGGCTTTGGCCACCAACTGCTCAAGGTTGAGCTGTGGCGTATCGGCGGGCATCTGCGCCAGCTGGGGCTCGTTGCCCAGCAGGTGGTCGATCTCGTGGTGAAACACCAGCGGCAGGCCGGTGAGGGCGAGCAGCAGCAGGAACACCGTGCAGATCAGGCTGGTCCAGGTGTGGATGAAGGACCAGCGGCGGATGGTTTTGCTTTTCATTTTCTAGCCTTGTAGCAGCTGACGAGCGCAAGCGAGGCTGCGTTTGCGTTATGCCTGACACACCGCAAACGCAGCCTCGCCAAGGCTCGACAGCTGCTACGCATTAGCCTATTGAAGTTGTGTAGAGACTCATGCTTCAAACACGCCAAAGCCGCCCACATAAGCGGTCGATTACCACTGGTAGGTGGCGCTGGCGACGACGCTGCGCTGGTCGCCGAAGTAGCAGTAGTTGCCATCACAGGTCGACAGGTAGTCCTTATTGAACAGGTTGGTGGCGTTCAACTTGACCGATGCACCCTTGAGGCTGTTGTCCAGGCGGCCCAGGTCGTAATGCACCGCACCGTCAAACACGGTATAGGCGTTGGCCTTTCCCAGCCAGGTGTTGGCCTGGTCGCCATAGGTGTTGCCGGTGTAACGGGCGCCAAAGCCGATGCCGAAACCGTCAAGCACACCGGTGTGCCAGGTGTAGTCGGTCCACAGCGAGGCTTGCTGGTTGGGCATCAGTGTCAGGCGGTTGCCTTTGTAGATGCCTTTCTGCACTTCGGATTTTGCCAAGGTATAGGCGGCGATGACCTTAAGGTTCTCGGTCACATCGGACACGGCTTCCAACTCCAGGCCCTTGACCTTCACTTCGCCGGTCTGGCTGTTGATCTGCTGGCCCCCAGCGCCGAGGGTGGTTACCTGCACATTCTTCTGGGTCAGGTCGTAGACCGCTGCACTGAGCAACGTATTGGAGCCGGGCGGCTGATACTTGACCCCCATTTCCCACTGCTTGCCTTCGGTGGGCTTGAACGTCTTGAGCGCGTTTGTATCGGCGTTGCTCGCCGGTTGAAACGACTCGGCGTAGGACAAGTAGGGTACGAAGCCCGAGTCGAATACATAGCTCAGCGCCGCGTTGCCGCTGAAGTGTTTGATGCGGTCAGTGTTGGTCGCATCGCTGTCGTTGAAGTAGGTGGTGCCCTGATGCACCCAATCTTCACGCCCGCCCAGGGTCAGGCGCCACTTGTCCAGGGCCATCTGGTCCTGCACGTAGAGACCGGTCTGCACGGTTTTCTGGTTGTAGTCGTAAAAAGGTCGGACATCGGTCGGGCGCAGGGTTGGCTGGGTATTGATCGGGTTGAAAATATTGGTGCCCGAGGCCGTCCCGAATATCGCGCGATAGGAGGTATCGGTGCGCTGGTGGTCCAGGCCGAGCAGCAGGGTGTGGATGACATCGCCAGTGACAAAGTCTGCCTGGAAGTTGTTATCCACTGCGAACTGGCCGATGTCCTCGTCGACGTTGGTGGTCGAGCGGCTGATATTGCCCGCTGCATCCGCGGGGGAGAACGCGTAGGAACCCACGGTCAGTTGCTGGAACGACAGATCCGACTTGGTGTAGCGCAGGTTTTGCTTGAACTGCCAGGTGTCGTTGAAACGATGCTCGAAGGCATAGCCCAGCGCGTAGTAGGTGCGATCGTAGAACTCGTAGTCCGGGTCGCCCAGGTTCTTGTGGTGGGAGACCTCGCCCAGCGGCGATTTGATCTTGGTGCCCTGGATCGGCATGAACTGGCTGGTGGTCCCGGTATCGTCACGGGTGAACTGCGAGAGCAGGGTCAGCTTGGTGTCGGTATCGATGTTCCAGGTCAGGCTCGGCGCAATGTTGTAGCGCTTGTTGTCGATGTGATCGACCTGGGTGCCGGCATCGCGTACCACGCCGCTGAGGCCATAGAGGAATTGGCCTTCATCATCGATCTTGCCGGTGCTGGCGAAGTTGATCTGGCGGTAGTTGTCGCTGCCGTATTGCACTTGGATGGCGTTGCTCGACTCTGCGCTGGGGCGTCGGCTGACCATGTCCAGCAGGCCGCCCGGTGGGGTCTGGCCGTACACCGACGAGGCCGGGCCACGCAGCAGCGCGAGGCGGTCGAGGTTCCAGGTTTCCGCTTTGGGGTTGGCGTACACACCGCGCGGCAGTGGCAGACCATCGAGGAATTGGGTGGGCTCGAAGCCGCGCACGCGCATCCAGTCGTAGCGGGTGTCGCTGCCATAACTGGCGGACACGATGCCGGGCATGTATTTGACCGCGTCGTCCAGGTTCTGCACGTTGCGATCCTGCATCTGCTCGCGGGTGGCCACGGAGATCGAACGCGGGGCCTCCACCAGGGCGGTGTCGGTCTTCGTGCCGGCGGCGGTCCGTGTGGCCAGGTAGCCTTGGACCGGGCCCCAGGCACTTTCCTGGTTGCCATCTTGCCCTGTGATGTTAGTCACCGGCAGCGCCATCACCCCCTCCGGAACCGCCACCAGCGTATACGTCCCGGCGCTGCTCTGCTCCAGCTGCAAGCCGGTGCCACGCAAGGCTTCACGCAGTGCACCCGGTGCATCGAACTGGCCCTGGACCGGGGCCGAGGTCTTGCCCGAGGCCAATGCTGGGTTGAGGGTCAGTGCCAGGCCGGCCTGGCTGGCGATCTGGTTCAGGGTGCTGGTCAAGGGCGCGGCCGGCAGGTTGTAGGCGCGCACGCTGGAGGCTTGTTCGGCGGCAATCAGCGCAGTGCTGGCCAGCGGGGCGCTGAGGGCAATGGCCACGGCTAACAGGCTGGGGCGCAACAAGGTGTCTAGCGTGCGGGACATAGGGCGGCTCCTGAATGGAAGTAATTCGCAATTGCCTATGTGCCGAGCGAGATTTCAAAAGTGATAGGGCCGGTGGAAAATATTTTTTATTTGGCCTCAGGTGTCTTGGCGACCACTGTCACCCACCACGGCGTGTGCTGTTCGATCTGCACCGGCAGGGTGGGCAGCAGCGCGTTGAGCGCCAGGGTGGTGTCGTGCAGCGGGAAGCTGCCGGTGATGCGCAGGTCGGCCACGTCTTTATCCACCCCGAGATGGCCTGTACGGTAGCGGCTGAGTTCCTGCACCACATCGCCCAGGCGGACGTTGTCGACCACCAGCATGCCGCGCGTCCAGGCATCGGTGGCGGGCGTGACGGCCAGGGCAGGGCCGAGGCCATCGCTGCGCATCAGCACTTGCTGGCCTGCCTTGAACACCTGTTCCTGCGCCAGCGCTTCGGGCTGGGCGCCCACGGCCGATTGCAGCACGCTCAGGCGCGTGGCGTCGTCTTCGCGCTTGACGATAAACCGCGTGCCCAGCGCGCGCAGGCTGCCGTCGCGGGTTTGCACATAAAACGGGCGCGCATCGTTGTGGCCGGTTTCGACGAGGATTTCGCCTTCCTGCAACACGATCAGCCGGCGCTTCTCATCGAAGCGCACGTCGATGGCGCTGTGGGTGTTGAGGTTGATCAACGTACCGTCCGCCAGTTTCAGCGTGCGCTGCTCGCCGGTGGCGGTGCGCTGGTCGGCGAGCCAATAGTGGATCGGCACGTAGCGCTCGCCGGCAAACAACGCCAGGCCGCACACCAGCGCAATGCTCGCCAGGCCGCTGCCGAGCTTGCGCACGCGCTGGCGAATGCCCTCGCGCGACTGTAACAACGCCGCCCGCGCCGGGCCCGAGGCCACGCTGAAACGCTGGTCGAGCATGCCCAGTTGGCGCCAGGCACGGGCGTGCTCTTCATCGCTGGCCAGCCATTTGCTGAATTCTTCGCGCTCCACCGCGCTGCCATCACCCGAATCGAGGGACAACTGCCAGGCAATCGCCGCATCCAGGACACGGGCCGACACGGGCTTGGAGCTGATCACGTTCACAGCGGCTCGCCATACAGGGCGATGTAGCACTGGCGAATGCCCTGGGCCAGGTACTGGCGCACACGCGGCACCGACACGCCCAGGCGCTGGGCGATTTCGGCGTGGCCCAGCCCGTCGAGGCGGTTATAGAGGAAGGCGGCGCGGGCCTTGCTCGACAGCTTGCCGAGCAGGCGGTCGATGGCCTTGAGGTCTTCGAGGATCAGTTGCTGTTCTTCCGGCGACGGGTGTTCGCTTTCCGGGATCAGCATCAGTTCGCTGAGGTAGGCCTGTTCGAGGGCCGCGCGGCGGAAGTAGTCGAACAGCAAGCCCTTGGCGATGGCCACCAGAAACGCCCGTGGCTCGCGGGGCTCGCGCAACTCGTCACGGCCGAGCAGGCGCATGAAGGTGTCCTGGCTCAGGTCTTCGGCACGGCTCGGGCAGGCCACATTGCGCCGCAGCCAGGCCAGCAGCCAGCCACGATGGTCGCGGTACAACGCGCCAACAAGCTCACTGTGTGGGTTCTGGACCGACGACAAGGCATCACCGAATAAACAAGAGGTTTAAACTAACGAGAATTATTCGCGATTGTGTCAGAGGCGTGGGGCGGGCGCAATTGGCGTCTGTCGGGAGATCACATTAAAACGATGGCGCGTGTTTACGCCGTTTCCATTGGCTCAAGCGCTCTTGCAGCGCCTGAGGCGTATCGATCTGCTGCTGACGCGCGCGGCTGAACAGGATCAGCATCAGCTCCGCCGTGGCCAGGGCATCGGCGCTGGCGTGATGGCGTTCGCCCACGTGCAGGTTGAAGTGGTTGACCCAGTCGTCCAACCCGGCTTCGCGGATATGCGCCTCGGGGCACAACAGCGGGGCGATGTCGGCCACATCGAGGAAAGTGTGGGCCAGTCGATACCCCAGGCTGTCCTTGAGCGCGCGGCCCAGCATGTGTTGATCGAATGGGGCGTGGAAGGCGAGCAGCGGGCTGTCGCCGACGAACTCCATGAAGTCCAGCAGGGCCTCGGCCGGGTCGCTGCCCGCCGCGATGGCGCTGGGGCCGAGGCCGTGGATCAGCACACTGGGGCTGAGTTTGGTGTCGGCGCGGTGCAGGGTGCGCTCGAACAGTTGGGAAAAATCCACCGCGCCGTCCTCGATCACCACCGCGCCGATGGACAGCACCTGGTCACGGTTGAGATTCAGGCCGCTGGTCTCCAGGTCCACCACTACCCAGCGTTGGCTGCGCAACGTGCTGTCGCCCAACACCGCGGGCTTGGAGAGTTGTTCCAGGCGCTGTTGTTGCGCGGTATCCAGTCTGGGCTTGGCTGTGCGCAGCCAGTCAAACAAGCTCACAGCTGATACCGCAAGGTCAGGCTGCTTTGCAGGCGCTGGGCCTGGCGCAGGGATTCGCGCAGGATGCGGCGGTCCAGGTGGTTGAGGCTGTCGGGGTCGACGCGGTTGGAGTACGGCTGGTTCTCGCGGGTCTGCAACTGATGCTGTTGCATGCGGGTTTGCTGGATAAAGTGATAGGCCTCTTCATAGGCGGCGCCGTCCAGGGGCTCGATCACTTCCTTGACCACCAGTTGGCGCAGGCGCTCCAGGGTGTTATTGGCATGGATGCCGTTGGCCAGGGCCAACAGGCGTGCGCCGTCGACAAAGGGGGTAAGCCCCTGCACCTTGAGGTCGAGGGTGGCCTTTTCCCCGCCTTTACGCGTCAGCACAAAATCGCGAAAGCGTCCTACGGGCGGGCGCTGGCGCAAGGCGTTCTCGGCCAGCATGCGCTGGAACAGCCGGTTATCCCCGACCTGGTCGAGAATGCCCTGGCGCAGTTGCTCGCAGCCGCGCTCATCGCCCCACACCACGCGCAGGTCAAAATAGATACTCGAGCCCAGCAGGTTTTCCGGCGTCGCCTCGCGAATAAACGCCGCAAACCGCCGCGCCCATTCCGCCCGCGAGAGGCACAGCTCGGGATTACCGGCCATGATGTTGCCCTTGCACAGGCTGAACCCGCACAGTGCCAGGCTCTGGTTGATCTGCTGTGCCACGGGCAGCAGCCGCCCGCGAATCTCGGCGGCCTCCACGGCGTCCCTGGCCTCGAACAGGATGCCGTTGTCCTGGTCGGTGTACAGCGTCTGCTCGCGCCGGCCTTCGCTGCCGAAACACAGCCAACTGAACGGTACGCCGGGATCGCCTTTTTCGGCCAGGGTCAACTCGATCACCCGGCACACGGTGTGATCGTTGAGCAGGGTAATGATGTGGGTGATCTGGGTAGACGACGCCCCATGGGCGAGCATGCGCTCCACCAGTTGGCCGATCTCGCCACGCAGCGCTACCAGGTTCTCCACCCGTGGCGCATTGCGGATGGTGCGGGCCAGGTGCACCAGGTCGACCCGTTGCAGGGAAAACAGGTCGCGCTCGGACACCACCCCGCACAGGCGCTGGTCCTTGACCAGGCAGACGTGGGCGATATGCCGCTCGGTCATGGCGATGGCCGCGTCGAAGGCGCTGTGGTCCGGCGTTAAAAAGAACGGCGCCTGGGTCATATGGCCTTCAATGCCCTGGCTGAAGTCGCCGGTACCGTCGGCCACCACTTGGCGCAGGTCGCGCAGGGTGAAAATGCCCAGGGGCGCCTTGTGTTCATCGACAATCACAATGCTGCCCACCTGCTGCTCATGCATCAGCGTTACCGCTTCGCGCAACGGTGTCTGCGGGCTGCAGGTGACCGGATGGCGCATGGCCAATTCGCCCAGGCGGGTATTCAGGGAATATTGGGTACCGAGGGTTTCCACGGCTTTTTGCTGCACTTGCTGGTTGACCTGGTCGAGCAGGCTGCTGACACCGCGCAGGGCGAAGTCGCGGAACGGGCTGGACAGCGCGAACAGCTTGATAAAGGCCGGTTTGTTCAGTTGCAGGCAGAAGGTGTCTTCAGCGGCCTTGTGTTCGGTGCGGGTGGCGCGCTCACCCAACAGCGCCGCGAGGGGGAAACACTCGCCGGTGGTGATTTCGAAGGTGGCTTGCGTGGCGTCCGGCCGTTCACCCACGACGCGGCCCTGCTTGACGATGTAGAAGTGTTCCACCGGCCCGCCCGACGGCTTGAGGATGCTCTCGCCGGGGCCGAAGAAGCGCAGTTGGCACTGTTCCACCAGAAACGCCAGGTGCGCGTTTTCCATCTGGTTGAACGGTGGGAAGCGTTGCAGGAACTGCAGGGTGCCGTGGATGTTCTGCAATACAGCAGTTTTTCCCGCCTGGGCGAAGGCATCAGCTTTACTCATAACCATGACCGCAATTTTTTTGTCGTTATCGTCCTGCATGGTCGACTCCTGAGCGGCGGGTGCCCATTGGACGTAAGTCTAGGTCGATGAAAACGCCGCAGAACTAGGGAAAAACCTTACACGACTATCGTCCAAACCCCGTAGAACACCCACTAGGCAAACTTTCCGACGAAGTGCACATTGAACGCCCTTCCGCAGATGTCTGACGAGTGTGCTGGAAGATTGTCGAAAACCGCTGAGAAACGTATGTCCGACCACGATATTTTGAGTGATGCCGAGCGCGAGGCGCTGAGCGCCGTGATGCTGGAGCCTGATTTACCGCCACAACGCGTGTTGATTGTTGATGACGACAAGGACGCGCGTGAACTGTTGGCGGAGATCCTGGGCTTGGACGGTATTCGCTGCATGACGGCCGACAGTGGCGAGGCCGCGTGGGATTTATTGAAGTCCAGCAGTTCCATCGGCTTGCTGATCACCGATCTGCGCATGAAACCCAGCAATGGTCTGGAGTTGATCAAGCAAGTGCGCGAATCCACCCGCGCGGCGCTGCCGATCATCATCATGTCGGGGGATGCTGAAGCGCCGGATGTGATTGATGCGATGCATTTGAGCGTGGTGGATTTTTTGCTCAAGCCGATCGATAGCGTCAAGTTGGCGAAGCTGGTCAAGCGGGAGTTGGGGATGGCTTCCTGATTTTTGCAGTGTCTGTACGGGCCTCATCGGGAGCAAGCCCCCTCCCACAGTTGACCGCGTACATCCACACCACAGCCCCAAAGAAAAAGCCCTGATCTCACGATCAGGGCTTTTTCATTTACAGGCCGTTTTTAGCCTTGAACTCCCGACGCCTGCGGTGCAACACCGGCTCGGTATAGCCATTGGGCTGTTTGGTCCCTTCAATCACCAACTCCACCGCTGCCTGGAACGCGATATTGCTGTCGAAATCCGGCGCCAGCGGACGGTACAGCGCATCCCCGGCATTCTGGCGGTCCACCACCGGCGCCATGCGCTTGAGGCTTTCCATCACCTGGGCTTCGTTGACGATGCCGTGGCGCAGCCAGTTGGCAATGTGCTGGCTGGAGATGCGCAGGGTGGCGCGGTCTTCCATCAGGCCGACGTCGTTGATGTCCGGCACTTTCGAGCAGCCCACGCCCTGGTCGATCCAGCGGACCACATAGCCGAGGATGCCCTGGGCGTTGTTGTCCAGTTCGTTGCGGATTTCTTCGTCGGACCAATCGGTATTGCTGGCCACGGGAATGGTGAGGATGTCGTCCACCGACGCGCGTTCGCGCTTGGCCAGTTCGGCCTGGCGTGCGAACACGTCGACCTTGTGGTAGTGCAGCGCGTGCAGTGCGGCGGCCGTCGGCGATGGCACCCAGGCGGTGTTGGCGCCGGCCAGTGGGTGGGCGATTTTCTGTTCGAGCATCGCCGCCATCAGGTCGGGCATCGCCCACATGCCTTTACCGATCTGCGCACGGCCTTGCAGGCCGGTGCTCAAGCCGATATCGACGTTCCAGTTCTCGTAGGCGCCGATCCATTTTTCCGCCTTCATCGCCGCCTTACGCACCATCGCACCGGCTTCCATGGAGGTGTGGATCTCGTCGCCGGTGCGGTCGAGGAAGCCGGTGTTGATAAACACCACGCGCTCGCTGGCGGCCTTGATGCAGGCCTTGAGGTTGACCGTGGTGCGGCGCTCCTCGTCCATGATCCCGACCTTGAGGGTGTTGCGCGGCAGGTTCAGCACGTCTTCGATGCGGCCGAACAGCTCGTTGGTGAACGCGGCTTCTTCAGGGCCGTGCATCTTCGGCTTCACGATGTAGACCGAGCCGGTACGGCTGTTCTTGCGTGTGTTGTTGCCGTTGAGGCTGTGGATCGCGGCCAGGCTGGTGAGCAGGCCGTCGAGGATGCCTTCCGGTACTTCGTTGCCGTGTTTGTCGAGGATCGCGTCGATGGTCATCAGGTGGCCAACGTTGCGCACGAACAGCAGCGAACGGCCGTGCAGCGTCACGTCCTGGCCGTCGACGCCGGTATAGACGCGGTCGGCATTCATGGTGCGGGTGAAGGTCTTGCCGCCCTTGGCCACTTCTTCGGCCAGGTCGCCCTTCATCAGGCCGAGCCAGTTGCGGTAGATCACCACCTTGTCATCGGCATCGACGGCGGCGACGGAGTCTTCGCAGTCCATGATGGTGGTGAGTGCGGCTTCCATCAGCACGTCTTTGACACCGGCGGCATCGGTCTGGCCAACCGGGGTGCTGGCGTCGATCTGGATTTCGAAGTGCAGGCCGTTGTGTTTCAGCAGGATCGCGATCGGCTCGGCCGCAGGGCCCTGGAAACCAATCAACTGGGCGTCGTCACGCAGGCCGCTGTTGCTGCCGCCCTTGAGGCTGACGATCAGCTTGCCGTCGACGATCTTGTAGCCGGTGGAATCGACGTGGCTGCCGGCGCTCAGCGGCGCGGCTTCGTCGAGGAAGGCGCGGGCGAAGGCAATCACCTTGTCGCCACGCACTTTGTTGTAGCCCTTGCCCTTTTCGGCGCCGTCGGCTTCGCTGATGGCGTCGGTGCCATACAGGGCGTCGTACAGCGAGCCCCAACGGGCATTGGACGCGTTGAGGGCGAAGCGGGCGTTCATCACCGGCACCACCAGCTGCGGGCCGGCCATGCGGGCGATTTCGTCATCGACGTTTTGGGTCGAGGCCTGGAAGTCTGCGGCTTCTGGCAGCAGGTATCCGATGTCTTGCAGGAAGGCTTTGTAGGCCACCGGGTCGTGGGCCTGGCCGGCGTGAGTCTGGTGCCAGGTATCGATCCGCGCCTGGAAATCGTCGCGTTTGGCGAGCAGGGCTTTGTTCTTCGGTGCCAGGTCGTGGATGACCATGTCGGCACCGGCCCAGAACTGGTCGGCAGTGATGCCGGTACCGGGAATGGCTTCGTTGTTCACGAAGTCGAACAGGACTTTGGCGACCTGCAGGCCACCGACTTGAACGTGTTCAGTCATTGCTTGCCTCACTCTGCGGAGCTAATGCGCTGTTTCGGATTTTCATTATGTAGTGCACGGGAGGGCATACTACATGATGACTTGCGGTTGTGAAAATTAGACTAAATACGTCGTTTAGCGACCCACTTTGGTCGTACGGTCACAGCGGAGAACCGGATGTTCTCAAAAAACTATTGGATTGTTCCAGATAAATATAAAAATGGTACACGATTTGTTTTCGCGGGCCCCCGGGTCCACCTTGTAGATTGAATTCAGAGGGCTTCGCCATGGACCATCTTGTACTCACTATTATCGCCGCCGACAAACCCGGCCTGGTGGAACGCATCGCGCAGAACATTACGGCCCACGGCGGCAATTGGCTGGAAAGCCGAATGGCGCATATGGCCGGGCAGTTCGCCGGGATCCTGCGGGTCAGCGTGCCTGCCGAGAGTCGTCAGGCCTTGGTGGGGGCTTTGGATGATTTATCCACACACGGTATTCGCGTGCTGGTGGGCGAGGGCAGCAGTGGCCAGGCATCGGCGTCCAAGTCGATTGTGATGACGCTGCTGGGCAACGACCGTTCGGGCATCGTGCGCGAGATCACGGCGCTGTTGAGCAAACAGGGTGTCAACCTGGAGCGCTTGAGCACCGATGTACGCCCGGCACCGATGAGCGGTGATCCGCTGTTCAGCGCCGAGGCGTTGTTGCAGGTGCCATCGAGCTTGTCCTTGGAGGCGTTGCAGGAATCCCTGGAAACCCTGGCGGATGATCTGATGGTGGAACTGCACAGCGAGGAATAACCACCCTCAAGGTTATGCATGGAAATCTTGCATGGGCCTGTGGATAACCTGTAGAGACCCGGCGCCAGGCCACGTCCACCGGGCTTCTCCGCCAGCTGAGCAAAAAACGAGCAGTTTCAAGGGCTTGTGCACAAATGACGGGGACCAGGTTGTGGGTAACCTTGGGATGGATCTCTGCAAGCCAGGCCGGCTGGGGCTTGCAGAGGTTTGTACGTTATTTGATCAGCGTTTGCGCACGCTCAACCAGGCATCGACGCTGTAGACCACCAGCCCGGCCCAGATAAAGGCAAAGGCGATCAGCGTGCTCGATGCCAGGTGCTCACCGAACAGCAGCACCGCTTCCAGCAACACCAGGGTCGGTGCCACATACTGTAAAAAGCCCAAGGCGGTGTAAGGCAAATGCCGTGCGGCGGCGTTGAAGCACACCAGCGGGATCAACGTCACCGGACCGGCCGCCACCAGCCACCAGGCTTCGGATGTGCTCCAGAACGCCAGTTGCGCACTGTGGGCCGACGGGTTGAACAACAACCAGGCCACCGCAATCGGCACCAGCATCCAGGTCTCCACCACCAGCCCCGGCAGCGCCTTGACCGGCGCCTGCTTGCGGATCAGGCCGTAGAAACCGAAGGTCAGCGCCAGTACCAGCGATACCCACGGCAAGCTGCCCACCTGCCAGACCTGTTGCGCCACACCCACTGCGGCCAGCCCCACGGCCACCCATTGCAGGCGACGCAGGCGTTCGCCGAGCAACAGCATGCCCAGCAGCACATTCACCAGTGGGTTGATGTAGTAACCCAGGCTGGCTTCAAGCATTCGCCCGCTGTTCACCGACCACACATAGGTCAGCCAGTTACCGGCGATCAACGAACCGCTGAGGGCCAGGATTGCCAGGCGCTGGGGGTTGTCGCGCAGTTCGCGAAACCAGCCGGGGTGCTTCCACACCATCAGCAGCAAACCACCGAACAGCGCCGACCACAGCACCCGGTGCACGATGATTTCGGCGGCGGGCACACTGGCGATGGCTTTGAAGTAGAGCGGGAACAGACCCCAGATGACATAGGCGCTCAGGCCCAGGATGTACCCCTTGCGGGGGTTGGCGGCTTGCATGCGTAATCCTTGCTTAGGCAGCTAACAAAGCGCGATTGTAAGGATATTTGTCAACCAATGGGATTACCCTTCTGTAGGAGCGAGCTTGCTCGCGAAGATCGTTAACGATAACGCGGGCATCCTGACTGCACGCGGCGCCCTCAGGGTTTTCGCGAGCAAGCTCGCTCCTACAGGAGCGAGCGGCGATTTCAGAAGAGTTTGAGGGGTTCTTCGTTGAGCGCTGAGAGTTGCTCGCGCAGCGCCAGCACCTGGTCGCCCCAATACCGCTCGCTGCCGAACCACGGGAAGCTGTGGGGGAACGCCGGGTCATCCCAGCGCCGTGCCAGCCACGCGCTGTAGTGCATCAGGCGCAACGCGCGCAGCGGCTCGATCAGCGCCAGTTCACGCGGGTCGAAGTCGTGGAATTCCTGGTAGCCGTCCATCAGTTCCGACAGCTGGCCCAGGCATTCCTGGCGATCACCGGCGAGCATCATCCATAAGTCCTGCACCGCCGGGCCCATGCGGCAGTCGTCGAGGTCGACGATGTGGAACATCTCATCGCGGCACATCATGTTGCCGGGGTGGCAATCGCCGTGCATGCGGATGTTCTTGTGCGGCGTGGCTTTGTACATCTCTTCCACGCGCTTGAGCAGGTCGCGGGCCACGGACTCGTAGGCTGGCAGCAGGCTCTTGGGAATGAAATTGCCTTCGAGCAGGGTAGTGAGGGAGTCGTGGCCGAAGTTCTTCACACCCAAGGCTTCGCGGTGTTCGAACGGGCGGGTAGACCCCACGGCGTGCAAACGGCCGAGTAGCTGACCCAGACGATACAGCTGGTCAAGGTTGCCCGGCTCCGGCGCACGGCCGCCACGGCGGGGGAACAGGGTGAAGCGGAAACCTTCGTGTTCGAACAGGCTTTTGCCGTTATGAATCATCGGCGCGACGACCGGCACTTCGCATTCGGCCAGTTCGAAGGTGAAGCGGTGTTCTTCAAGGATCGCGTCGTTGGTCCAGCGCTGGGGGCGATAGAACTTGGCGATCAGCGGCTCGGAGTCTTCGATGCCCACCTGATACACGCGGTTTTCGTAGCTGTTGAGCGCCAGGACGCGAGCATCGCTGAGGAAACCGATGCTTTCGACGGCATCGAGCACCAGATCAGGGGTGAGGGTTTCAAACGGATGGGCCATGGGAACTCCTGCGGGCAGCAGGGCGCCGCTTCCGGCCGAGTATGGTACCGCTGTAGGAGCGAGCTTGCTCGCGAAAAACCTGAGCGCGCAGTGGAGTGTCAGGTTCCGCTGCGTTATCGCTGACGGTCTTCGCGGGCAAGCCCGCTCCTACAGTGGGGCGGTCTATCAGGCACCGACAATCCCGCCATCATCCCGCCGAATCGCCATCACCGAGGAGCGCGGCTTGCCGTTAGGCAGATGTTCCGGCCAAGTCGAACCCCCGGTTTCCCCCGGATGCTGAATCCCTACAAACAGCGTCTTCTGATCCGGCGAGAAGCTGATCCCCGTCACCTCACAGGCCACCGGCCCAACCATGAAGCGGCGGATTTCGCCGGTCGCCGGGTCGGCGCAGAGCATCTGGTTATTGCCCATGCCGGCGAAGTCGCCCGCGTTGCTGTAGTCGCCGTCGGTGAGGATCCACAGGCGCCCGGCCTTGTCGAAACCCAGGCCATCGGGGCTGTTGAACATGTTCTGCGGGTTGATGTTGGACGATCCGCCCTTGGGCTTGCCGGCGTGCACGCCAGGGTTGCCGGCCACTACAAACAGGTCCCAGCTGAAGTCCGCGGCGCCATGGTCATCGGCGTTGGCCTTCCAGCGCAGGATCTGGCCGTAGACGTTTTTCTCACGCGGGTTGGGCCCGCCCACCGGTTGGCCGTCTTCGCCGCGCTTGGCGTTGTTGGTCAGGGTGCAGTAGACCTGGCCGTCGGTGGGGCTGACCACGATCCATTCCGGGCGGTCCATGCGCGTGGCTTTGACCACACTGGCGGCCAGGCGCGCGTGGATCAGCACTTCGGCCTGGCTGGCGAAGCCGGTGCTGGCGTCGATGCCGTTTTTGCCATGGGTCAGCTCGACCCATTGCCCTTTGCCCTTCGGATGATCGGCGTTGCCATCGCCCGCATCGAAGATAGCCACGTACAAGGTGCCGTGGTCGAGCAGGTCTTTGTTGGCCTTGGGGCTCTTGTGGTTGATCTTGTCGCGGCTGACGAACTTGTAGATGAACTCGCCGCGCTCGTCGTCGCCCATGTACACCACGGCGCGGCCGTCACGGGTTTGCGCCAGGGCGGCGTTCTCGTGCTTGAAGCGGCCCAGGGCGGTGCGTTTTGCCGGGGTGGATTGCGGGTCGAACGGGTCGATTTCCACGACCCAGCCGTGGCGGTTGAGTTCATTGGGGTTCTTGGCCAGGTCGAAGCGCGGGTCGTGCAGGTGCCAGTTGATCTCTTTGCTGGCGGCCACCACGCCGTAGCGTTTCTGCCCGGCATCGAACGCTTGCTGGGGGTTGCTGCTGCCAAAGCAGTCGGTGAAGTTCTCTTCGCAGGTCAGGTAAGTGCCCCATGGGGTCTGGCCGTTGGCGCAGTTCTGGAAGGTGCCGAGGGCTTTTTTGCCGGACTTGTCGGCGCTGGTTTTCAACCATTCGTGGCCGGCGGCGGGGCCGCTCAGGCGGATCGGCGAGTTGCCGTGGATGCGCCGGTTGTAGCGCGAGTCCTGGACGAACTGCCAGGTATCGCCCTTGCGCCGTACTTCGATCACCGACACACCTTCACTGGCCTGGGCCTTGTGCACGTCTTCGGCCGATTGCGGCGCGCCGCCGTGGGCGAAGAGGTAGCGGTAGTTGGTGTATTCGTTGTTGATTGCCATCAGCGCGCGGTTGTCGTCGCCGGGGAAGGCGAACAGGCTCATGCCGTCGTTGTTGTCGCCGAACTGTTGTTCCTGGGCTTTGGCGGTGCCGTTGCCGGACGGGTCGAAGGCCGGCGCGCTCTTGTGCAGCGGCTGGCCCCAGCTGATCAGCACCGAAGCGCTGTAGCCCGGCGGCAGGGTGATGGTGTCGCTGGTGGCCGCAGCGATGCTGGTAAAGCCCAGCAGCGGGCTGGCGGAGGCGGCGTTGACGGCCAGGGCGCTGCGGCTCAGCAGGTTGCCACCGAGGAACATCGCGGCACCGCACAGGGCGCCGGCACCGATGAAGCGGCGGCGGGTGAGGCCGACCATCTGTTCGAGGTCGGTGGCTTGGTTTTCTTCTAATAGGTTCATGTCAGGCTCCCTGCGGTTTTTGCAGACACCATAAGGAGCGGGCGTGACGAGATTGTTGCAGTTTGAAGAGCTACTCGGCTCAGACCGGCGTGCCGAGCAGCACATTGCTGGCGGCAAATTGCACTTGGAGCGTCCTGCCAGCGGCGGCGCCCAGGGCCTCGAGCGCGGCGGGCTGCCCCAAGGCGCATAAAACCTGGCCATTGGGCAGGGCGATGCGCACTTCGCTGGGGCCGTCCTCGGCGGCGAGAATCGCGTCTACGGTCCCGCTCATGCAATTGTGTCCAGGTGTTGCAGGTTTGTCGGGCGCCAGCAATTCCAGCCAGCCGGCCTTGATCAGCGCAACGACTTCCACGCCGACTTCCAGCTCCAGCCGTTGCGTACTGTCATGGGTGATTTGCGCCGCCAGGGTCAGCCCTCCGGCGAGCTGCAAGTGAATCAGGTCGTTGCGGCCACGCTGTTCAATCGCAATGACCTGACCATGCAACTGGTTACGGGCGCTGGTGCGCAGCATCAAGCGGCCGAGCAGGTTGAAGTCGCTGGCGGCCTCGTCCGAGCCGAGCACTTCGGCCTGCAACACTTGCAGGCGCTGGTAGAGGCGCAACACCCGTTCACCCTCGGCCGTGAGTTTGGCGCCGCCGCCGCCCTTGCCGCCGACACTGCGTTCGACCAAGGGTTTTTGCGCCAGGTTGTTCAGCTCGTCGATGGCGTCCCAGGCGGCCTTGTAGCTCAAGCCCGCACTTTTGGCGGCGCGGGTGATGGAGCCCTGCTCGGCGATATGCCCCAGCAGGGCGATACGCTGGGGGCGGCGGACAATATGTTGGCTGAGCAGCGTCGGTAGGGACATGGGCATTCGCTGTGGTGGGATGAGCGGACGTTGCGGCCGCGAGGCATGAGAGTCAAGTGCCAGGCTTTGGCGTGCGGGCCAGGCAGTACACGTCTACCTGTCGCGCGCCGGCGTTGATCAATAACCGCGCCAGGCTGTGGGCGGTGGCGCCGGTGGTGAGCACGTCGTCCACCAGTGCCAGGTGGCGGCCGCGCACCTCGGCACCCGGGGCCAGGGCGAAGGCGTTGAGCAGGTTGCGCTTGCGCGTCTTGGCGTCGAGGGCTTGCTGCGCGACGGTTTCATAAGGGCGTAGCAATAGATGTTCATCGTGGGGAAGGTCGAGGTCGACGCTGAGCCAGCGCGCCAGCATCAGCGCCTGGTTATAGCCCCGTTCACGCAGGCGCCTGCGGGCCATGGGCACTGGCAGCAGCATGTCCGGGCGGGTGAGTGAGTGGTTGTCGAAGCGATGTTGCAAGTAGTGCCCCAGCAAGCGCCCCAGCATATGCCCGAGGGGCCAGCGTGCCTGGTGCTTGAAGCGACTGATCAGGGTGTCCACCGGAAAGCTGTAGGTCCAGGGGGCGATCACGTGTTTAAAGGCGGGCGGTTGTCTCAGGCACTGGCCGCAGACCAGGCCGTCCATCGCCAAAGGCAGGGCGCAGATTTCGCAATGCTCCATCAGCCAGGGCAGCTCGGTTTCGCAGACGTTGCAGACACAGTCGGCGGTTTCAGTCGTCTCGTCGCAGATTAAACATGTCTGTATGTTTTTTGACCAGATGTAAACTTCGTGTTTGTAGCTTGGTTGACAGTGCATGAATCTTCCTTAAATATGCCGAGCATCCGTGTCGTGTCTGTGGGTATTGCCCCTTCCCGCAGCGCTTGCCAAAGCATAATCAAGGAATCGCCCATGAGCGCCAGCACCACCGCCACCTTGCGTCACGATTGGTCCTTAGCCGAAGTCAAAGCGTTGTTCGTGCAGCCGTTCAATGACCTGTTGTTCCAGGCGCAGACCGTGCACCGCGCGCATTTCGATGCCAACCGTGTACAGGTGTCGACCCTGCTGTCGATCAAGACCGGTGCCTGCCCGGAAGATTGCAAATATTGTCCGCAGTCGGGCCACTACAACACGGGCCTGGAAAAAGAAAAGCTGATGGAGGTGCAGAAGGTCCTCGAAGAGGCCGCTCGCGCCAAGGCCATCGGTTCGACCCGTTTCTGCATGGGCGCCGCCTGGAAACACCCGTCGGCCAAAGACATGCCTTATGTGCTGCAGATGGTCAAAGGCGTGAAGGCCATGGGCCTGGAAACCTGCATGACCCTCGGCCGTCTCGACCAGGACCAGACTACGGCCCTGGCCCAGGCCGGCCTGGATTACTACAACCACAACCTAGATACGTCGCCGGAGTTCTACGGCAGTATCATCACCACCCGTACCTACAGCGAGCGCCTGCAAACCCTGGCCTATGTGCGTGAGTCGGGGATGAAGATCTGCTCCGGCGGCATCCTTGGCATGGGCGAGTCCCTTGATGACCGCGCCAACCTGCTGATCCAGTTGGCCAACCTGCCGGAGCATCCGGAGTCGGTGCCGATCAACATGCTGGTGAAAGTCGCCGGCACACCGTTGGAAAATGCCGAGGACATCGACCCGTTCGATTTCATCCGCATGCTGGCCGTGGCGCGCATCCTGATGCCGCAATCCCATGTGCGCCTGTCGGCGGGGCGCGAAGCGATGAACGAGCAGATGCAGGCCCTGGCGTTCTTTGCCGGTGCCAACTCGATCTTCTACGGCGACAAACTGCTGACCACCGCCAACCCTCAGGCCGACAAGGACATGCAACTGTTCTCGCGCCTGGGCATCCTGCCGGAAGCCCGTGAAGAGCATGCGGATGAAGTGCACCAGGCGGCCATCGAACAGGCGTTGGTGGAGCAGAAGAGCAGCGAGCAGTTCTATAACGCCGTTGTTTGATTCCCATATGTTTTGACCGAGTTGCACCTGCCACCCCGAGGCCTGCATGTCTTTTGATCTCTCCGCGCGCCTCGCTGCCCGCCGTGCCGAACACCTTTACCGTCAACGCCCGCTGCTCCAGAGCCCCCAAGGCCCGGCGGTGGTGGTTGACGGTCAACCCCTCCTGGCATTCTGCAATAACGATTACCTGGGCCTGGCCAATCACCCGCAAGTGATCGAGGCCTGGCGCGCCGGGGCGTCCCATTGGGGCGTGGGCGGCGGTGCCTCGCACTTGGTGGTGGGCCATTCCACGCCGCACCATGAACTGGAGGAGGCGCTGGCCGATCTCACTGGCCGCCCGCGTGCGCTGCTGTTTACCACCGGCTACATGGCCAACCTCGGTGCGGTCACGGCGTTGGTGGGGCAGGGCGATACGGTGCTGGAAGACCGTCTCAACCATGCCTCGCTGCTGGATGCCGGCTTGCTGTCCGGTGCGCGCTTCAATCGCTACCTGCACAACGACTCGATCAGCCTGGCCAAGCGCCTGGAGAAAGCCACCGGTAATACGCTGGTGGTCACCGATGGTGTGTTCAGCATGGACGGCGACCTGGCCGACCTGCCGGCACTGGCCCGTGCAGCCAGGGCCAAAGGCGCCTGGTTGATGGTGGATGATGCCCATGGCTTTGGTCCGCTCGGCGCCAATGGCGGCGGGATCGTCGAGCATTTCGGCTTGAGCCAGGACGACGTGCCGGTATTGGTCGGCACCCTGGGCAAAGCGTTCGGCACGGCGGGCGCGTTTGTCGCGGGCAGTGAGGACCTGATCGAAAGCCTGATCCAGTTTGCCCGGCCGTATATCTACACCACCAGCCAACCGCCGGCGCTGGCCTGCGCCACCCTGAAAAGCCTGGAGCTGCTACGCACCGAACATTGGCGGCGCGAGCACCTCGACCGCCTGATTCGTCAGTTTCGCCAGGGCGCCGAGCAGCTTGGCCTGGACTTGATGGACAGCTTTACACCGATCCAGCCGATCCTGATCGGCGACAGTGCCAAGGCCGTGCGACTGTCGCAGATGCTGCGTGAGCGGGGCCTGATGGTCACGGCGATCCGCCCGCCCACCGTACCCGCCGGCAGCGCGCGTTTGCGCGTGACCTTGACCGCAGCCCACAGCGAGGCGCAGGTACAGCTATTGTTAAACGCATTGGAAGAGTGTTTCCGCTTGTCTGGTGCCACGGAGCCCGACCATGCGTGATCGACTGATCCTGCTGCCCGGCTGGGGTCTCGGCGTATCGCCGCTGGAGCCTTTGGCCGCCGCCTTGCGTGGCCTGGACGCACACCTGCAGGTGCAGGTCGAGCCATTGCCGGCGCTTGCTTCCAGCGACCTCGATGAATGGCTCGACGAACTCGACGCTACCCTGCCCGACAACGCCTGGCTGGGCGGCTGGTCCCTGGGCGGCATGCTCGCTGCCGAACTGGCGGCGCGGCGCGGCGAGCGTTGCTGCGGCTTGCTGACCCTGGCGAGCAACCCGTGCTTCGTCGCACACGACGGCTGGCCCCATGGGATGCCCGCCGCGACCTTCGATGCGTTCCTGGCCGGCTGCCATGCCGACTCCCAAGTCACCCTCAAGCGCTTCGGCCTGTTGTGCGCCAAGGGCGCCGAGGACCCGCGGGGGCTGTCGCGCCTGCTGGTCAGTGGCGCGCCGCATTCAGCGTCCAGCGTGTTGATGCCCGGTCTGGAACTGCTGGCCCAACTGGATACCCGCGAAGCCTTGCTGGCTTATCGCGGCCCACAGTTGCACCTGTTCGCCGGCATGGACGGATTGGTGCCCGCCGAAGCCGCCAGCGACCTGCTGAGGCTGCTGCCGGATGTGGAAATCGGCCTGATTGAACAGGCTGGTCACGCTTTTCTTCTGGAAGACCCCCACGGTGTGGCGGGGGCCATCCAGGCTTTTTTGCATGAGTGCGTCGATGACTGATTTATCCCATCCCTCCCTGCCGGGCGCCTTGCCGGACAAACGTCAGGTGGCGGCGTCGTTTTCCCGTGCGGCGGCCAGTTACGACAGCGTCGCCGAGTTGCAGCGCGCCGTAGGGCATGGGCTGCTGGCCCGGCTGCCATCAGCGTGTGCGCCACGGCACTGGCTGGATATGGGCTGCGGCACGGGTTATTTCAGCCGTGTGCTGGGCGAGTTGTTGCCCGCCAGCCAAGGTGTGGCGCTGGATATTGCCGAGGGCATGCTTAACCATGCGCGGCCTTTGGGTGGCGCACATCATTTTGTCGCGGGTGATGCAGAACGCTTGCCGCTGAAAGCCGAGAGCTTCGAGCTGCTCTTCTCCAGCCTGGCGGTGCAGTGGTGTGCGAACTTCGAGGCGGTGCTCAGCGAGGCCTATCGCGTGCTGCAGCCGGGTGGCGTGCTGGCGTTCGCCAGTTTGTGCGTCGGGACGCTGGATGAGTTGCGCGAAAGCTGGCGGGCGGCGGATGGCCTGGTGCACGTCAATCGCTTCCGCACTTTCGAGGCGTACCAGCAGTTGTGCGCGGCCAGCGGTTTGCGCGTGGTCAGCCTGGAGCGACGTGCCCATGTGCTGCATTATCCGGATGTGCGCAGCCTGACCCATGAGCTCAAGGCGCTCGGTGCGCACAATCTCAATCCGGGCCGCCCGGGAGGGTTGACGGGCCGTGCGCGGATTGTTGCACTGGTAGACGCCTACGAGCAGTTCCGTCAGGCCGAGGGACTGCCGGCCACTTATCAAGTGGTGTACGCCGTCCTGGAGAAGCCCCTATGAGCGCCGCCTATTTCATCACCGGCACCGATACGGATGTCGGCAAGACCACTATCGCCGCCGGCCTGTTGCACGCCGCTCGGCTAGCCGGCAAAAGTACTGCGGCGGGAAAACCCGTGGCTTCCGGCTGCCAGATCACGGCCAAGGGCTTGCGCAACGCCGATGCCCTGGCGCTGCTGGCCGAATGTTCATTGCCGTTGAGTTATGCCGAGGTCAACCCGGTGGCGTTCGAACCCGCCATCGCGCCCCATCTGGCCGCGCGGGAGGCCGGCGTCGCGCTGACGGTGCAGTCGTTGTTGAAACCCATGCAGCAGATTCTGGCGCGTCAGGCGGATTTCACCCTCATCGAAGGCGCAGGCGGTTGGCGTGTGCCGTTGGCTGACCAGGACAACCTGTCGGACCTGGCCATGGCGCTGCAACTGCCGGTGATCCTGGTGGTGGGCGTGCGCCTGGGATGCATCAGCCATGCCTTGCTCACCGCCGAAGCCATCGCCCGGGACGGTTTGCCCTTGGCCGGTTGGGTGGCGAATATCATCGACCCCAAGACCTCTCGTCTGGAAGAAAACCTCGCCACCCTGGCCGAGCGTTTGCCCGCGCCATGCCTTGGACGAGTGCCCAAGCTCAAGCACGCCGGCGCCGAGGCGGTAGCTGAGTACCTGCAACTGGACCTGCTTGACTGATTCTGGCTATCGGCAAGGCATTATGCCATTAGTGTTTTTAACGGGCTTTTTGCCAGTATGTCTGATTCAATTCAACTCCACGATTCTCTAAAGGCAGGTTGAAGCCATGGACATCTCTGGCAGCAGCGCGTTTTACTCGGGGCTGAGCACCATTCAGGCCGGGCAGAGCCGTGTCGACCAGGCCGCCGGCAGGATTGCCAGCGCCGCGACCACCCAGCCGTCGGACGCACAGCGCGACCGGTTGCAAGCCAATGACCTTGCCCAGCCGACGAACTCGGCGAGCAATATGGTTGAAATGGCCCAAGGCAAGTTTCAAGTGGAGTTGGGCGCCAAGGTCGCCAAGGCTTCAGACGAAATGCTCGGTACCCTGATCGACACCTTCGCTTAACCCCTCTTTCGTACGACCGGCTTCTTCCTGGGGCTGGTCGCCTTTGCGCAATCCTCCATTTTCTTCTGAACACCTTGTGGCATCCCGCCGCAGGCCTCGCCATGCCTGCCATTGACCCGCGTCATGACAAACGGTGTCTGGACGACGCTTGACATCCCCAGGTCGTAAACGTATGTTTCAAACACCTGTTTGACCGCCATAACAAATCCACGCGGTTGTTCATTCCAGATACATCAGCAGAGGTTTATCGCTATGCCTGACTACAAGGCCCCCTTGCGTGATATTCGCTTCGTTCGTGACGAACTGCTCGGCTATGAAGCGCACTATCAAAGCCTGCCGGCTTGCCAGGACGCTACCCCGGACATGGTTGACGCCATTCTCGAAGAAGGCGCCAAGTTTTGTGAGCAAGTGCTGGCACCATTGAACCGCGTGGGTGACATCGAAGGGTGCACCTGGAGTGAGTCTGGCGTTAAAACCCCTGCTGGGTTCAAAGAAGCCTACAAACAATTCGTCGAAGGCGGCTGGCCAAGCCTGGCCCACGACGTGGAGCACGGCGGCCAAGGCCTGCCGGAATCCCTGGGCCTGGCCGTGAGCGAAATGGTCGGCGAAGCCAACTGGTCGTGGGGCATGTACCCGGGCCTGTCCCATGGTGCGATGAACACCATTTCCGAGCATGGCACCCCCGAGCAGCAAGAGGCTTACCTGACCAAGCTGGTGTCGGGCGAGTGGACCGGCACCATGTGCCTGACCGAGCCACACTGCGGTACCGACCTGGGCATGCTGCGCACCAAGGCCGAGCCTCAGGCCGATGGTTCCTACAAAGTCTCCGGTACCAAGATCTTCATCTCGGCCGGTGAACACGACATGGCCGACAACATCGTCCACATCGTGCTGGCCCGCCTGCCGGACGCACCGGCGGGTACCAAAGGCA
This sequence comes from Pseudomonas sp. CFBP13509, assembly GCF_005233485.1. NCBI lineage: Bacteria > Pseudomonadati > Pseudomonadota > Gammaproteobacteria > Pseudomonadales > Pseudomonadaceae > Pseudomonas > Pseudomonas sp. CFBP13509. Next base: position 232,244 of record NZ_QGAA01000009.1, read on the forward strand.
TCTCGCTGTTCATCGTGCCCAAGTTCCTGCCCAACGCCGACGGCTCGATCGGTGCGCGCAACGCCGTGAGCTGTGGTTCCCTGGAACACAAGATGGGTATCCACGGTAACGCCACCTGTGTGATGAACTTCGACGCGGCCACCGGTTTCCTGATCGGCCCGGCGAACAAAGGCCTGAACTGCATGTTCACCTTTATGAACACCGCTCGCCTGGGCACCGCGCTGCAAGGCCTGGCCCACGCCGAGATCGGCTTCCAGGGCGGCCTGAAATATGCCCGCGATCGCTTGCAGATGCGTTCCCTGACTGGCCCGAAAGCGCCGGAAAAGGCCGCTGACCCGATCATCGTGCACCCTGACGTGCGCCGCATGCTGCTGACCATGAAAGCCTTCGCCGAAGGTAACCGTGCGATGGTGTACTTCACCGCCAAGCAAGTGGATATCGTCAAGTACGGCACCGACGACGAGGCCAAGAAACAGGCCGACGGCCTGCTGGCATTCATGACTCCGATTGCCAAGGCGTTCATGACCGAAGTCGGTTTTGAATCCGCCAACCACGGCGTGCAGATCTATGGCGGCCACGGCTTTATCGCCGAGTGGGGCATGGAGCAGAACGTTCGCGACAGCCGTATCTCCATGCTGTACGAAGGCACCACTGGCATCCAGGCACTGGACCTGCTCGGCCGTAAAGTGCTGATGACCCAGGGCGAAGCGCTCAAGGGCTTCACCAAGATCGTGCACAAGTTCTGCCAGGCCAACGAAGGCAACGACGCGGTCAAGGAATTCGTGGCACCGCTGGCTGCGCTGAACAAAGAGTGGGGCGAGTTGACCATGAAGGTCGGCATGGCCGCAATGAAAGACCGCGAAGAGGTGGGGGCCGCTTCGGTGGATTACCTGATGTACTCCGGTTACGCGTGCCTGGCTTACTTCTGGGCCGACATGGCGCGCCTGGCTGCCGAAAAACTCGCCGCCGGTACCAGCGAAGAAGCGTTCTACACCGCCAAGCTGCAAACCGCGCGCTTCTACTTCCAGCGCATCCTGCCGCGGACCCGTACCCACGTGGCCACCATGCTGTCGGGCGCCAGTAACCTGATGGACATGAAAGAAGAAGACTTCGGCCTGGCTTACTAAGCCTTACCGGGTTCATTTGAAACCGTCGCTTCCCTTGGGAGCGGCGGTTTTTTCATTGGGGGATAAAAAACACAGTGCAGCGCTCAGGGATTTTCTCCGGCTGCCGTTACAGTGATGGCAATGTGATACATGACGGGCAGGGTGTGCTTAACTGTTCGCATCAAGGCACAGTGCCACTACTTTTTGCGGGTCGGAGTTTTACCCTTGTCACGCGTGTCTGCTTTACGTTTCAGTCACTTTCTTCCTTCGTTGCTGCTGTTGCTGGCCGGGCTCTCGGCTGCGTACGTCAAGGACCTCAGCGTCTTCTTCACCTCGCTGTTCAATGTGTTGCCGACCCTGGTGCTGTTGCTGGGCGGTTCGTACTGCGCGGTTTATCGCCGTCAGCGTGAATTGTTCCTGATGATCACGGTGTACATCGCCTACTTCCTGCTCGATACCCAGACCGATTTCTATCGCGACAATGGCCGCGTGCGCGAAGACGCGGCCGTGGTGTTTCACCTGTGTTGCCTGTTATTGCCGTTGCTGTTCAGCATCTACGCGCTGTGGCAGGAGAAGACCCACCTGTTTCGCGACTTCGTTGCCCGTTGTGCGGTGCTGCTGGCAATCGGCAGCGTGGCCCTGGCCCTGGAGCAAAGTTATCCCCAGGCACTGCTGAACTGGCTGGCGGAGATCCGCTGGCCCGCTCTGCATGGGACCTGGATGAGCCTGATCCAGTTGTCTTACCCGATGTTCCTGGTCGGCTTCCTCGCCCTGGCGGCGCAATACTGGTACCAGCCGCGCCCGCTGCATGCAGCGCAACTGGTGGGCTTGCTGGGGATGTTCTGGATGTTGCCGCAGACCTTCATCCTGCCGTTCACGCTGAATATCATGTGCAGCCAGGTCATGCTGATGATCGCCGCCGGCGTGGCCCACGAGGCTTATCAAATGGCGTTCCGCGACGAACTGACCGGCCTGCCGGGGCGCCGTGCCCTGAACGAACGCATGCAGCGGCTGGGGCGCAACTATGTGCTGGCGATGACCGACGTCGATCACTTCAAGCGCTTCAATGACACCCATGGTCACGATGTGGGCGACCAGGTGCTGCGCCTGGTCGCGAGCAAGCTGTCCAAGGTCAATGGGGGTGGGCGTGCCTACCGCTACGGCGGTGAAGAGTTCGCCGTGGTGTTCGCCGGCAAGACCCTGGATGAGTGCATGCCGCACCTGGAGGAAATCCGCGAGATCGTCGCCAACTATGACATCAAGCTGCGTAATTCGGACCGGCCCCAGGATGATCAACAAGGCCGTCAACGCCGGGCGGGCAGCGGCGCGTCGAGTGTGTCTGTGACGGTCAGCATCGGCGTGGCCGAACGCCAGATCGACCAGCGCACGGCGGAAGAAGTGCTCAAGTCCGCCGACCAGGCGCTGTACGCCGCCAAGGGCGCGGGGCGTAACTGTGTGGTTGCGGCCGGGCAGACCCGCCGTGGCGCGGTGCGCATGCAGAGCGCTGCCGGTTGAGTGATGGCGCTGTATTCAGCGGTTCTACAATGATTGTCCGAGGCGCTGGCCGGCAGTAGGTTGAAAGGATCTGCTGCCGGAGACATCGCCATGCCTGAGTACAAAGCTCCCCTGCGCGACATGCGCTTTCTGATCGACAACGTGTTTGATTTCCACGGCCACTACGCTGCCCTGGGCGCCACGGACGCCAGTCCGGACATGGTCAGTGCAATCCTGGAAGAAGGTGCCAAATTCTGCGAGAACGTGCTTTCGCCACTCAACCGCAGTGGTGATGAGGAGGGCTGCCATTTCGACAACGGCGTGGTGACGACGCCCAAGGGCTTCAAGGAAGCCTTCGCCCAATACGTCGAGGGCGGCTGGCACGGTGTGGCGGCAGACCCGGCCTACGGCGGCCAGGGCCTGCCGCAATCGTTGGGCCTGGTGCTCAGCGAGATGATCGGCTCCAGCAACACCTCGTGGGGCATGTATCCGGGCCTGACCCACGGCGCGATGTCAGCGATCCACGCCCACGGCACCGAAGAGCAGAAGGCCACGTTCCTGAGCAAACTCACCGCAGGCGAATGGACCGGCACCATGTGCCTGACCGAAGCCCATTGCGGCACCGACCTGGGCCTGATCAAGACCCGTGCCGTGCCCCAGGCGGATGGCAGCTACGCGATCACCGGGAGCAAGATCTTCATCTCGGCCGGTGAGCACGACATGAGCGCCAATATCATCCATCTGGTGCTGGCCAAGCTGCCGGATGCGCCGGCGGGCACCAAGGGTATCTCGTTGTTTATCGTGCCCAAGTTCCATGTGGATTCGGCTGAGCGCAATGCGGTGCACTGCGGCTCTATCGAGCACAAGATGGGCATCAAGGCCTCGGCCACGTGCGTGCTCAACTTCGACGGCGCCAAGGGCTTTTTGATTGGCGAGGCGAACAAGGGCCTCAACTGCATGTTCACCATGATGAACCACGCCCGCCTGGGCACCGGCATGCAGGGCCTGTGCAATGGCGAGGCGAGCTTCCAGGGCGCGATCAAGTACGCCAACGACCGCCTGCAAATGCGCGCGCTGACCGGCGCCAAGGCCCCGGAGAAAGCCGCCGACCCGATCATCGTGCATCCCGATGTGCGCCGTATGCTGCTGACCATGAAAGCCTTCAACGAAGGCAACCGCGCACTGACCTATTTCACCGCGCAGTTGCTCGACACCGCGCACCTTTGCAGCGACGCCGGCCAGCGCCAGGAGGCCGAAGACCTGTTGGCGTTCCTCACCCCCATCTGCAAAGCCTTTATGACCGACACCGGGCTGGAGGTGACCAACCACGGCATGCAGATATTCGGCGGCCATGGCTACATTCGTGAGTGGGGCATGGAACAACTGGCGCGCGATGCGCGGATTGCGCCGATCTACGAAGGCACCAACGGCATCCAGGCCCTCGACCTGCTGGGGCGCAAGGTGTTGGGCAGCCAGGGCAAGCTGCTGCGCGGCTTTACCAAAATCGTGCATAAGTTTTGCGCGGCGAATGCCGAACATGCGCAGCTCAAGGGCTATGTGGTGCAGCTTAATCAACTGAATCAGGAATGGGGCGAGCTGACTACCCAGGTCGGTATGGCCGCGATGAAAAACCCGGATGAGGTGGGCGCAGCGGCGGTGGATTACTTGATGTACAGCGGTTACATCATCCTCGCCTACCTGTGGCTTCGGATGGCCATTGCAGCGCTGGCGCACGATGACACTGACTTCGCCAAGGCCAAGCTGGCGACCTGCGACTTTTACTTCAAGCGCCTGTTGCCACGTACCGCAACCCACCGCGCCGCCGTGGAAGCGGGCAGCGAATGCCTGATGAGTCTGCCTGCGGAGTCGTTTGCGCTGTGATGACTTAAAAATACCAGTCAGTCACAAGTGGACCCTATGTGTCTGAAAAGTTGTTCGGGTACACTCGGAGCCTGTAAAACCGATCCTATCGAATCACTTTTCACGTTCTCACGAGGTTTGCCATGGCTGATTACAAAGCGCCGCTGCGTGATATGCGCTTCGTCCTCAACGAAGTCTTTGAGGTCGCCACCACTTGGGCCCAATTGCCGGCATTGGCAGACAGCGTTGACGCCGAAACCGTAGAGGCCATCCTCGAAGAAGCCGGCAAGGTCACCGCCAAATCCATCGCCCCGCTCAGCCGTGGCGGCGATGAACAGGGCTGCCGCTGGGATAACACGGCGGTGTTTACTCCGGATGGTTATCCACAGGCCTACAAGACCTACGCTGAAGGTGGCTGGGTCGGCGTAGGCGGCGACCCCGTGTTTGGCGGCATGGGCATGCCCAAGGCGGTATCGGCCCAGGTCGAGGAGATGATCAACTCGTCAAGCCTGGCGTTCGGCCTGTACCCGATGCTGACCTCCGGCGCCTGCGTGTCGATCAACACCCATGCCAGCGAGGAACTCAAGGCCATCTACCTGCCGAAGATGTATTCCGGCGAGTGGGCAGGCTCCATGTGCCTGACGGAAGCACACGCGGGTACCGACCTGGGGATTATCCGCACCAAGGCCGAGCCGCAGGCAGACGGTTCCTACAGGATCAGCGGAACCAAGATCTTTATCACTGGCGGTGAACACGACCTCACCGAGAACATCATTCACCTGGTGCTGGCCAAACTGCCGGACGCACCGGCCGGTCCCAAGGGGATTTCGCTGTTCCTGGTGCCGAAGTTCATGGTCAACGCCGACGGCAGCCTGGGCGCGCGCAACCCGGTGAGCTGCGGCTCCATCGAACACAAGATGGGTATCCAGGCATCCGCCACCTGCGTGATGAACTTCGACGAAGCCGTTGGCTACCTGGTGGGCGAACCCAACCGTGGGTTGGCGGCGATGTTCACCATGATGAACTATGAGCGCCTTGGCGTGGGTATCCAGGGCCTGGCGTCCGGCGAGCGCTCCTACCAGAACGCGATTGAATATGCGCGGGACCGCCTGCAAAGCCGTGCGCCGACCGGTGCCCAGGCCAAAGACAAAGTGGCCGACCCGATCATCGTCCACCCCGACGTGCGCCGTATGCTGTTGACCATGAAAGCCTCCAACGAAGGCGGACGCGCGTTTTCCACCTATGTGGCGACGCAGCTGGACATCGCCAAGTTCAGTGAAGATGCCGCTGCCCGCGAGCGGGCCGATAACCTGGTGGCCTTGTTGACGCCGGTCGCCAAGGCGTTCCTCAGCGACCTGGGCCTGGAAACCACCGTGCTCGGCCAGCAAGTGTTTGGTGGCCACGGTTACATTCGTGAGTGGGGCCAGGAGCAACTGGTGCGTGATGTACGTATCACCCAGATCTACGAAGGCACCAACGGCATCCAGGCACTGGATTTGATGGGACGCAAGATCGTCGGCAGCGGCGGTGCGTTCTACACCTTGTTCGCCGACGAGATTCGCCAGTTCATCGCCTCGGCGGGGCCCGAATTGGCGGAGTTCACCCAGCCACTGGGCGCAGCGGTGGATAACCTGGACGAATTGACCGCCTGGGTGCTGGATCGTGCCAGGACCAATCCGAACGAGATCGGCGCAGCCTCGGTGGAGTATTTGCATGCATTTGGTTACATGGCCTACGCCTATATGTGGGCGCGCATGGCCAAGGCCGCGTTGGGCAAAGAGACTGAGGAAGACTTCTACGCCAGCAAGCTGGGCACCGCGCGCTTCTACTTTGCGCGTCTGTTGCCACGTATTCACTCGCTGAGTGCGTCGGTAAAAGCCGGTAGCGAATCACTGTTTTTGCTGGATGAGGCACTGTTCTAACGGCTTGGAGGGCGTGTAAGCATTCTCTTACATGACGTACTGCTAATCGTCCTCTATCGCCAAATTGGATCCACGGATAATCTACTTCACATGGACGTCGCGCAGGAAGCGCAAAGCAACAACACGGACACGTAGGATTCTGCCAGGATGGCGGAGTGAAATGGATGTCAGGGAAACAGTCTGCAAAGCCCCGCTTCGGCGGGGTTTTCTTTTGCCCGCGAAAAAGTCAGGCGCCGAATTTCAGGGCAGGGCCTGCGGCGCATTCATCACGTCTTCCAGCAAGGTGCGCAGCAGCGCCATGGTTGCCTGCTGGCGCTGTACATCGCGACACACCAAACCTACCTTTAACGGCACCCTGGGTTCACTCAAGGGTTTCCAGAGCAGCGACTGGCTGTTGTGTTCGTCCTGGGAGCGTCCCGGCAGCACCGTGGCCAATTTGGTGTTAGGCAAGCTGTCGAGAATCCCCACCATGGTATTCAACTCCGCCTGTACCTGCGGCCGGCGTCCGAGGTTGGATAACTGACCCTGCCAGATCTGTCGAACCTGGAACTCTTCCCCCAGCAACAACATCGGCAGTTCGGCGGCCTGTTTCAGCGAGACTTTCTTGAATTCGCGCAGGGGATGGTCCTCGGGGATGACTATCTTCAATTCATCTTCGTACAACAACACACCGTGCAGCCCCGGCTGGCGTGGTGGCAGATAGCTGATGCCGATGTCCAGCGAGCCGTTAAGCAACCGCCGTTCAATCTCGATCCCGGTCAATTCGTAGATCTGCACCACCAGGTGCGGCTGGGCCTTGCGCACGCGCTCTAGCATTTGCGGGACCAGGCTGGTGTGCACGGTTTGCAGCACGCCGATGGCCAGGGTGCGCATGGCCTGGCCCTTGAAGTTACGCAAGGCTTCGACGGCTTGCTGCATGCCATCGATCAGCGGCAAGGCATGGTTGTACAGCGTATGGGCGGCCAGGGTGGGCAGCAGGCGTTTGCTGCTGCGTTCGAACAGGCTCACATCGAGGTTGCGCTCCAACTGGCGGATCTGTTGTGAGAGCGCTGGCTGGGAGATCGACAGGCGTTCAGCGGCACGGCCCACATGGCCTTCTTCATACACCGCGACGAAATAACGCAGTTGCTTAAAATCCATAAGGTTTGCTTATCGAAAAAGCTGGAAAAACGAAATGGCCGGTGGCCCCCGAGGCGCCTAGTCTAGCGCCTATTCGCAGGGCTTACAGGGCCGGATCGGGCAATGAACAGCGTTTATGTTGATGGCGTTTACATAGGCAAGGCAACACACCCTCAGACAGTGATTGCAGGGAAAACCGACCAAGGTCCGGTTGCCACTGGGGGCAAGCTGTGAATCTCTTCAATATGCGTCGCCCCGTGCCCAGCCTGGACGACCTGGTGCTGGAGGCTTCACCCGATACGCTGTCCAGCGAGGCGCTGATGCCCACCGTGGCGAGGCCGCCTCAGGTTTTCGTTCGTGGCCAGGGCTCGTGGCTGTGGGACAGCGACGAGCGTGCCTACCTGGATTTCAGCCAGGGCAACGCTGCCAACAGCCTCGGCCACAGCCCGCAGGTCTTGATCAAAGCCCTTGCCGACCAGACCCAGGCCCTGATCAATCCAGGCCTGGGGCTGCATAACCGCGCTCAACTCAATCTTGTCGACCGCCTGTGCCATCGTACCGGCAGCGACCAGGCCTACCTGCTCAACAGTGGCGCCGAGGCCTGCGAAGCGGCGATCAAGTTGGCGCGCAAGTGGGGCCAACTGCATCGCGGCGGGGCCTACCGCATTATCAGCGCGAGCAATGGTTGCCATGGTCGCAGTTTCGCGGCACTGGCGGCGTCGGGGGGAGCGCTGGAAAACCGCTTTGAACCGCAATTGCCCGGCTTCAGCCATGTGCCGTTCAACGATCTGCCGGCCCTGCATGCAGCGGTCGATGCACAGACAGTCGCCATCCTGCTGGAGCCGGTCCAGAGCGAGGCCGGTGTGATCCCCGCGACGGAGCATTACCTCAAGGGGGTTGAACGGCTGTGCCGCGAACTGGGGATCCTGCTGATCCTCGACGAAGTACAAACCGGCCTTGGCCGTTGCGGCACCTTGCTTGCCGAACAGCAATACGGCGTGCGAGCCGACATCATCACCCTCGGCAAAGGCCTGGGCGGCGGCGTGCCATTGGCTGCGCTGCTGGCGCGCGGCAACGCCTGTTGCTTCGACGTGGGTGAGCTGGAAGGTACCCATCATGGCAACGCATTGATGGCATCGGCCGGGCAGGCGGTACTCGATACGGTGCTGGAGCACGGCTTCCTGGAACACGTACGTGAATCCGGCCTTTACCTGGGCGAAGGCCTTGCCCGACTGGCCTACCGCTACGACCAGGGCCAATTGCGCGGCCACGGCCTGATGTGGGGCCTGACGTTGGCGGATGATTCTGCAGATGCAGTGGTAAAAGCCGCCCTGCACGAAGGCCTGATCCTCAACGCCCCGCAACCTGACTGCCTGCGCTTCACCCCGGCGCTTACGGTGAGCAAAAGCAACATCGACGAAATGCTCCTGCGCCTGGCCCGCGCTTTTTCCCGGGTGCGCACCGCCCAGTTGCAATGCCGCAAGGGCATCGCTGTTTAACCCACATTCCTGAACCGTCTCGCGGTATACGCGGCGCCTCCAGCCTGATTCTTTCGGCTGGGGGCGTTTTTTTGCGTGTGAAATTTTTGGATTGAAAGCGTTGATTGATCGCCTGTGAAAACAATGGCTTTTTAGCGTGCGTCGATAAGGACTGTCGACGGAGCATTGGTTGCTCCACTTCTAATCTATGCCACTGGGTGGTATGTTTATGGGAAGGGATATCCATGAGGCTTAGGTTGTTTAAAACCAGGAATTTTGCTGAGGCGGCCAGAAAGGCGTGGATCTGTGATTCGGAGTTGAGGGAGGCGTTCGGCCAATTGCTCAGGGGGCAAGCTGACAATTTGGGAGGTGGTGTCTGGAAGAAACGCCTCAAAGAGAACCGACATCGATCTATTGTCTTGGCCAAGGGCAGGCATTACTGGGTTTATAACTCTCTTTTTGACAAGCAGAGGCGAAGCAATATCAGCCATAAGGAACTCAGCGCGTTGCGAGCACTGGCTAAGGTTTATGAAGGGTTAAACGAGGTACAGGTTCAACACCTTCTGGATAGTGGGGAATTTGTGGAGATGCACCATGACCAAAAAATATGAAAGCGAAATTCTTGAGTCTGTTCACCAATCTGCCAAAGCGCTTTATGCAATTGGCGCCATCAACAAAACTACTCTTCGTGAGTTCGACGAGGCATGCCTTGCAAAGATCCCCGCGCAAATCCCTGCCGAACAGATCAAGCAGCTACGTGAAAGTAGCCATGTCAGCCAACCGGTGTTTGCTCGTTACCTGAATACCAGCGCCTCCACGGTGAAGAAATGGGAATCTGGCGAGAAGCAACCCAGCGGCATGGCGCTCAAACTTCTTAGCATCGTGCAAAAGCATGGGTTAGAAATTCTGGCCTGAAGGATGGCCCGGTGCCAGATCCCACTGAACCCTCACGAACGCCCAAGGTCGATTAGCTACACGGCTCACACGAGCCGATTTTCTGGAGCTGACCCATGGACATCATTCGTATCATCATCGCCATTCTGCTGCCGCCACTGGGTGTGTTCCTGCAAGTGGGTTTCGCCGGCGCGTTCTGGCTGAATATTCTGCTGACCTTGTGCGGTTACTTCCCAGGCATCATTCACGCCGTGTACATCATCGCCAAGCGCTGAGCCCGTCAGCCTTTTGCGATGAGCCGTGAATTGCGCTCATTGCGAAAGGCCAGTTGCTCGATGGTCTGGGTAGCGTGCTCGGCTTCTTCCCGCGCCTTGAGGATGATGCCGTGCTGCTCGGACTTGCTGCACACCGGGTCGGCATTGCTCGCATCCCCCGTGAGCATGAAGGCCTGGCAACGGCAGCCACCGAAATCCTTTTCCTTTTCATCGCACGAACGACACGGCTCGGGCATCCAGTCGTAGCCGCGAAAGCGGTTGAACCCGAAAGAGTCGTACCAGATGTGCTGCATGCTGTGGTCGCGCACATTGGGAAACTGCACCGGCATTTGTCGGGCGCCGTGGCAGGGCAGGGCGGTGCCGTCTGGCGTCACGGTCAGAAAGATACTGCCCCAGCCGTTCATACAGGCCTTCGGGCGCTCCTCGTAGTAGTCCGGTGTCACGAAGATCAGCTTGCACGGATGGCCTTCGGCTTCGAGCTTGGCACGGTATTCGTTGGTGATGCGTTCGGCGCGCACCAGTTGTTCCTTCGTCGGCAATAAACCCACGCGATTGAGTTGTGCCCAGCCATAGAACTGGCAGGTGGCAAGCTCGACAAAATCCGCCTCCAGCGCAATACACAGCTCGATGATGCGGTCGATCTTGTCGATATTGTGCCGATGGGTGACGAAGTTCAGCACCATCGGGTAGCCATGCGCCTTCACGGCGCGGGCCATTTCCAGTTTTTGCGCAAAGGCTTTTTTCGAACCGGCCAGCAGGTTGTTCACCTGTTCGTCGCTGGCCTGGAAGCTGATCTGGATATGGTCCAGGCCGGCTTTCTTGAAGTCGCTGATCTTCTGCTCGGTCAGGCCGATGCCTGAGGTGATCAGGTTGGTGTAGAACCCCAGCTTGCGCGCCTCGGCGATCAACTCGGCGAGGTCCTGGCGCACCAGCGGCTCACCGCCGGAAAACCCCAACTGCGCCGCGCCCATCTCGCGGGCCTCACGAAATACCTTGATCCACTGCTCGGTGCTCAGCTCCTTGCCCTGCTCGGCAAAGTCCAGCGGGTTGGAGCAATACGGGCATTGCAGCGGGCAGCGATAGGTCAGCTCGGCGAGCAACCACAGCGGCAGGCCGATGGCGGGTTTTTCAGGCAAGGGTGATCCAGTGCTCAGCACGGGCGACCTCCATGAATTGCTCGATGTCGTCACCCAGCTCAGGTACGCCGGGGAACTGTTCTTCGAGGGCGGTAATGATCGCCGCCACGTCGCGCTCACCGTCAATCAGGCCACCAATCAGCGCGGCGCTGTCGTTGAGCTTGATCATGCCTTCGGGGTAGAGCAACACATGGCCTTTTTGCGCGGGTTCGTACTGGTAGCGGTAGCCCTGGCGCCAGGTCGGTTTTCTGCTGCGATCAAAGCTCATAGGGTGATCCCTTTATGCCAGACCCGCTGCTCGGTCACGCTGTGATACGGCGGGCGTTTCAGTTCGTAGGCCATGCTCATGGCATCCAGCATGCTCCACAGGATGTCGAGTTTGAACTGGAGGATTTCCAGCATGCGCTCCTGGCCTTCTCGGGTGGTGTAGTGCTGCAAGGTGATTGCCAGCCCATGCTCCACGTCGCGCCGCGCCTGGCCCAGGCGGGTGCGGAAATATTCGTAGCCGGTGGGGTCGATCCACGGGTAGTGCTGCGGCCAGCTGTCGAGGCGCGATTGGTGGATCTGCGGCGCGAACAGCTCGGTGAGCGAGCTGCTGGCGGCTTCCTGCCAGCTGGCGCGGCGCGCAAAGTTGACGTAGGCGTCTACCGCAAAGCGTACGCCGGGCAATACCAATTCCTGGGAGCGCAACTGGTCGGGGTCGAGGCCGACCGCTTGGCCCAAACGCAGCCAGGCTTCGATACCGCCGTCCTCACCCGGTGCGCCATCGTGGTCGAGCAGGCGCTGAATCCACTCGCGACGGATCTCGCGGTCCGGGCAGTTGGCCAGGATCGCCGCGTCTTTCAGCGGGATGTTCACCTGGTAATAGAAACGGTTGGCGACCCAGCCCTGGATCTGCTCGCGGGTGGCACGGCCTTCATACATCGCCACGTGGTACGGGTGATGGATATGGTAGAAGGCGCCTTTGGCCCGCAAGGCGGCTTCGAATTCGGCGGTGTTCATCGGTCTATCAGTCATAAGAGGTCTCCTGTAGGAGCGAGCTTGCTCGCGAAGGTCGTTAACGATGACGTGGGCGTTCTGAATGAGCACGGTGCCCTTGGGTTTTTCGCGGGCAAGCCCGCTCCTACAGTTCGATGCTCATGCCGTCGTAAGCGACTTCGACATTGCGCCGCACCAGTTCCGCGCGCTCGGGAGAATCTTCATCGAGGATCGGGTTGGTGTTGTTGATGTGGATAAGCACCTTGCGCTGCTTGGGCAACTGCTCCAGCACTTCGAGCATGCCGCCGGGGCCATTTTGCGCCAGGTGGCCCATCTCGCGGCCGGTGCGGGTGCCGACGCCACGGCGCTGCATTTCATCGTCGTCCCACATCGTACCGTCCACCAGCAGGCAATCGCTGCCGGCCATGATCTCCAGCAACGGCGCGTCGACCTTGCCCAGGCCCGGGGCGTAGAACAGTTTGCCGCCGGTGCGCAGGTCTTCGACGATCAGGCCGATGTTATCGCCTGGGTGCGGGTCGAAGCGGTGCGGCGAGTACGGTGGGGCGGCGCTACGCAGGGGCAACGGGGTGAAGCGCAGGTTGGGGCAGGCCGGGATGGTGAAGCTGGCATCCAGCTCGATGCGGTTCCAGGCCAGGCCGCCGTTCCAGTGGGTGAGCATGGTGAACAGCGGGAAGCCGGTGCTCAGGTCTTCATGGACCATGTCGGTGCACCACACCTGGTGCGGGCAACCTTCGCGCAGGCTCAACAGGCCGGTGGTGTGGTCGATCTGGCTGTCCATCAGGATGATGGCACTGATGCCGGTGTCGCGCAGTGCGCGGCCGGGCTGCATCGGCGCAAAACCCTGGAGTTGCGCGCGGATATCCGGTGAGGCATTGCACAGTACCCAGTTCACGCCATCGTCGGAAATGGCGATGGACGACTGGGTCCGCGCCTGCGCCCGCAGGCTGCCGTCACGAAAACCTGCGCAGTTCACGCAGTTGCAGTTCCACTGCGGGAAGCCGCCGCCAGCGGCGGAACCTAGAATCTGGACAAACATGGCCGCTCCATCAAGCAAAGCTCAAAACAAAAACGCCCCGGGCGAACCGAGGCGTTGTATTACCCAGCGGCTTAGCGGCTGGCGAAGTACATGGTGACTTCGAAGCCGATACGCAGATCAGTGTAAGCAGGTTTGGACCAGGTCATATTCTTACTCCTACGAAGGGATGGGACGTTTACTACCAAGTAATACATATAGTCCACCTCCAGTCGGAGATGTTCAGATGTGTGCGTGGGAATGTTACGCAATTCTTCTCAAGTTAGCGCTGTCTTGGTGGAAAAAGCCTGTTGCAGGGTTGGCAATGATCAGCTCGCCGGTTGCCAGCTCTCGTCGACAGGTGGGCCGTTGGCGATGCAGCGCCAGCCGCCGGTCGCGTCGTGCAGTTGTTGGGCCGCGTGTTGCAGGTCCTCCCGTGTGCGGGCCTGGATCAGCTGTTGAAGCCGGTACAGATAATCCGACGGGTGGCCCGCCAGGCGCGCGTGCCAAAGCAGTTCGGCGCTTTGGGTGATCGGTAACGTCGCGGCGCAGAACTGCTGTGCCAAGGCGTGATTGCCCACGTCACTGGTGCCGTCGATCAACAACGGTAGGTGTTTCAGGAAGGCTTTCAGGTGATCGACGATACCTGCCAGTGAAACGCTGGGTGATTGCACACCCAACAGCAGGCCGGTTTGCCCGTTGATCTGTCGGACACCGCTGAATACGGCGTAGCCCAATTGCAACTCGACCCTCAGGCGTTGGTAGAACGGCCCTTGGAGCAGGTGCCCAAGCAGCCGCCATGAGGCTTCATCGGCCAGGGATTGGCTGGGTGCCGGGCAAAACAGCAGCACCGCGGCTTCGGTTGAGGCAGTTTTAACCGTATGCCACACACGTTGACCACCGAGGTGTTGAAGAGACGGTTCGAAGTGTGCAGGTTGCCCGGGCAGACGGGCGGCGGCGGCCTTTATCAACGTTTCACATGCGGCGGGCAGACTCAGCCCCAGGCCGTGCCAGCGGGCAGTGGCCCAGGATCCAGGCTGTTCGCTGGCGTCGGCACGGCCGGTGGCGCAGCACGTGGGCAGGGCCTGGAGCAGTTCCCGGATAGCGATCATGGGCGCAGGTGCCGGGGCAGTTTCCTGCGGCAGGTTGAGGTGTTGCGCCAACGCCTCCAGCACGGCCGGCATCGGCTCGTGCAGTCCTATCATTTTCATCCGCCACTCATTGCCGGTGGCTTCGAACGATAATTCGACGCCCGCCTGGCGCGCATGCTCACGCAATGGCTGCAAGGTGTTTTCCAGCCCGGCAGGCGCTGGCGCGTCGAAGCGCCACTGTGCATACAGCGCGCCTTCATCGCCGTCATCCGCCAAGGCCTGGCTGAAGGTCAGCGCCGATACGTCCCTTCGCCCCCGTGAACGATCCTGGGCAAACGTGCGCAAGCCTCGGTGAGCGCTGGTTTGGCCACGGATCAGGCCGGCGCGTTCTTCTTTGACCGGTGGGCGCAGGAACGGGTTGTTCGGCGGCAGTTGCCAACGGTGTTCGGCGGGCGGCAAATGCAGTGAATCAAGCAGGGCCTTGAGCGCGGCGACGCCCTGTTCACTGAGGTCTTCGCTGTCGTTTCGAGCCAATGCCAGGGCGCCCTGGACCTGTTGTTGGCGAGCGTTCAGCAGGGCGAACTCTTCGCGCAGTGGCGTCCAATCGCTGTGGGCGAAAAAGCTCAGCCAGTCGTGCAGCAGCGTCTCAATGTGTGTGGGCGGTTCGTCCTTGCTGTCGAGTGTAAAGTCGATGTCCAGCACGGCTTGACCGGCGAAGTGGTACAGCACCGATGCCTGCAGGACGCTGGCCAAGTGTCGGGTTTTCAACTCGGCGAGCAGCCCGCCCGGCGCAGAGGCATTGAGCCAGGTGCAGAGGAAATCCAGGGCTTCACGGGGCGCGTCACAGGTGATGACGTGGTGCAAGTGGTTGTTGTCGATGTGTTGATAGCGCCGAGCCTGGCCTTGCATCAAGGCCGATGGTGAGGCCTGCGGATGCAAGGGGCCAGCGATCAGTTGCGCGCTGAAACGCTGCGCCAGGGCTTCCAGTTCTTGCAGCGGTTGCGGGCCGGCGAGGCTCAATGTCATCTGCCCGCTCTGATAGAAATGCGTGTGGAATTCCCGCAGTGCTTGCTGAAACGCCTCGCGCTCCACCGGCAGGCTGTCGCGGTTGCCCGCGTGAAAGCCGCGCAGTGGATGATCCGCTGCCAAGCCTTCTAGCAGCGCCACCTGCTGCTGTGCCTTGGCATCCTGGGACCAGGCGACGTACTCGGCGTGCAGCACTTCGCGCTCGCGCCGTTGATCTTCCAGGGTCAGGCGCGGATGGGTCAGCATGTCCGCCAGTCGCTCCAGCCCGTGCGCATAGACTGAAACCGGTAGTTCAAAGAAGAAGTCCGTGGTGCGTTCGCGGGTGCTTGCATTCACTTGGCCGCCGTGGCGCTGTACGTAGGCCATCAGCCCTTCGCCTGCAGGAAATCGCTCGGTTCCCAGAAACAACAAATGCTCAAGAAAATGCGCCAGTCCCGGCCAGGCCAACGGCACGTCGTGGCTGCCGGCAGCCACCCGCAGCGCCGCCGCGCAACGTTTTAAGCGCGGTGCATGGCGCAGGGAAACCCGCAGGCCATTGGCCAGGGTCAGGTGAACGGGATAAAGGTGGGCCGGGGCGGGCATGGGCACTTCCAGAACGGGCAAGTGCCTATGCTAACAAACCCATTCAGTCAGGGCTTGTACAGCGGGCCGTAAAGCTCGGGACGCCGGTCTTGCAGGTAATGGTTGGCGGCGCGGGCGTCGAGGATCGATTGCCGGTCCACTGTCCCGACAATCAAGGCTTCATCCAGGCCGGCCTGGGCGATTCGCTGACCATCTGGTGCGGCAATGCTGCTTTGCCCGCAGTACTGGATATCGCCTTCGTGCCCGCAGTAATTGGCGTAGGCCACGTAGCACTGGTTCTCGAAGGCCCGCGCCCGCACGGTGACATCGGCGACGAAGTCGAACGGCACCATATTGGCGGTGGGCACCAGGATCAGCTCGGCACCGGCCAGGGCCAGGCGTCGGGTGTTTTCCGGGAACTCCAGGTCATAGCAGATCAGGAACCCCAACTTCCATCCGTTGAGTTCCACCAGCGGGAAATCATCGTCGCCGGCACTGAACATCGAGTGATCCAGATCGCCGAACAGATGGGTCTTGCGGTAGTTGCACAGGCGCTGGCCGTGGGCGTCGATCAACTGCACGGCGTTGTAGATCTGCCCGTCTTCGGCCCGCTCCGGGTAGCCGTACAGAATCGCCAGCCCGGCGCTCTGCGCGATTTCGGCAACGGCTTGGGCAGACTCCCCGTCCTGGGCTTCGGCCAAGGCACCCACGGCTTCGGCACCGATGTTGTAACCGGTGAGGAACATCTCCGGCAGCACCAGCACATCGGCACCGGACGCTTCATGCGCCAGTTGGTGCAGACGCTTGAGGTTGCCTGCGACATCCAGCGGCAGCGGTGGGCATTGGTACAGGGCGACGCGCATGTTCAACTCCTTAGTCAGCCAGGGCAATCGGCCCGATCTCATCGAACACATCACCCGGCCCCGGGTTCTCGGGGTGAGTGCTGCCACCAAAGTGGTTCATGATGCCCCACACCGCGTTCAATGAGGTTTGTACCGCGCCCTCCACCCATGCTGGAGTCCAGGACACGTCGTCACCGGCGATAAAAATCCCACGCTGTTCAGCGGGCATGTCCTTCTGCATGAAGTGCGCATACATACGTTGGTTGTAGCGGTAGTGACCCGGCAGCGCGCCTTTGAAGGCCCCGAGGAAATGCGGGTCGGCTTCCCAGGACACGGTGATCGGGTCGCCGATGATGCGCGCCTTGATGTCGACTTTCGGGTAGATCTTGTTCAAGGCGTCCAGCGCCAGTTTCACCCGTTTGTCGATGGGCTGCGGGAGCATTTTCAGCGCGTCGCTCATCCACGAGTACGACAGGCAGATCACCCCTGGCTTGTCGTCGCCGTTGTCGAAAAGGTAAGTGCCGCGCGTGAGGCGATCGGTGAGGGTCATGCTCATCAGGTCGCGGCCGGTCTCCGGGTCTTTGTCTTTCCAGAACGGGCGGTCGACCATCACGAAGGTCTTTGACGATTGCATGTAGCGCGTGCGGTCGAGGGCCATCCACATCTTTTGCGAGAACAGTGTTTCATCGCACTCGATCTGGGTGGTCAGCAGCCAGCTTTGGCAGGTGGTGAGCACGGCCGCGTATTCGCGGGTATCGCCGTAGTTGTCGGTCACCGCGAAACGGCCATCGGCAGCATGGGCGATGCGTTTTACCCCGGCCCGTGGTGCACCGCGGTGCAGCGAGCTCAGGCTGGTACCGGCGGGCCAATGGGCGCAACGCTCCGGCACATGGCGCCAGATGCCCATCGGCACCTGGGCTACGCCGCCGACCACCAGGTGCTGGTGATCGTCACAGTTGGTCATGACCACGCGGAATATTTCCAGCATGGAGTTGGGGAAATCCGAGTCCCAGCCACCGGTGCCGAAACCTACCTGGCCAAACACCTCGCGGTGGTGGAACGACAACTTGGCGAAGGCCTTGGAGGTGGCTACGAAGTCGTAGAAGGTGCGGTCGTCCCACAAGGGCACCAACTTGTTCCACAGCGCTTTGAGGCGTGGCACATCACGGTCGCGGATGGCTTGCTGGATATCGCCGAACTGCGAGCCGGCTTCCAGGGCGTCGGCCCAGGCGTCAGCCACTTCCTGGAACAGCGCAGGCAGATCGGACAGCTTTTGTGCGTAGTGGGTCTGGCCTTCGAGATCGATCACCGTACTGCCGGAAGCCGGCGTCAGCGGGTTGGGGAAGGGTTTGGTTTCCAGACCCAGCTTGTCGACGTAGTGATAGAACGCGGTAGAGGACACCGGAAAACGCATGCCGCCCAACTCGGCGATGATGCCTTCGGCGCCTTCGAAGGCCTGGGAACGCAAACGGCCGCCCATCTTCGAGGCCTCATACACCACGGGCTTGAGGCCCAGCTTCATCAGCTCGTAGGCGGCGACCAGCCCGGCGATACCGGCGCCGACGATGGCCACTTCGGCGCCATGATTGGCGGCGGGGATACTGCCGAGTCCGGCGGGGTGTTCGATCCAGTCATCGAAGGCGAACGGGAAATCCGGGCCAAAGATGGTGATGGGTTTTTTACCGTCGGCAGGGTGGCGATGGGTCTTGCTGATAGTGCTGGACGGAATGCTCATGGCGGGCCCTTGCTGACGACTCGGCGGGAAGTGACCCGCTGAGTATAGGAAAAGATGGCAGCCAGTTTAGGGAGCGTTGCGTTCGTTAATAAGACGCAAAGTGTCGTCGGAATGAATTGTTTTTAGTCATAGTGACGAATTAGGTGGTCAGATTGGTTGGCCGCGATCCAATTTGTTACTGAGGATGATCGATGTGGTGGTTTTCTCCACGCCATCGACACTGCCGATCTGGTCCAGTAATTGATCGAGCTGTTCCGGCGAATCGGTGCGCAACCAGGCCACGTAATCGAACTCGCCGCTGACCGCGCACAATTGTTGAACCTGGGCCATGGCGCTCAGCCTGCGCAGCACTTCTTTGCCCGAGCGCGGTTGCACGGTGATCCCCACATAGGCCTGCAAGCCGCCATCTGCCACGCGTTGACCCAGGCGCACACCATAACCGGTGATCACCTGGGTTTTCTCCAGGCGCGCAAGGCGCGACGTCACCGTGGTGCGCGCAATGCCCAACTGCCGGGCAAGCATGGCCACGCTTTCGCGGGCGTTGATCTGCAAGGCGGCGATCAACTGGCGATCGATTTCATCTAGAACAGGCACGTGGGGCTCCGTGACGGGCGGCAATGGGAACGCATGTTACAGGCTTGGATCGGCCAGCAGGCAGCGGGCAAACAGTTGTGGTACCGGCAGGTGACGTTGGCTGTAGCGGCCCAGCAGGATGATCTCGCGGAAAAAAGTCAGCTTGCCCAGCGGGATTATTCTTACTTGGGGCGAGCGCTCCAGCCACAAGCCTGCCTTTGGAATCAACGATACGCCCAGGCCACACTCCACCATCCTGACGATGGCTTCGAGTTCATCCAGCTCCAGCGCCACTTGCACCTCAAGCTTCTGCTCGCGCAGAAACCGGCTTACGAGTCGGCCGCCAAACGAAGCACGGTCATAGCGCACATGGGGCTGGGTGTTGAGTAGGTGCAAAGGGTCGTCGCCCACCAATGTGTTCGGCACGACCAACACGAACGGCTCCTTGCGCAGCACCTGCACATACAACTCCTTGGGCAGGTCGAAGGGCGGTCGAATGATGATTGCCGAATCCAACTCTCCAGCGTCGACCTGGTTCAACAGTTCCAGGGAGACACCAGGCACCAACTTGCACTCAACCGTTGGCGCGGCCTGGCGCAAGCGCACCAGCGCCTGGGGCAGCAAACCGGTTTGAGCCGTAGTGATAGCACCGACTTTCAACTCACCCCGGTATTCATTGGTATTCACCGGCACCGCCATGCGGTTGAAGGTCTCCAGAATCTCCTTGGCCAAGGGTAATGCGCGCAAACCGGCGGCATTCAGGGTGGCCTGGCGGCCGGTGCGGTCGAACAGCTGCACGCCCAGCGCTTGCTCCAACTGACGAATCTGGGCACTCACCGCTGACTGCGTCAGCCCGATATGCATGCCCGCTGACGCAAACGTCCCGTGGCGCGTTACCGCAATAAAGGTCTTCAATTCACGCAGCATCGATGTCTCGATTCATCAAAAATTTTTGAGCTCGACGCAAAAACTATCGTCTTTTCATCGTTGGGAGCAAGGCTAAACTCGGGTTACTAACGCCCATAGAGGTTTGAACTGATGACACTCGCGCCCTTTCACCTGGCAATTCCGGTATTCGATCTCGCCGCTGCACGGCACTTCTACGGCGACGTCTTTGGGTTGGAGGAGGGCCGCTCCAGCGAACACTGGGTCGACTTCAACTTCTTCGGCCATCAACTGGTGATCCACGAACACCCGAAAACCGCCTCCCAGGAAGCCGCCCACACCAACGCCGTCGACGGCCACGACGTGCCCGTGCCGCATTTTGGCGTGGTGCTGGGCTGGGAAGATTGGCACGCCCTGGCAGACCGTTTACAGGCGCGGCAGACGACGTTTGTGTTGGAACCGCATATTCGGTTCAAGGGACAGGTGGGTGAGCAGGCGACCTTGTTCCTGTTCGACCCGTGCGGCAATGCGTTGGAGTTCAAGGCATTCAGGGATATTGGGCAGTTGTTTGCGAAGTAAGGTTGTACGCAGCCCCCCACGCAAAACGTCTGTGCCAGACACACAAAAGCCGCGCAATGCGCGGCTTTCGAATTGGTGGGCCCACACGGACTTGAACCGTGGACCAAAGGATTATGAGTCCTCTGCTCTGACCAACTGAGCTATAGGCCCTCAGTAGGTCGCGGATTATAACGATGGTTTCTCCACTGTGCTATCCGAAAAATCCTCAATGCTCCTGCGAAGGAAGGTAGCCGCAAAAAGCTCGGGCGGTAGTGGCAGGCTGACAATGTAGCCCTGCATCTGTTCGCAGCCTTCAGCGGCCAGGAAGGCTTGCTGCGCGGGGTTCTCCACGCCTTCTGCGATGATGGTGAATTGCATGCTGTGGCCCAGGGCGATGATGGCGCGCACGATGGCGACGTCGTGGGGGTCGTCAGGCAGGCCGCGGACGAAGGACTGGTCGATCTTCAGGAAATCCAGGGGCAGGCGCTTGAGATAGCTGAGGGACGAATAGCCGGTGCCGAAATCGTCGATCGCCAGCTGTACGCCCAGGCGCTTGAGTTGGTGCAGGACTGCCAGCGCTTCTTCGGCCTGGCTCATGATGAAGTTTTCAGTGATCTCCAGTTGCAGGCAGCCCGGTTCGAGGCTGTAGTCGCGTAGTAGCTGTTCGATACGAGCCAGTAAACCAGGGTGGCGCAGTTGCGCGCCGGCGAGGTTGACCGATAGCGGGCCAAAACCATCGAAAGTGCTTTGCCAGGTGTGCATTTGCAGGCAGGCGTGCTCCAGCACCCAGTCGCCAATCTGCAGGATCATGCCGTTCTCTTCGGCCAGGGCAATGAAGTGTTCGGGCGAGACGTCGCCAAAGGTGGGGTGGTGCCAGCGGATCAAGGCTTCGGCGCCGATCAATTCTTGTGTCAGCAGGCTCAGTTTTGGCTGGTAATACAGGACCAACTCATCACGTTCGATGGCTCGCCGCAGTTCGTGCTCCAGTGCCACGCGCTCGTTGGCCTGAGCTGTCAGGTCGCGGGTGTAACTTTCGACCCGGTTACGCCCCTTGGCCTTGGAGCGGTACATCGCGGCGTCGGCGTTCTTGACCAGGGTGGCCACGTCGGTGCCGTCCTGGGGGTACAGGCTGGTGCCGATGCTGGCGCTGATGAAGAACTCGTGTTCGCCGGCCTGGAACGGTGGGGTGAAGCAGGCCAGCAGCTTATTGGCCAGTTGCTCGGCGTCGCTGGCGTGTTGCAGGCCGGGCAGCAGGATGATGAATTCATCGCCGCCCAGGCGCGCGACGGTGTCGATGTCACGCAGTTGCTCCTTGAGGCGTACTGCGATGTCTTTGAGCAGCAGGTCGCCGATCGGGTGGCCGAGGCTGTCATTGATGTGTTTGAAACGATCCAGGTCGAGAAACAGCACCGCGCCTTGTTTGCCGGTTTCCTGATGGCCGTTGAGGGCCGCCTGCAGCCGACTTTCAAACAGTGTGCGGTTCGGCAGGCCGGTCAGCGGGTCGTGGTGCGCCTGATAGTCGAGGCGCGCCTGGGCCAGCTTGAGGCTGGAGATGTCGGCAAACACCGCGACAAAATGCGTGATCAACTGGTCGCGGTTGCGCACGGCGCTGATGGTCAGCCAGCTGGGGTACAACTCGCCGTTCTTGCGGCGGTTGGAGATTTCGCCCTGCCAATGACCTTGGGCCGTCAACTGGTGCCACATGGCGGCGTAGAAGGCACTGTCATGCAGGCCGGAGGCGAGCAGGCGCGGTGTCTGGCCAAGGGCTTCGGCTTCGCTGTAGCCGGTGATCTCGCTGAAGGCGCGGTTGACGGCGCTGATGTTCTGGCGCGTGTCGGTGATCAATACGCCCTCGGCGGTACTCTCGAATACCGTGGCGGCCTGTTGCAGTTTTTCCTGCATCAGCTGGCGCTCGGTGATGTCCCGGGCGATGGTGAGCATGCAGTCTTCACCGGCAATTGGCAGTGGTCGGCTGGAGACTTCGCACAGCCGGATCTGCCCGTCGCTGCGGCGTATATGGCAGATGAAGTCACGCACGTATCCATCTTGATGCATCAACTCCAGCATGTGTTTGCGTTCGTTAAGATCGACCCAGATGCCCAGGTCAAGGGTCGATTGGTCGAGGGATGTCGTGCTGTTGAAGCCGGTGATGCGACTGAAACCATCGTTCACTTCAATCAGCAGGCCATCCCGCTGGCGGCTCAGCAGCAAGCCATCGGGAGAGGCGTGGAAGGCCTTGGCGAATTTCTCTTCGGAGATTTGCAGTTGTTGCTGGGTTTCCTTGAGCTGGGTGATGTCGCGGACCACCACCACAATGGCTTCAGTGGTGTCGAGTTGAAACGGCTCGGCGGAAATCAGCCCGATAAAGGCCTGGCCATTGCTGCGCAGAAAGGGCATTTCCAGGTTGCGAATGCTGGTGGTTTGCACGCGTTTCAACAGATCGGGGCCGATACCGGGGATGCCCCAGATATTCAGGGCGGTCGCGGTTTTTCCGATCACCTGCGCGGCTTTCAGGCCCACTTGGTCCTCAAATGCTTTGTTGACCTCAAGCAGGCAGCCATCGGACAGTCGCGCGATCACCAGGATGTCCGGGCATTGCTGAAACACGGAAGCAAATTTTTGCTCGGAAAGCTGCAGCGCCTCTTCAGTACGTTTGGCTTCGCTGATGTCGATCATCAAGCCCCGCAACACTGGCTCATGGCCGTGTTCGATCAGGCTCACAATGTCGCGCACCCAAAGGCAGCGGCCGTCCGCCGTGATCACCCGATAGTCGATGCTGTGGTCGCGGTTGGCGCGGGTTTCCCGGTAGCAATAGGCTTCGGCGCGGATGAGGTCGGCGGGGTGAATGATATTGCGCCAGAAGCCCGGAATCAGCCAATGGGCGCGCGGGTAACCGAGCAGATCCTCGGCGTGGGGTGACACATAGCTGTAGGTGAAATCGCTAACGCTGGCTTCCCAGGCGATGGCAGACAGGCTCTCCACCAGGCCGCGATAGTGGTATTCGCTGCTGCGCAGTTCCTGTTCGAGGGCGACGCGGCGGGAAATTTCCGAGCTCAGTCGGCGATTGATCCGAATGACGATGGCCAATACGGTGCTCAACAACAGCACGGCGGGCAGGCCGTACATCAGCAGGTCGGTCCAGAACGTACGGTGGTCGGTGAGGCTGCCCACCCAGTGTTGCTGGATGGCTTCGGTTTCGGCCGGGCTGAGGTCAGCGAGAACCTTGTCCAGGATGCCCACCAGTATTTTGTTGTCCCGTGGTACACCCATCGCCAATTGATAGCGGTACGGCGTTTCACCACTTACGTACAGGCCATCGAGCTTGAGCTGGCGCAGACTCCAGACGCTTGACGCGAGGTCGCCCACCACGGCGTCGACTTCGTCGGTGGCCAACGCCTGCAGCGTCGAACTGACATTGGGCAGGGCCACCAGGTTGAGGTCTGGATGGTGGGTGCGTAGCAGTTCATGGGGGGCATAATTTTCCACCACGGCAATCTTCAGCCCATAAAGGTCATTGAGGTTGCGTGGTCGGGCGCCGCCTTCATGGGCAAGGATGACAATGGGAAAGTCCAGGTAAGGGCGTGTGAATGCCATGAAGTCCTGGCGCTCGGGGGTAGACATGATGCCCGGCAGCAGGTCGAGTTGGTTGTGGCGTGCCCGCTCCAGCAAGGCACTCCAATTGACCGGCTCAATCAGTTTGATCCTGACCCCCAGGCGTTCCTGGATCAGGCGTACGTAGTCCGCCGCCAGGCCTTGGTAGCGGCCCTCTTCATCACGGTATTCGAAAGGTGGCCAGGAGGCGTCCACCCCCACGCGCAACTCCTGATGGTCCGCCAGCCAGCCACGCTCATCATCGCTAAGAGTCAACGCGCCAGCCGTTGCGGTCCAGGTCAGCAGCGACAGCAGTAACACAGTCGGCAATCTGGGCATAACGGTCTCGTTATGGCACGGGGAATGTTTCGAGTGTAGACGGGCATTACGGGGGAGGGGATTTGCGCGGGATTTTATCTGTACAAAGCAAAACCCCCGGCCTGGGCCGGGGGTTCTGGTGTCACTCGTCGAGGAAGGAGCGCAGATGCTCGCTCCGCGTCGGGTGGCGCAACTTGCGCAACGCCTTGGCTTCGATCTGGCGGATCCGCTCGCGGGTCACGTCAAACTGCTTACCGACTTCCTCAAGGGTGTGGTCGGTATTCATGTCGATGCCGAAACGCATGCGCAGTACCTTGGCTTCACGGGCAGTGAGGCCGGACAGTACGTCGCGGGTCGCTTCTTTAAGGCTCTCAACAGTGGCGACATCGATTGGCGACTGCATGGTCGAGTCTTCGATGAAGTCACCCAGGTGGGAGTCTTCGTCATCACCGATCGGGGTTTCCATGGAGATCGGCTCTTTAGCGATCTTCAATACCTTGCGGATTTTATCCTCAGGCATTTCCATGCGTTCGCCCAGCTCTTCCGGGGTCGGTTCGCGACCCATTTCCTGCAACATCTGCCGGGAAATACGGTTGAGCTTGTTGATCGTCTCGATCATGTGCACCGGAATACGGATGGTGCGGGCCTGGTCGGCGATCGAGCGAGTGATCGCCTGACGGATCCACCAGGTGGCATAAGTCGAGAACTTGTAGCCGCGACGGTATTCGAACTTGTCCACAGCCTTCATCAAGCCGATGTTGCCTTCCTGGATCAGATCGAGGAATTGCAGGCCACGGTTGGTGTACTTCTTGGCGATGGAGATCACCAGACGCAAGTTCGCTTCAACCATCTCTTTCTTCGCGCGGCGGGCCTTGGCCTCACCGATCGACATGCGACGGTTGATGTCCTTGATCTCGGCAATCGTCAGACCTGTTTCGGTCTCAAGCGCGGTCAGCTTCTGCTGGCAACGGATGATGTCCGGCTGCAGGCGACCAATGGCTTCAGCGTACTTCGCCTTGCCTTTGGCCAGGGCGTCGCTCCAGCTTTCGTCAACTTCGTGGCCCGGGAACTGGCGCAGGAAGTCGGTACGCGGCATGCGCGCATCACGGACACAGAGCTGCATGATCGCACGCTCTTGTGCACGCAGACGCTCAAGGGCGCTACGAACGCGTTCAACCAGGCCTTCGAATTGCTTCGGGACCAGCTTGATCGGCATGAACAGCTCAGCCAGCGCCAGCAGCTCGGCAATTGCCAGCTTGTTGGAGCGACCGTGCTTTTTCAGGGCCTTGCGGGTGATTTCCATTTGATCGGAAACCGCGCCGAAACGCTGGGCAGCAATGATCGGGTCTGGGCCGCTTTCGACTTCGTCTTCGTCGTCGGTGCTGGCTTCAGCCTCGTCGTCTTCGGTGTCATCGTCCGCTTTCGCGGCTTTGGCATCGACAGGCGGCGGTACTTCGGCAGCAGGCGGCGCGATGCCGTCGTCCGGGTCGATATAACCGCTCAGGACGTCGGACAGGCGGCCACCTTCGGTGGTGACGCGAGTGTACTCGGAGAGAATGTGGTCAACCGTGCCAGGGAAGTGCGCGATTGCGCCCATCACTTCACGGATACCCTCTTCGATACGCTTGGCGATTTCGATCTCGCCTTCGCGCGTCAGCAACTCGACGGTACCCATTTCACGCATATACATGCGCACAGGGTCAGTCGTGCGACCGATGTCGGTCTCCACCGCGGCCAACGCGGCAGCGGCTTCTTCAGCGGCTGCCTCGTCGGTATCGGCGTCGGCCAACATAAGGGCGTCCGCATCCGGAGCACTCTCGTGTACGGGGATCCCCATGTCATTAATCATGCGGATGATGTCTTCCACCTGCTCTGGATCTGAAATATCCTCAGGCAGGTGATCGTTGACCTCTGCGTAAGTCAGATACTTCTGCTCACGACCAAGGGTGATCAACTCTTTGATACGAGACTGCTGTTGCGCTTTTCCGGACATAACACCCTATCCACTGAAGGTCTTGGCGGGCAAAAAACAAGCCGAGGATTATACCCGAGCTATGACCTCACACGCCAGCTGAGGTCGGGTTTGATGCGGAAACATTCTGTTTTAAGAGGTCGCGCATCTGTTTTGCTATCTGAATTTGCTCTTCAGCCGATAATCCCGGCTGTCTTGCTCTCTTGATCAGTTCATCGAGGGTCTGCGTGTGCTGACCCGCGGATAACCTAGTAATGGTGTCTAAAAACTGTTGTTCAAGGTTATCGCCGTCAATTAGCCACTCCTTTTCCGCGAGTGCCTTCAACAAACGACCCTGTTCCGTGCCATGCCAGCGAGCCATCAGCTGAATGGAGTTTAGCTTAGGATTTTTCTGCACGGCCTCGATCAGTGCGATCAGCACCTGAGCGTAGGTATTGCTCGCGTTGGCAAAATGGTCGGCGCTTTCAACCTTGCTCGCTAATTGCGGGTGGTGGATAAGCGTGCGCAGGGCAATCAATGTGGGCGCTTCTACGGCGACCGGCGTGCGAGGTGCGTAGGCTTCATCGCGATCACCGCGCTTGCCGTTTTTGCTCCAGGGTTTCTTGTCCCATTTCTTGCCGCCGGCACCGGGCTTCTTCGGCGTCCATTCCTGCTGGGGGGCATACGCCTCCTGGGGTTGATGGAAGTCGGCATAGTCCGGCATGGCGTCATAATCCATGCCTGGGTCGTAGGCAGGCGGCGCGTCCTGCGGCGCGCTGTGCACCAGCTGGCTGACGGCCTCGCCACTCAGTCCTGTAATTTCCAGCAGGCGTTGGCGCATCAGGGTGCGCAGGTTCGCCCCTGGAACCTTGTCGATCAAGGGTGCCGCGAGGGTGGCCATATGGGCCTTGCCTTCGAGGGAGCGTGGGTCGGCTTCTTCGGTCAGTTGCTGGAAGAAATAATCCGCCAACGGCTGCGCATGTTGATTGATGCGGGCGCGGAATGCGTCGGTGCCTTCGGAGCGCACCAGGGTATCCGGGTCTTCCCCTTCGGGCAGGAACAGGAAGCGCGCGCGGCGCCCATCCTGCAGGCTCGACAGGGTGGCTTCGAGCGCGCGCCAGGCGGCGTTGCGGCCGGCCTGGTCGCCGTCGAAGCAGAACAGCACGCTTGGCACGACGCGAAACAGGCGCTTCAAGTGTTCTTCGCTGGTGGCGGTGCCGAGGGTGGCCACGGCGTTGCGCAAACCTTGCTGGGCCAGGGCGATCACGTCCATATAGCCTTCGACCACGATGATTTCATCGAGGTTTCGATTGTTCTTGCGCGCTTCGAACAGGCCGTAGAGTTCCTGGCCCTTGTGGAATACCGGGGTTTCCGGGGAGTTCAGGTACTTGGGCTTGTCATCCCCCAGCACTCGGCCGCCGAAGGCGATGATGCGGCCACGGCTGTCGCGGATCGGGAACATTACGCGGTCGCGGAAGCGGTCGTAGCGCTTGCCGGTCTCGGCGTTCTCAACCAGGAGGCCGGCGTCGATCATGGCTTTTTGCTGCAGGGTATCGCTGCTCAGGTGTTTGTACAGGTTGTCCCAGCCAGGTGGAGCAAAGCCGAGGCCGAAGTCGCGGGCGATTTCGCCGGTCAGGCCGCGCCCCTTCAGGTAGTCGACGGCGGCCTTGCGCTGTGGATGGCTTTTAAGGGCCTGACGGTAGAAGTCGGCAGCGGCAGTCAGCAGCGGGTACAGAGGCGAGTCGGTGGGTTGCCGTGGTTTATGCGGGCGGCCACTTTCTTCGCGGGGGACTTCCATGCCGGCGGCTTTCGCCAGGTCCTCGATCGCCTGGGGGAAGTCCAGGTTGTCGTGGTCCATCAGGAAGCCGAGGGCGTTGCCGCCTGCGCCGCAGCCGAAGCAGTAGTAGAACTGCTTGTCGGGGCTGACGCTGAATGACGGGGTTTTTTCCTTGTGGAACGGGCAGCAGGCTGTGTAGTTTTTGCCGGCCTTCTTCAATTGCAGGCGCGAGCTGACAACATCGACAATGTCGGTGCGGTTCAGAAGGTCGTCAATAAAGCTCTGGGGAATCAGCCCGGCCATGGCGTTCTCGTCATCACTGCGTGTAAATGAGTGCCCGTGAAGTGCTCAAGCGCACGTATCGAATGGCTTGACCATCAATCGTCTGCTTGGGCTGTCAGGAAGTGTATCTGCCGAACATTCACTGACGTTAGTTTCAATCAGTGTGTCGGCCTGGAAATGTTGCCCTCGAGTCCGGCGCCGGCCAATCGTGGCCTCGGATGCTCGTCGCTGGGCACAGCCGATACAGTTGATCGCCTGCTTATAAAATGAGTGTGCTCGTCAGTAGCCTTGTTAGGCTCGTCAGAAGAGACGTGCACCGCTGGCAAAAGAGCCAGTCCTGACGTTTGAAGCAGGTGTATCAGTCGCGTGTGCGGCGTCAACGATGAAGCATCAAGCGATATCCGCAAATGCCAACAGCCCGGCTGAGGGCCGGGCTTGGCAGAAGCTTGCTACGAACGTCTGTGTATTAGTACAGACGAACGGCGCGGCGCTGTTCGCGCTGAACTTTCTTGGCGTGACGCTTAACAGCGGCTGCTGCTTTACGCTTACGCTCAGAAGTTGGCTTCTCATAAAATTCGCGGCTACGAACTTCAGCCAGAACACCGGCTTTTTCGCAGGAGCGCTTGAAACGACGCAGAGCTACGTCGAAGGGTTCGTTCTCTTTTACTTTGACGGCTGGCATCCAGAGCTACCTTCTTTCATTACCGGGAATCAACGTTCTCGTCGCAAAAAATTCGCGGCTGAGGTCGTCGGTTTTTAAGGGTTGCGGATGTTAACCCCTCATTGGCAGGAATGCAAAGCCTCTGATCGAAAACCGCTAGTCGGGAGGGGGAGTGGCGACTATTATGCGCGCCTTCGAATTCAGCCTCTACAAGGCGCAAACCCATGCTAGTACTGGGACTTGAAACCTCCTGCGACGAAACCGGTGTCGCACTTTACGACAGTGAACGCGGGCTCTTGGCCGATGCACTGTTCAGTCAGATCGACTTGCATCGGGCCTATGGCGGCGTTGTGCCGGAGCTGGCCAGTCGTGATCACGTCAAACGTATGCTGCCGTTGATTCGCCAGGTGTTGGACGAGGCCGGTTGCGTGCCGACCGAGATCGATGCGATTGCCTATACGGCGGGCCCTGGATTGGTCGGAGCCCTTCTGGTTGGCGCCTCTTGTGCCCAGGCGCTGGCTTTTGCCTGGGGCATTCCGGCCCTCGGCGTGCACCATATGGAAGGCCATTTACTGGCGCCGATGCTGGAAGAAAACCCGCCGCAGTTCCCGTTCGTCGCTTTGTTGGTTTCGGGCGGGCATACGCAGCTGGTCCAGGTCGACGGAATCGGTCAATACACGCTGTTGGGCGAGTCCTTGGACGACGCCGCCGGCGAAGCTTTCGACAAGACCGCGAAGATGATGGGCCTCAATTACCCGGGTGGGCCGGAAATCGCCCGCCTGGCCGAAAAAGGCGTTGTCGGTCGCTACACCTTCCCGCGCCCGATGTGCGATCGCCCTGGTCTGATGTTCAGCTTCAGCGGCTTGAAAACCTCCGCGTTGAATACCTGGCAGCACAGTGTCAGCGCCGGGGACGACAGTGAGCAAGCCCGTTGCGACATCGCGCTGGCGTTCCAGCAGGCCGTGGTGGAGACTTTGACCATCAAGTGCAAGCGTGCCCTGAAACAGGCCGGCATGAAGCGCCTGGTGATCGCCGGTGGCGTCAGCGCCAACAAGGCGTTGCGCAGTTCATTGGAAAAGATGCTTGGTGATATGAAGGGTGATGTGTTCTACGCCCGCCCTGAGTTCTGCACCGACAACGGCGCGATGATCGCCTATGCCGGTTGTCAGCGCCTGCAGGCGGGGCAGCACGAAAGCCTGGCGATCAGCGTGCAGGCGCGCTGGCCGATGGAGCAGCTGCCGCCCTTGTAAGAGTGCAACGTGAGTCGGGCTCATTGGCGGTATTTAAAAATGCCGTTCGCGCCCGGCAAACAGGTCGCGTAGATTGCCCCGGTGTCGCCAGACGATCAGCAGTGTCAGCACGCTCATCGGCAGCAGCGCCGCCGGTTCCTGCCAGGCCAGCAACGGCAGGGTGAGCGGTGTGGCGATCAGAGCTGCCAGCGAGCTGGTGCGGGTCAGGTAGAACGTCAGCAGCCAGGCGAGCACGGCCAGCAACGCCGCCGGCGGGTAGATCCCCAGCAGCATGCCGGCTGCCGTGGCGACACCTTTACCACCGCGAAAACGGAAGTACAGGGGAAACAGATGGCCGAGGACGGCGCACACGCCCACCCAGGCCTGCTGCTGCAGGGTCAGGCCGGCGAGGCTGGCGATCAGTACGGGCAACAGGCCCTTGCATACGTCGCCCAGCAGCGTCAGTACGGCGAGCTTCTTGCCGGCCAGGCGCAACATATTGGTGGCGCCGGCATTGCCTGAACCACTCATTCGCGGGT
This sequence comes from Pseudomonas sp. CFBP13509, assembly GCF_005233485.1. Taxonomy (NCBI): domain Bacteria; kingdom Pseudomonadati; phylum Pseudomonadota; class Gammaproteobacteria; order Pseudomonadales; family Pseudomonadaceae; genus Pseudomonas; species Pseudomonas sp. CFBP13509. Next base: position 263,158 of record NZ_QGAA01000009.1, read on the forward strand.
CGGGATTTCCCGTCAGGCGGCTGAGCAAAATGGCGAAGGACAGCGAGCCGAGCAGGTAGGCGAGAATCGCCAGTGACCAAAACATGCTAACTATTCCGGGCGAGGATGCCCTGATTCTAACGGGGCATCGCGCCCTTGTCGTGCTGCGGAGAAGAGCTTGGACAGAGTGTTTATCGAAGGCCTGGAAGTCGACACCGTGATCGGGGCCTACGACTGGGAGCGCGGGATCCGCCAATGCCTGCGCCTGGACCTGAGCTTCGCTTGGGATAACCGCCCGGCTGCGGCTGGCGACGACCTGGCCCTGGCACTGGATTACGCCAGTGTGTCCGCGCGGATCCAGGCCTTTGCCGAGCAGTCCCAGTACCAGCTGGTCGAGACCTTTGCCGAACGCCTCGCCGAAGTGCTGATGAGCGAGTTCCAGATTCCCTGGCTGCACCTCAAGCTGACCAAGCCCGGCGCAGTGCCGGCTGCCAAGGGTGTAGGCGTGGAGATTGAGCGCGGATGTCGCTGACTCAGGTTTACCTTGGCCTCGGTAGTAATATCGAGCGCGAGCCCCACCTGCGCGCCGGGCTCGACGCGTTGGCGAGTTTCCTTACGGATATGTGCTGCTCGGCGGTGTTCGAGAGCCAGCCGGTGGGCATCAAAAGCGGGCCATTCTTCAATCTGGTGGTGTCGGCCTATACCGACCTGTCATTGATGGAGTTGGATCGTCGGTTGAAATCCATCGAGGCTGACAATGGCCGCTATGCGCCGGATCGCAAAGGCCTGCCGCTGGATATCGACGTGCTGCTGTACGGCGAGTTGGTGGGTGACTTCGATGGTTTGATCCTGCCGCGGGCGGAGATCCTGAAAAATGCCTTTGTGCTGTGGCCGCTGTCGATGATGGCGCCGGACCGGGTGCACCCTGAAGCGGGCAAGACGATGGCTGCGTTGTGGCGTGATGCTCAGATTGATCAGGTGCTGGCGCCTGTCGGGTTTGAATGGCAGGGCCAGCAACTCACCCCGGACTCGCTCCTACAAGGGTTTGTGTAGTTCCTTGTAGGCTTTGAGTGCCCTGAGTCGTTCACGCTTGAGCGCCTCGCCCAACTCCGGCCCCTTGAATCCCCGCTCAAGCAGTGGCGCAACTGCAACCTCGCGCGCTGCTTTCGCCGCGCCGCGTAAGTAATCCGCCTGTGGATAACTTCTTCGCTCCAGCCCCTTGCGGCCCCGGGCATCCATTTCGCAGGCGACCACAAACTCCTCAAAGCGCTGTGGCCTGCGGTATACGTCAAAACTTTGCAGCAACTCCAGCAACGTCGAGGCTTTCAGCTCCAGCGCGCGATGACCGTGGGTGTGATACTGGCCCACCAACAGCGCCAATTCCTGGCAATCCCTTGGCACTTTGAAGCGCTCATTGACGGCCTTGATCAGCTTCAAGCCTCGATGCTCATGAGCGATGTGCTGCGGTAACTTATCCACAGGCGTCAGGCCCTTGCCCAGGTCATGCAGCAGGCAGGCCCAGCGTACGGTCAGGGGCTGTTTGTGCTCGGCAGCTTGTTCCAGCACGCTCAAGGTGTGCACACCCGTGTCGATCTCGGGGTGATGGGCCTCGGGTTGTGGCACGCCAAAGAGTGCGTCCACTTCCGGCATCAAGATCTTCAGCGCATTACAGTCCCGAAGTACCTGGATAAACACCTGGGGCTGATCTTCCATCAACGCCCTGGAGATTTCTTTCCAGCTGCGCTCCGGGGTCAGGGCTTCCAATTCACCGGACTCGCTGAGTTGACGCATCAGCTCCAGTGTCTCCGGTGCTACCGTAAAACCCAGGTGTGCGTAGCGCGCGGCAAAACGGGCGACACGCAGAACTCTGAGTGGATCTTCGGCGAATGCGGGGGAAACGTGACGAAGTATGCGGGACTCAAGGTCGCGCTGGCCGTGATACGGATCAGTCAGGTTACCGTCGTCGTCTTCGGCGATGGCGTTGATGGTCAGGTCGCGACGGATCAGGTCTTCTTCCAGCGTCACCTCGGGGCTGGCGTGAAACACAAAACCACCGTAACCCCGACCACTCTTGCGTTCGGTACGGGCGAGGGCGTACTCGTCGCCGTTTTTTGGATCGAGGAACACCGGGAAGTCCGAACCCACTGGCTTGAAGCCCTTGGCGAGCATCTCTTCGGTGCTCGCGCCGACGACCACGCGGTCGACATCGGTGACCTTGATGCCCAGCAGGCGGTCACGCACGGCGCCGCCGACTTTGTAGATTTTCATGAAAAAGCCTCCATTAGCGGCACAGGATACCGCCTGTGCCTGGCCAATGGAGGCTTTGCTGTTTCAGAGATGAACGACGGCCAGGTCCAGGCGGCCGTAGTCGTTGTCGTTGTGATCGTTGCGCGGTGGTACATGGTGGGTCTTCATCACTTGGTCGCCCTGCAGGGTTTCCAGGTGGATGTCGAAGCCCCAGAGCCGATGCAGGTGCTTGAGCACTTCTTCGGTGGATTCGCCCAGGGGTTTGCGGTCGTGCTGCTGGTGGCGCAGGGTCAGCGAGCGGTCGCCGCGCACATCGATGCTGTAGATCTGCACGTTGGGCTCACGGTTGCCCAGGTTGTATTGTGCCGCCAGGGTTTCACGGATGGTGCGGTAGCCGGGTTCATCGTGGATGGCCGGCACCACCAGGTCATCCTTGAGGTCATCATCCAGGATGCTGAACAGTTTGAGGTCGCGGATCACCTGGGGTGAGAGGTACTGCAGGATAAAGCTCTCATCCTTGAAGCTGCTCATGGCGAACTTGATCGTCGACAGCCAGTCACTGCCGGCGATTTCCGGGAACCAGCGGCGGTCCTCATCGGTGGGGTGTTCGCACATGCGCCGAATATCGCGGTACATGGCAAAACCCAGCGCGTAAGGGTTGATCCCGCTGTAATACGGGCTGTCGAAGCCGGGTTGGAACACCACGCTGGTGTGGGACGTCAGGAACTCCATCATGAAGCCGTCGGTGACCAGGCCTTCGTCGTACAGGTCGTTCATCAGCGTGTAGTGCCAGAACGTCGCCCAACCTTCGTTCATCACCTGGGTCTGGCGCTGTGGGTAAAAGTACTGGGCGATCTTGCGTACGATACGCACGATTTCCCGTTGCCACGGCTCCAGCAGCGGTGCGTGCTTTTCCAGGAAGTACAGGATGTTTTCCTGTGGTTCGGAGGGGAATCGCGCGTTGTCCTTGTCGCTGTTCTTGCCGGCGCGTTTGGGAATGGTGCGCCACAGGTCGTTGATCTGCTTCTGCAGGTGCTCTTCGCGCTCCTTCTGGCGCAGGCGCTCTTCCTCGGCAGAAATAGGGTACGGGCGCTTGTAGCGGTCGACGCCATAGTTCATCAGGGCATGGCAGGAGTCGAGCAAGTCCTCCACGGCGTCGATACCGTGGCGCTCCTCGCACTGCATGATGTACTGCTTGGCAAACACCAGGTAATCGATGATCGAGCTGGCGTCGGTCCAGGTGCGGAACAGGTAGTTGCCCTTGAAGAAGCTGTTGTGCCCATAGCAGGCATGGGCCACCACCAGCGCCTGCATGCAGATGGTGTTTTCTTCCATCAGGTAGGCGATGCACGGGTCGGAGTTGATCACGATCTCGTAGGCCAGCCCCATCTGCCCCCGGGTGTACGACTTTTCGGTACTGAGGAAGTGTTTGCCGTACGACCAGTGGTGGTAACCCAGGGGCATGCCGACGGAAGCATAGGCATCCATCATCTGTTCGGCCGTGATCACTTCGATCTGGTTGGGGTAGGTGTCCAGGGCATAACCCGCCGCGATGCGGCTGATTTCCCGGTCATAGGCCTGGATCAGTTCAAAGGTCCACTCGGAGCCGGTGGAAATGGGTTGGCGCTTAGTCTCTTTTTTGGCGGTCATGTCACTAACCTGCGCTGGAAGAGTTCACGGAAGACCGGATAGATATCGCCGGCCGAGACCAGTTGCTGCTGGGCGAACGTGTCGGCAAAGGCTTCGCCGATGCGCTCGTATTCAAACCACAGGGCCTGGTGCTCACGGGGGGTGATTTCGACGTAAGTGTAGTACTGCACAAACGGCATGATGTGGTTGATCAGGATGTCGCGGCAGATCGGCGAATCGTCGTTCCAGTTGTCGCCGTCGGAGGCCTGGGCCGCGTAGATATTCCACTCGTTGGCCGGGTAGCGCTCGGCCATGATCTCCTGCATCAGCTTCAAGGCGCTGGACACGATGGTGCCGCCGGTTTCCCTCGAGTAGAAGAACTCCTCCTCATCCACTTCCCGTGCGCTGGTGTGATGGCGGATGAACACCACGTCGATCTTGTCGTAGTTCCGCTTCAGGAACAGGTACAGCAGGATAAAGAAACGCTTGGCGATGTCCTTGGTCGCCTGGGTCATTGAGCCTGACACGTCCATCAGGCAGAACATCACGGCTTTTGAGCTGGGGTTGGGCTGCTTGACCAGCAGGTTGTACTTGAGGTCAAAGGTATCGAGGAACGGCACGCGGTGGATACGCGCGCTGAGTTTCTCTATTTCCGCCTCGATTTCCTGGATATCGCCGAAGTTGTCTGGCTCTTCGCGCTTTAAACGCGCCAACTCTTCCTTTGCCGTCCTCAATTTGGCGCGGCTGCTGCCCGACAGGGCGATACGCCGTGCATGGGCCGAGCGCAGCGTGCGGATGATGTTGATTCGAGAGGGGTTGCCTTCGTTGCTGATCCCGGCGCGTACGGTCTTGAAGGTATCGGTGCCGGTCAGGTTACGCTTCACCAGGTTGGGCAGTTCCAGGTCTTCGAACATGAACTCGAGGAATTCTTCCTGGGTGATCTGGAACACGAACTCGTCCATGCCTTCGCCGGAGTTACCGGCCTTGCCCGGGCCTTTGCCACCGCCACCGCCCTGCGGGCGCTGGATATGCTCGCCGGTGGTGAACTCTTTATTGCCGGGGTGTACGACGGTCTGCTTGCCGCCCCGGCCGTGGTGCAGCACCGGTTCGTCGATGTCGCGTCCGGGAATGCTGATTTGTTCGCCATGCTCCATGTCTGTAATGGAGCGGCGGCTGACGGCCTCTTCAACGGCCTTTTTGATGTGGTCACGGTAACGCCGCAGGAAACGCTGGCGGTTTACCGTGCTCTTGTTCTTGCCATTAAGGCGTCGGTCGATCACATAGCTCATGAGGAGCCCTCCGGGCAGCTTCACGTTACAAGCTTCAAGCGGCGAGCTGGAAGCTTAGAGACAAGCGGTCAACTGCCAGGCCCATGACCTGGCAGTTGACGCCCATCGCTGCCTTACTGCGATTTGCGTACCCGCAGGTACCACTCGGAGAGCAGTCGTACCTGTTTGTCGGTGTAGCCGCGCTCGACCATTCGTGTGACGAAGTCGTTGTGTTTTTGCTGGTCCTCCTTGCTGGCCTTGGCATTGAAGCTGATGACCGGCAGCAGATCCTCGGTGTTGGAGAACATTTTCTTCTCGATGACCACCCGCAGCTTCTCGTAGCTGAGCCAGGTAGGGTTCTTGCCGTTGTTGTTGGCGCGGGCACGCAGTACGAAGTTGACGATTTCGTTGCGGAAATCCTTCGGATTGCTGATGCCGGCGGGTTTCTCGATCTTCTCCAATTCTTCGTTGAGGGCTACGCGGTTGAGGATTTCGCCGGTTTCCGGGTCGCGGTATTCCTGGTCCTGGATCCAGAAGTCCGCATACAGCACGTAGCGGTCGAAGATGTTCTGGCCGTACTCGCTGTAGGACTCCAGGTACGCGGTCTGAATTTCCTTGCCGATAAACTCGATGTAGCGCGGCGCGAGGTATTCCTTGAGGAAGCGCAGGTAGCGTTCGCGGGTTTCGGCCTGGAATTGTTCCTGTTCGATCTGCTGCTCCAGCACATACAGCAGGTGCACCGGGTTGGCGGCGATCTCATGGGGGTCGAAATTGAAGACCTTGGACAGGATCTTGAACGCAAAGCGCGTCGACAGGCCGTTCATGCCTTCATCCACGCCCGCTGTGTCGCGATATTCCTGGATCGACTTGGCCTTGGGATCGGTGTCCTTGAGGTTCTCGCCGTCGTACACGCGCATCTTCGAATAGATATTCGAGTTTTCCGGCTCCTTGAGACGCGACAGCACGGTGAACTGGGCGAGCATCTTCAGTGTGTCGGGTGCGCAGTGGGCCTTGGCCAGGGAGCTGTTGAACAGCAGCTTGTCGTAGATCTTGATTTCATCGCTGACCCGCAGGCAGTACGGCACCTTGACGATGTAGATCCGGTCGATGAAGGCTTCATTGTTCTTGTTGTTGCGGAAGGTGTGCCATTCCGATTCGTTGGAGTGGGCCAGCAGGATCCCGGTGAACGGAATCGCGCCCAGGCCTTCGGTACTGTTGTAGTTGCCTTCCTGGGTGGCGGTGAGCAGTGGGTGCAGCACCTTGATCGGCGCCTTGAACATTTCCACGAATTCCATCAGGCCCTGGTTGGCCCGGCACAACGCGCCCGAGTAGCTGTAGGCGTCGGCGTCGTTCTGCGGGAATTCCTCCAGCTTGCGGATATCGACCTTGCCCACCAGCGCCGAGATGTCCTGGTTGTTCTCATCGCCCGGTTCGGTCTTGGCCACGCCGATTTGGTTGAGGATCGACGGGTAGAGTTTCACCACGCGGAACTGGCTGATGTCGCCGCCGAACTCGGCCAGGCGCTTGGTGGCCCAGGGCGACATGATGGTGTTGAGGTAGCGTCGTGGGATACCGAAGTCTTCTTCGAGGATCGCGCCATCTTCCGTGGCGTTGAACAGGCCCAGGGGCGATTCGAAGACCGGCGAGCCCTTGATGGCGTAGAAGGGCACCTTCTCGATCAGTTGCTTGAGTTTTTCGGCCAGGGACGATTTACCACCGCCAACGGGGCCGAGCAGGTAGAGGATCTGTTTCTTCTCTTCCAGGCCTTGGGCGGCGTGGCGGAAGTAGGAGACGATCTGGTCGATGCATTCTTCCATCCCATGGAAGTCTTCAAAGGCCGGATAGCGGCGGATCACCTTGTTGGAAAATATTCGCGACAGGCGCGAATTATTGGCGGTTTCCACCAGCTCCGGCTCGCCAATCGCCAATAACAGGCGTTCGGCGGCAGATGCGTAGGTGCTGCGGTCCTGCTTGCACAGCTCGAGATACTCTTGCAGCGTGAGTTCTTCCTGCTGTGTGGACGCGAAGCGTTGTTGGAAGTGGCTGAAAATACTCATGACGTCGTCACCTCGCTCGATACGTGGAGCCGACGCCGGATCTATCAGTCGATGCTGGCAGTCATTGGCGAACGCCAATGGCTGTTTTCCCCCCAGAACACCCTGAAACGCTACCGATGACCCGTACGCCGGTGTACCGGCTCTCCCCTGATTCGGATGGCCTGCGCTTAAGGATAGTCGGAATCGGAGAGGGCAAGGGATGATGAGCAATTAGTTTGGCTGCGCCGTTCGTCAGAAACGGCGCGAGCCCAAGCGTCACGCGGGGTAGCGGGGTGTGAAAAAAATTATTGCGAATCGCCGGAGGCAATTTCTGCAGGATACGTCGTACGCCACAGCTCAAAGCCGCCGTCCAGGCTGTAGACGTCGGAGAAGCCCTGGCTGACCAGGTAGGCGGCTGCGCTCTGGCTGGAATTGCCGTGGTAGCAGGCCACGATCAGCGGTGCATCAAGGTCGGCGGCACGGATGAAATCAGCGATGTTGACGTTGTCCAGATGCTGGGCGCCAGCGATATGGGCGGCGGCGTAAGTAGGCTGGTCGCGGATATCAACCACCACTGCACCTTGCTCGCGCAGGGCCTGGGCTTGTTCGGGAGGGATACGTTTGAATTCGCTCATGGCGGGCTCCTATGGCCTGGCTGCAGCCGGCAGGGTAACGGGAAGAGTGGGTTGGCACTGGCAGCCGTGGCGCTCGCCGGTGTCGATGTTCATCAGGGTCATGGCGCCGCCCCACACGCAGCCGGTGTCGAGGGCAAACACGCCAGGTTCGTCGCACTTGCCTTCAAGGGCGGCCCAGTGACCAAAGATGATCCTGGTGTCGCGGGTCTTGCGTTCCTTGTGGGCAAACCATGGTTTGTAGCCGGGCAGTGCCGTGTCGGCGCCTTCCTTGCTCTTGAGGTCCAGCTTGCCCTCGGCGGTGCAGAAGCGCATGCGTGTGAAATAGTTGGTAATCACCCGCAGGCGGGCGACGCCGGTAAGGTCGTTGTCCCACTTCACTGGCTCGTTGCCATACATGCCGTCGAGGTAGGCGGTGTACAGGCTGTCATCGGCCAGGGCGTTTTCGACTTCGGCGGCGCACTTGAGGGCTTTTTTCAGCGTCCACTGCGGCGGGATACCGGCATGGACCAAGGCCATATTGCGGCTTTCGTCGTAATGCATGATCTTTTGCCGACGCAGCCAGTCAAGCAGTTGTGCGCGATCTGGCGCTTCGAGGATTTCGCGCAGGGTATCGCCCTTTTTCAGGCGCTCGATGTTATTGCCGGCCGCCAGCAGGTGCAGGTCATGGTTGCCCAGTACGCACACCAGGGAATCCCGCAGGCTATACAGGTAACGTAGCGTTTCCAGGGACTCGGGGCCGCGATTGACCAGGTCGCCGACCAGCCACAGGCGATCGTTGGCCGGGTCGAAGGCCACCCGTTCAAGCAGGCACTTGAGAGGCTCCAGACAGCCTTGCAGGTCGCCGACCGCGTACGTTGCCATCAGTGCAGGGCGCCTGGTACGGCGAGGCGGAAAGGCTTGATGATGGCGTCGAACAGTTTGCCATCAGTGGCTTTCATCTGATACGAGCCTTGCATGGTGCCGACCTTGGAGGTCATTACCGTGCCGCTGCTGTAAGTGTGGCTGGCGCCAATGTCGATCAACGGTTGCTGGCCGACAACGCCTGCGCCGCGAACTTCCTCGACCTGACCGTCACCGTCGGTGATCACCCAGTGGCGTGACAGCAGCTTGGCCGGCACCTGCCCGTTGTTTTTCACCGTGATGGTGTAGGCAAAGGCGAAGCGGTTCTGTTCAGGTTGCGATTGGTCCGCGAGGAAGCGGGTGACGACGCTGACGTCGATCTGGTAGCGAGGATCGGACATGCAAGAGGCCTTAAAAGCAAAAGCGGAGGACAGCAGATGCGGATCAGTCTAGGCCAAGAGGTGGGCACTAGGCCAGACATGTGTCTGGCCATGCCTGGGGGTTTCAGTCGGCGACTGGCGCAGGCTGGATGGCAAGTTGGTCGGCCAGGCGCACGAACGCGGCGAGGTCCAGTTGCTCGGGACGCAGGCTGCCGTCGACGCCGGCTGCTTCGATCTCGGCGTTGCTCAGCAGGGCCTTGAGTGTGTTGCGCAGGGTCTTGCGGCGCTGGTTGAACGCCTCACGCACCACGCGTTCCAGCAATTTGTGATCCTTGGCCGGGTGTGGCAGCACGGCGTGAGGCACCAGGCGCACGATGGCCGAATCGACCTTCGGCGGCGGGTTGAATGCGCCCGGGCCGACATTGAACAGGTGTTCGACGCGGCAGTGGTACTGAACCATGATCGACAATCGGCCCCAATCACCACCACCAGGGCCGGCAGCCAGGCGTTCCACCACTTCTTTTTGCAGCATGAAGTGCATGTCGCGGATGATCCCGGCGTTGTTCAGCAGGTGGAAAATCAGCGGTGTGGAGATGTTGTACGGCAGGTTACCCACCACACGCAGGCTATTAGGCGCGGCGTTGAGGGTATTGAAGTCGAACTTCAGTGCATCGCCCTGATGCAGGTTGAAGTTGGGCTTGCCGGCGAACTGCTGGTTGAGGATTGGGATCAGGTCCTTGTCCAGTTCCACCACGTCCAGTTGGCCGCCACTGGCGAGCAAGCCTTGGGTCAGCGCGCCCTGGCCCGGGCCGATTTCCAGCAGGCGGTCTTCTGGCTTGGCATGGATGGAGCGCAGGATACGGTCGATCACGCCTGCGTCGTGCAGGAAGTTTTGCCCGAAGCGCTTGCGCGCCCGGTGTTGGTAATGCTCGGTCATATACGGGTCTCGGCCATCTGATAGGCGGTTTCCAGGGCCACGTGCAGGCTGCCGGTATCGATCTTGCCGCTGCCTGCCAGGTCCAGGGCGGTGCCATGGTCGACGGAGGTGCGGATGATCGGCAGGCCCAGTGTCACGTTGACTGCGGCGCCGAAGCCTTTGTACTTCAGCACGGGCAGCCCCTGGTCATGGTACATCGCCAGCACTGCGTCGCAGTGCTCCAGATATTTGGGGGTAAACAGAGTGTCTGCTGGCAGTGGGCCACGCAGGTCCATGCCTTCCAGGCGCAGACGCTCCAGGGTTGGTTCAATGATGTCGATTTCTTCATGGCCCAAGTGTCCGCCTTCGCCGGCGTGGGGGTTGAGCCCGCAGACCAGGATGCGCGGTTGGGCGATGCCGAATTTTTGTTGCAGGTCGGCATGCAGGATGCGCGTAACGCGCTCCACACGCTCGGCGGTGATGGCGTCGGCAATGTCGCGCAATGGCAGGTGCGTGGTCACCAGGGCGACCCGCAGGCCGCGTGTGGCCAGCATCATGACGACTTGAGCGGTGTTGGTCAGCTCGGCCAGGAACTCGGTGTGGCCGGAAAACGCAATGCCCGATTCGTTGATCACGCCCTTGTGGACCGGCGCGGTGATCATGCCGGCGAAGTCGCCGTCGATGCAGCCTTGCCCCGCGCGGGTCAGGGTTTCCAGGACGAACGCCGCATTGGCCTTGTCGAGTTGACCGGCAACGACCTTGGCTTGCAGCGGGGTGTCCCACACATACAAGCTGCCGGCGGGCGCCGGCAGGTCGGGCCAGTTGCCCGGTGCCACGTCCAGCAGACTGACGACCACACCCAGCTGCGCGGCCCGCTCAAGGAGCAGGTCGCGGCTGGTAATGGCAATCAGGGGGTGCGGCTGGGGGTGCGAGGCGAGCAGCAGGCACAGGTCTGGACCAATGCCGGCCGGCTCGCCGGGTGTCACGGCGAAACGCTGGGGTTTCACGGAGCTGCCTGGTCGGTGCCTGTTTGCTCGGCGCCTGGCAGCTTGTTTTCCACGTAGGCTTCGTCACGGATCTGACGCAGCCAGGTTTGCAGCTCTTCGTCGTATTTGCGGTTACGCAGTACGTTCAACGCCTGCTGCTCGCGGGCCTGGCTGGTGTTGTCGGTGGCACGACGACCAAGGACTTCCAGTACATGCCAGCCATATTGGGTCTTGAACGGCTTGGACAGTACGCCTTGCGGAGTATCGGCCATTACCTGCTGGAACTCAGGCACCAGGGCTTTCGGGTCGATCCAGTTCAGGTCGCCGCCGTTGAGGGCGGAACCCGGGTCTTCCGAGAAGCTCTTGGCCAGGGTGGCGAAGTCTTCACCGCTTTCGATGCGGTCATAGATCTTCTGGGCCAGTTCCTTGGTTTGGGCCTCGGTGCGGATTTCGCTTGGTTTGACCAGGATATGACGAACATGCACTTCGTCTTTCAGCGAGGTCTCGCCACCGCGACGTTCCAGCAACTTCAGGATGATGAAGCCGCCTGGAGTGCGGGCTGGCTGGGTGATGCCACCCACTTCCATGGCACTCAGTTCACGGTCGAACGGAGGTGGCAGTTGAGCAGCTTTACGCCAGCCCATATCACCACCTTCAAGGGCGTTGTCGCTGCCGGACTGGGCAATGGCCATCTGGGCAAAGTCAGCGCCGGCTTTCAGGCGATCATAGATAGCCTGGGTTTTCGCCGCCGCCGCATTCAGTTGCTCGGAGTTGGCACTGTCCGGCGTCGGAATCAGGATATTGGCCAGGTGCAGTTCTTCGGAAAGCTGCATCTTGCCCAGGTCCGAGGCCAGGAAGTTCTTCACTTCCTGCTCGGATACCTGGACCCGCTCGGCAACGCGACGCTGGCGCACACGGCTGATGATCATTTCGCGGCGGATCTGGTCACGGGCGTCTTCATACGAAAGGCCATCGTGGGCCAGGGCCGCGCGGAATTGATCAATGCTCATGTTGTTGCGCTGAGCGATGGTGCCGACCGCCTGGTTCAGTTCTTCGTCCGAAATGCGGATGCCGGAACGCTCGCCGATCTGCAGTTGCAGGTTTTCGACGATCAGGCGTTCCAGTACCTGCTGGTCCAGCACGCTGGTCGGTGGCACGCCACCGCCACGCTTGGCGATGGTTTGCTGCACTTCCTTGACGCGCTGGTCCAGTTGGCTTTGCATGATCACGTCGTTATCGACGATGGCCACTACTTTATCCAGTTGCTGAACCGCAGCGTGAGCCGATACGGTGCCCAGGAACAGCGCGCCCAGCACTAGCGGGCGCAGACAATCAGAAAGCTTGGTCTTCACGTTCACGATAACCTTCAATGCCTTTGTCGAGGAAGCTCTCTACCTTGGCGCCGGTCAGGCCGCCGAGTCCTTTGAGGACGATCTGCAGGAAGAGCCCGTGGTCACCCTTTTCGTTAAGCGGGGCGATCTGGCTGTATTCGTCGTTGGAAACCCAGTAACGGTTGATGACGCGCAGTTTCCAGCAGCAGTTGTCGTACTCGAAACCACCGAAGGCTTCCAGGGTACGGTTGCGAGCGTAGTCATACTGCCAGCGGGTGATCAGGTTCCACTGGGGAATGATCGGCCACATCATCGAGAAGTCGTGTTGTTGGATTTTGTAGTAATCCTTCACGTAGTTCGGATCGCCTGGTTGACCGTAGTCGCCACCGAACTGCCATTTGCCGGTCAACTGGTTGTAGACGACCTGGTCGTTACGATAGCGATAACCGACGTTGATGATCTTGTTCGGGTTGTCTTCCGGCTGGTAGTGAAGCATCGCGCTACCGGAACGAGGGCTGTGCTCCTCGGTGTCCCAGTTGTAGTCGGCAGTGGCGCGCCAGTCGCGGTTGAAGCGGAACTCGTAGTCCAGGGCAACGGGCGATACGTCGGACTGTGCATCGGCACGGTCGGCCGCCAGGATACCAGGCAGTTGTACTTCACGATCCTTGAAGTACAAAGCCTGTCCCACGGATACGCGTTGACGCTCGAAACCGTTTTCTTCGATCCACCGGCTGGTCAAGCCCAGGGACAGCTTGTTCTCGTCGCCGATACGGTCGGAGCCGCTGAAGCGGTTGTCGCGGAACAGGGACGCGTAGCTGAACGAGTATTCGCTGGTGTCGAAGACCGGGATATCGGCCTGGTCCTTGTTCGGCACGTACAGGTAGAACGCGCGCGGCTCGAGGGTCTGGCGATAATCCTTGCCAAACCAGTTGGTGTTGCGATCGAAATACAGGCCGCTGTCGACGCTGGCCACCGGAACCGCACGGTCCTGGGAGCTCTTGAAGGTGCCGCCCGCGTACTGGGTACCGGCTGCCACTGCTGCAGCCTGATCAACAAGGATCTGGTTCTTGCCGATGTTATCCAGGTCCAGGTCGTACTTGGTGTACACGTACTTGAGCTTTGGCGTTACAAAGCCGTAGGTCCAGTTCATCGGGTACTCGACAGCCGGCGCTACGTTCAGGCGTGTGCCATTGGCACGGGTAAGACCGCGGACATAAGTGTCGAGGCGGCGCTCGATGTCCCCGTTCTCATTGCTGAAATTGCCGTTTTCCAGGTCGCGATCAAAGCGTACGGCTTCGGTCTCATAACTGAAGTTCAAGCCACCCGGATGATAAGGCAGGGTACCGTTGAAGGTGATCTGCGGCAGGCGGTTATACGGCGTGACCTGGGAGATCGTTGCCAACTGGTAAGCCTGCAGGTTCAGGCGTGCCTGGAAGGTGTCACCGCGATAAGCCACGGAGCCCTGCTGGTTGACGTAGTCGCGGCTCTCGACACCTTCCTGGTAGGACTTGAGGTCCTGGAAGTAGTAAGGGTCACTGATCGTGGTGTAGTCGACCTGGGTCAGTACACGCGAATCCAGCCCGCCCTTGTGCTGCCAATTGAGCATGTAGCGGGTTTTTTCGTAGTCGGTCTGCTTCTTGCGTTCGTCGTTGTCGTCGTTCAGGTACGCGCCGCCGAACTGGCCTTCGCTGGACTTGGTGAGGTAGCGGAATTCGCCTTCCATCATCATGCCGCGCTTCGTCATGTATTGCGGGTACAACGTGGCGTCGTAGTTTGGCGCCAGGTTGAAGTAGTACGGCGTGACCAGGGTAAAGCCGGTTTCGCCGCCGGTGCTGAAGCTCGGTGGCAGGAAGCCGGACTGACGACGGTCGTCGATCGGGAAGTAGATGTAAGGGGTGTACAGGATCGGAATGTTCTTGATCCGCAGCGTCGCGTTGGTGGCCGTACCGAAACCGGTGGCCGGGTTCAACGTGATGTTGTTGCCCCTGAGCTGCCAGGCATTGCTGTCCGGCTCGCAGGTGGTGTACGTACCGTCCTTGAGGCGGATGATCGCGTTTTCGGCGCGCTTGGCATACAGCGCGTTACCGCGGATACGCGACTTGTGCAGCACGTATTCGGCGTTGTCGATCTGCGCCGCGCCGGTATCCAGTTGAACCTGGGCGTGGTCGCCGACGATCAATGCACCGTTGTCGCGCAGTCGCACGTTACCGTTCAGCTCGCCACGGTTCTCGGCCTGGTACAGGCTGGCTTCTTCCGACTCCAGCTGCATGCTGCCCTGGCGCATGACGACGTCACCGGCCAGGGTTGCGACTTGTTGTTCCTGCTCGTAACGAGAGGCCTTGGCACCGATGAAGGTGGGCGCATCGCTCTTGTTCGTCTTGTCGTTCATGCCAGGACGAGTTGGCTCGATGTACGCGCCGCCGCAGTAGGGACCGGTTTCCGCCAGCTGGGCTGCGGTCAACTTTTCGCGAGGCACCCAGTCCAAGTGGCTGTAGTCGGCGCTGCGCGAACGCAGGCCACGGCCCTTGGACTCGGTGACCAGTGCGGTCTTCGGCTCGGCTTCGGCACTGCCGCCAGCGTCGGCCTGCGCCGTGCTGTTGGCCGAGCTGACGGCTGCGCCGTCATGCACCGGGCGCGGTGGCAATGGGGCTGCGGCGGTCTTCGGCGCGCAGTCCCAGGCACCCGAAGCAGAGACTGAGCAGTCATACTGTTCCGCGGCGACCACGAATGAGGTGGCGAAGGGTTGCATGACCAGCAGACTGCCGGTTACCAGCAACGGAAATTTTCTACGAAACGCGGGGGATTTCAATGCCATCTTATTAGTCCGGGCTTCCTGCGTGCCATCTGCCCGCGGTTTGGGCCGCACGCCTCTCGATGGTCTGAAAAAGATGCGTGATAATAAAGCATGACCCGCTTGACGGCTAGCGCCGTCGGAGACCCTTGTAATGCCCGAGCAAGATCTACGTTTACAGCAGCTGGAAGTCTGGCTGGATGAGCAGTTGCCGATCCTTTTCAACGCTCAAGGCTGGGGTGCCGTACCCCCGGCCACATTGACCGCGGCCAGCAGCGACGCGAGTTTCAGGCGCTATTTTCGTTGGGAAGGCGGCGGTCGGACTTTCGTGGTAATGGACGCGCCGCCCCCTCAGGAAAACTGCAAGCCTTTCGTCGATATCGCTTATTTGTTGTCGACGTCGGGAATAAATGTTCCAAAAATTTATGCACAAGACTTGCCGCGAGGCTTTCTTTTGCTCAATGACCTGGGCAGAAAAACCTACCTGGACGTGATAAACGACGAAAACGCCGATCAATTGTTTGCCGATGCCATTGACGCCTTGCTGGCTTATCAGCAGTTGCCGATGGACGCACCACTGCCCAGCTATGACGTCGCCTTGCTGCGCCGTGAACTCGAATTGTTTCCCGAATGGTACGTGCGCCGACACTTGGGTCTCGAGCTGGATACCCGGCAGCATGCACTTTGGCAGCGTGCCAGCGATCACTTGATCGACAGCGCCCTGGCGCAACCCAAAGTGCTGGTGCACCGCGACTATATGCCACGCAACCTGATGATCAGCGAGCCTAACCCTGGCGTGCTGGATTTCCAGGACGCGGTGTATGGTCCGGTCACCTACGACATTACCTGCCTGTTCAAGGACGCCTTTCTCAGTTGGCCCCAGGCCCGTGTGCGGGAATGGCAGCGCGACTACTGGGAGCGTGCGGGCCAGGCCGGCATTCCGGTACAACCGGATTTCGAAGACTTCCTGCGCGCCAGCGACCTGATGGGCGTGCAGCGCCACCTCAAGGTTATCGGCATCTTTGCGCGCATCTGCCATCGCGACGGCAAGCCACGCTACCTGGCCGACGTACCGCGCTTCTTTGCTTATATAGAGGCGGTGCTGGACGATCGCCCGGAGTTGAGCGAACTGGCTGAGTTACTGACCAGCCTGCGCCAGCCCGCAGAGGCCGGCGTATGAAGGCCATGATCCTGGCCGCCGGCAAAGGCGAGCGGATGCGTCCGCTCACCTTGCACACCCCCAAGCCGCTGGTGCAGGCCGGCGGCAAGCGCCTGATCGAGTACCATCTGGAGGCGCTGGCCAAGGCCGGCTTTACCGATGTGGTGATCAACCATGCCTGGCTCGGCCAGCAGATCGAGCGCTACCTGGGGGATGGCGCGCAGTTCGGCTTGCGTATCCGCTACTCCCCGGAGGGCGAACCGCTGGAAACCGGCGGCGGGATTTTCCAGGCGCTGCCGTTGCTGGGGGATGAGCCATTCCTGGTGGTCAACGGCGATATCTGGACCGACTACGACTTCACCCGACTCAAGCAGCCGCTTAAGGGCCTGGCTCATCTAGTGATGGTCGACAACCCGGCACATCACCCCTCGGGCGGTGATTTCTACCTTGATCAGGGCTTGCTTCATGATGCGGCGCCCGGTGCCGATAACCTGACCTTCAGTGGCATTTCAGTGCTCGACCCCCGGCTGTTCGAGGGTTGCAACGCCGGTGCCTTCAAGCTGGCGCCGCTGCTGCGTGCGGCCATGGCGAAAGGTTTGGTAACGGGGGAACACATGGCGGGACGCTGGATTGATGTCGGCACGCTGGAGCGCCTGGCGCACGTCGAAACCCTGCTGACAGCGGGGCAGTAGCATGTTGTGGCCAGGGACGCTGATCGGCGCCGGGGCTGGCTTTGCCATTGCCAGTATTCCGGGGGCCTTGTTGGGTGCGCTGTTGGGGCAGGCGCTGGATCGCCGCCTGCAACTGCACAGTTGGGCACAGTTGCGCGAGCGCTTGGGCGGGCGTCCGGCGTTACGCAATGACGAGTTATTGTTTGTGTTGCTCGGGCGCCTGGCCAAAAGCAACGGGCGTGTGGTGGACGGGCA
This sequence comes from Pseudomonas sp. CFBP13509, assembly GCF_005233485.1. Classification (NCBI taxonomy): domain Bacteria; kingdom Pseudomonadati; phylum Pseudomonadota; class Gammaproteobacteria; order Pseudomonadales; family Pseudomonadaceae; genus Pseudomonas; species Pseudomonas sp. CFBP13509. The sequence goes on from NZ_QGAA01000009.1 coordinate 280,281, forward strand.
TATCCAGCAGGCTCGGCAGGAAATGCGCTCACTGGACATGACCGAATCGGCCCAGCGCCGCGCGATTGCGGCGTTCAACCGCGGCAAATCCGGTTCCGACCGTGTACGCCGCTACCTGCGTGTGCTCAAGGCCCAGCCCCATGCGGCGGAAGGGGTGTTGCGGGCGTGCTGGCGGATGGTCTGGGCGGACGGCAAGGCGGATGCCGCCGAGCGCGACTTGATCGACCTGTGGGGGAAGTGGTTGGGCTGGACACCGCAACAGCTCCAGGCGCTGGCGGCCGACTACACACCTGAGCGCAAGCCGCTGGTCAATCGTGGCACGACCTACCAGGAAGCGTTGCGCTTGCTCGGCGTGACAGCTACCACCGAGCCGTCGGTCATCAAGCGTGCCTATCGCCGCCTGCTGAGCCGTCACCACCCGGACAAGGTGGCCGGCAGTGGCGCCACCCCCGCGCAAGTGCGTGAAGCGACCGAGCGCACCCGTGAATTGCACAATGCCTATTCGTTGATTCGCGAGCGCCGGGATTTTCGTTAGAGGCCACTATTTCACGGATAACCACATTGGTTCTGTGCTGATCCTCAGTCGGCGCTGGCCTGCGGGCTCAACCAGCCGCGAACCCGGCGATACAACTGTTCCTGCTCGGCGGCGCTGTTGCCGGGCAGGGTCTTCAATGACACCTGCTTATAGCCGTCATTTTTCAAGCGCTTCGCAGCCTGGGCGCGTGCCAGGGCGTTATTGCGTGCTTGAGCGTTGTCTTGATAGAAGACGTCGGCCGTCGGCAGCTTCAGCGCCGGCGCCAGTTGTTGCACATCCGGATGACGCCCGGCAGGCGTCTGGGCGGCAACCATCACGAGCTTCTGCACCTGGGAGGGTTGTTTTTCAGTCAGGTAACGCGCCGCCCACCAGGCGCCAGTGCCATGGCCCACCAGCACCACCGTGCGTGCGCTCTGGGTCTGGGCAAAAGCCACGGCGGCATCGATGCGCGCAAAGATGCGCGAGGCGTCGGTCTTGTCCTGTTCGTCTGCACCCGGGACCACCGCCGGGTCGGTGCCTTCCGCCTCGGCGCTGGCGGCTTGCTCGATCGGCTTGTCGGCGGTGCTCGCGTCTTTACTGCTGGTGTCGACGGTGGCGTTGGGTGCTTCCATGACGCGCGGTGGCAGGGTGTCCATGCTCACGTCCGGTAACGACAGGCTGAGGCTGCCCCAATTGGCATCCGGCAATTTACGTCGCAACGGGCCGATTGCTTGCGGCCAGTCAGCATTTTCGCCGGCGCCCGGTACGATAATCACCACGCCTTCGGGTTCGGCGCTGTTGGCCGGTTTCCACAGGGCAAGGAATGAATCACTGCCGGCCTGCAACTGTTGCTGTTCCTGCTGCGGGATTTTGCGTTCCAGGGCGCTGGCCTCTTCCTGGCTACGCTCGGGCAGGGATTGGCGTTCGACGGGTTTTTCGGCAGCCGGTGCCGGTGCGTCTTCAGCCTGCACAGAAAAGGCACTGGTAAACAGCAGTGACAGGCACAATGCTGGCAGTGCCGAACGGTTTCGATAGGACATCGTTGATTTCCGGCCAGAAGTGATTCCAGCAGCCTAATGGGTTGGTCAGTATTTGTCAGTGATGTGAGACGTGGATCATGGGTTTTCGCTGTCTGCTGGTTATCGGCTGTTTGTGCCTTGCCTTGATGGCCAACGCTTCCCCCGCGCCCGCCACACCGCAGGCGCAGCTGAATGCGCCGCAGCGCGAATGGCTGGCCCGGCACCCGGAGCTGCGGGTGGGCGTGGTCTTGCAGGCGCCTTACGCGCAATACGACCGACGCCTGCAGCGCTTGTCCGGGGCGAATGTCGAGTTGATGCAGTGGCTGGCCAAGGCACTGAATATCGAGCTGACCTGGCGCAACTTCCCTGATCAGGAGCAGTTGGAGGCGGCCGTACGCGACGACGAGGTGGACATTGCCCCTGGCCTGCAGCAAACCCCGGCCGGTTTGCGCCTGTGGCAGTTCACCGACCCGTATATGCGTGTGCCTCAACACATTGTCGGCATCCGCGAGGGTGGTGGTGCCGTGGAGTTGGAGAAGCTCGACGATCAATCCCGTGTTGCCGTGCGCATGCCCAGTGCTGTGGCCGATTACCTGCGTAGTACCTATCCCGGCCTCAACCTGCAAGGCGTGCCCATGGAGCGCCAGGCCTTGCAGTTGTTGGTCAGCCAGCAGGCGCGTTATGCCGTGGTGGATGAAGCGCAATTAAGCCGCTTGTCTGCAGAGGCGGAGTTCAGCGGACTGGCGGTGGTCGGGGACATCGGCCTGCCGCAATTGCTGCGGGTCGCCACGCGGCGGGACTGGCCGGAACTGGCCGGCATCATGGAAAGTGCCCTGAGCGCGATCCCGGCCCGCGACCTGGATCAACTGCACAGTCGCTGGCTGCAACCCAAATACCCACGTTTATCCGAATCCAAAGGCCTTTGGCAGAACCTCAGCCTGCTGCTCGGCCTGTTGCTGCTCGCCAGCCTGGCCGTGGTGTTCTGGCAGCGCCGCCAGCAACGCGTGCTGGAGCACGACCTGCTGGCCGCCCGCGAAGAAAGCGCCGCCCGTGCCGCCGGTGCCGAAGCGTTGCGCTTGACGCAGTTTTCCATCGACCAGAGCACCGTCGGCATCCTCTGGGTCAACTGGGACAGCCACGTGCGCTACGCCAATCGTGCGGCCGAGAGCATGCTGGGTTACGAGCCCGGTGCACTGATCGAACGGCCGCTGGTCGACCTCGACCCGACCCTGGATATGGACCGCTGGCTCAACCTGTGGAAGCGCGCACGGGCCAGCGAAGAGGGGCCGCAGAACTTCGCCACCGATTGTTTGCGCGCCGATGGCAGCATCCTGCCGGCCAACGTGTCCTTGAGCTTTCTGCGATTTGCCGAGGCGGAATACCTGGTTGTCTACCTGAACGATGTCACCGAACTGCGCCGCACCCTGGCCGCCTTGATGCAGAGTGAAGCGCAACTGCGCGAGTTGTCCGCCCACCTGGAAACCGTGCGCGAAGAAGAAAAGGCCCGCATCGCCCGGGAAGTGCACGACGAACTCGGGCAAATGCTCACGGTGCTCAAGCTGGAAACCTCCATGTGCGAGCTGTCCTACGCGCAACTGGATCCTGGCCTGCACGAGCGCTTGAACAGCATGAAGCGCCTGATCGCCCAACTGTTCCAGTTGGTGCGGGACGTGGCGACGGCGCTGCGCCCGCCGATTCTCGATGCCGGGATTGCCTCGGCCATCGAATGGCAGGCGCGGCGTTTCGAAGCGCGCACGCAGATTCCCTGCCTGGTGCAAGTGCCGGATAACCTGCCGGCCTTGAGCGATGCCAAGGCCATCGGCCTGTTCCGTATCCTGCAAGAGGCGCTGACCAATGTGATGCGCCATGCCCAGGCGCATACTGTCGAACTGACCCTGGCGGTGGAAGGCACCGACCTGCGGCTGACCATCAGCGACGATGGCGTCGGTTTCGTCCAGGCCCAGGGGCGCCCGGTGTCGTTTGGCCTGGTGGGGATGCGCGAGCGGGTGCTGATCATGGGCGGGCAACTGAGCCTGGACAGTCAATTGGGCGAGGGCACCACCCTGAGTGTCACGGTGCCTTTGGATGCATAACGATAAGAGGAAGCCCTTGTGATCCGTGTACTGGTAGCCGAAGACCACACCATCGTTCGTGAAGGCATCAAGCAATTGATCGGCCTGGCCAAGGACCTGCTGGTGGTGGGGGAGGCGAGTAATGGCGAGCAGTTGCTCGAGACCTTGCGCCATGTGCCTTGCGAAGTGGTGTTGCTGGACATCTCGATGCCAGGCGTGAATGGCCTGGAAGCGATTGCGCGCATTCGTGCGCTGAGCAATCCGCCGGCGATCCTGGTGCTGTCGATGCACGATGAGGCGCAAATGGCCGCTCGCGCCCTCAAGGTGGGTGCTGCGGGTTACGCCACCAAGGACAGCGACCCCGCGCTGCTGCTGATGGCGATTCGCAAGGTCGCGGCCGGCGGGCGCTACATCGACCCGGACCTGGCGGACCGCATGGTCTTCGAGGTCGGCCTGACGGATTCAAGGCCTTTGCATTCGCTGCTGTCCGAGCGTGAATTCTCAGTGTTCGAGCGCCTGGCCCAGGGCGCCAACGTCAATGACATCGCCCAGCAACTGGCGTTGAGCAGCAAGACCATCAGCACTCACAAGGCGCGGCTGATGCAAAAGCTGAATATCACCTCCCTGGCCGAGCTGGTGAAGTACGCCATGGAGCACAAGCTCCTCTAACCACATATCCAATAACGACAACCCCAAAACACCGCCGAACCCATTCTTGCCGCTTGCAGCTCGCCTCTTGCCGCTGCCCTGTCCCATCCCCGCCATCCGTGTAGGGCGATCCCTACCCCAAACCTTCCATCCGGCTGATGCCATTCTCTCCTGGCCCCCGATTTCCGGGGTCTCGCGCCTGGACTACGCTTGTGCCACAGCAGTCCAAAACACAAAGGTGCGGGTATGAGCGAGGTGGATTCAAATGATGTGCTGGTCAGCTTTCGTGGCGTGCAGAAGAGCTACGACGGCGAGAACCTGATCGTCAAAGACCTCAACCTGGAGATTCGCAAGGGCGAGTTCCTCACCCTGCTCGGGCCTTCCGGTTCGGGCAAGACCACCAGCCTGATGATGCTGGCCGGCTTCGAAACGCCGACCGCCGGCGAAATCCAGCTGGCCGGGCGCTCGATCAACAACGTGCCGCCGCACAAGCGCGACATTGGCATGGTGTTCCAGAACTACGCGCTGTTCCCGCACATGACCGTTGCGGAGAACCTCGCGTTCCCGCTGTCGGTGCGGGGCTTGAGCAAGACCGATATCAGCGAGCGGGTCAAACGCGTGCTGAGCATGGTCCAGCTCGATGCCTTTGCCCAGCGTTACCCGGCGCAACTGTCCGGCGGCCAGCAACAGCGTGTGGCCTTGGCCCGGGCGTTGGTGTTTGAACCGCAACTGGTGTTGATGGACGAACCCCTCGGTGCCCTCGACAAGCAACTGCGCGAACACATGCAGATGGAGATCAAGCACCTGCACCAGCGCCTCGGCGTGACCGTGGTGTACGTGACCCACGACCAGGGCGAAGCCTTGACCATGTCCGACCGCGTGGCGGTGTTCCACCAGGGCGAGATCCAGCAGATCGCTGCGCCACGCACCTTGTATGAAGAGCCGAAGAACACCTTCGTCGCCAACTTCATCGGTGAAAACAACCGCCTCAATGGTCGCCTGCACAGCCATACCGGCGAGCGTTGCGTGGTGGAGCTGGCGCGCGGCGAGAAGGTCGAGGCGCTGGCGGTGAACGTCGGCCAGATCGGCGGTCCGGTGACCCTGTCGGTGCGCCCTGAGCGTGTCAGCCTCAATGGCTCCAGCGAAAGCTGCGTCAACCGTTTCTCCGGGCGGGTGGCGGAATTCATCTACCTGGGCGACCACGTGCGCGTGCGCCTGGAAGTCTGCGGCAAGGCCGATTTTTTTGTGAAACAACCGATCGCCGAGCTGGACCCGGCGTTGGCGGTCGGCGACGTGGTACCGATTGGCTGGCAAGTCGAGCACGTTCGCGCACTCGACCCACTTCTAGAGGCGAATTGATCGCCCCATGGCTTCACCAACCCTGCACGTGGAGAGAACAACAATGTTGAGATCCCTGAAATATTCCGTCCTGGCCCTGAGCTTGATGGGCGCGACACAGGCCATGGCTGGCCCGGACCTGACCGTCGTGTCCTTTGGCGGTGCGAACAAGGCTGCACAGGTCAAGGCTTTCTATGCGCCTTGGGAAAGCGCGGGCAACGGCAAGATCGTCGCCGGCGAGTACAACGGTGAGATGGCCAAGGTGAAAGCCATGGTCGACACCAAGAGCGTGTCCTGGGACCTGGTGGAGGTGGAGTCGCCGGAGTTGTCCCGTGGCTGTGACGAAGACATGTTCGAGCCGCTGGACCCGAAACTGTTTGGCAACAGCGCCGACTACGTGAAGGGCGCGATCCAGCCGTGCGGCGTGGGCTTCTTCGTATGGTCGACCGTTCTGGCCTACAACGCGGACAAACTGGCTTCTGCGCCAACCAGTTGGGCGGATTTCTGGGACACCAAGAAATTCCCGGGCAAGCGCGGCCTGCGCAAGGGCGCCAAGTACACCCTGGAATTCGCCTTGATGGCCGACGGTGTTGCACCGAAGGACGTGTACAAAGTGCTGGCCGGCAAAGATGGCCAGGACCGTGCGTTCAAGAAACTCGACGAACTCAAGCCCTCGATCCAATGGTGGGAAGCCGGCGCACAACCGCCGCAATACCTGGCCTCGGGTGACGTAGTGATGAGCTCGGCCTACAACGGCCGCATCGCCGCGGTGCAAAAAGAAAGCAACCTGAAAGTGGTGTGGAACGGCGGCATCTACGACTTCGATGCTTGGGCCATCCCTAAAGGGCTGTCCAAGGAGCGTGCCGAAGCGGCGAAGAAATTCATCGCCTTCTCGGTGCAGCCGCAGCAGCAGAAGACCTACTCGGAAAACATCGCCTACGGCCCGGCCAACACCCAAGCCGTACCGTTGCTGGCCAAGGACATCCTCAAGGATATGCCGACTACGCCGGAAAACATCGCCAACCAGGTGCAGATCGACGTGAGCTTCTGGGCGGATAACGGTGAACAGCTCGAGCAGCGCTTCAACTCCTGGGCTGCTAAATAACACCGCCTAACCCTTGTGGGAGGGGGCTTGCTCCCGATGACGGTGTGTCAGGCGACACATGTGCTGACTGACCCACCGTCATCGGGAGCAAGCCCCCTCCCACAGGTTATTGCATTCATTTTCTGAATCGGAGTTTGCCATGGATATCGCCATTCCTGGCCCCACCCTCAAGCAGCGCCTGGCGCGTGCCGAGCGGCTCAATCGCTGGAAGGCCCAGGCCTTGATTGCGCCGCTGGTGCTGTTTTTGCTGCTGGTGTTCCTGGTGCCGATTGTTGCGCTGCTGTTTAAAAGCGTCGGCAACCCGGAAGTGGTGGGCGGTCTGCCGCGTACCGTAGTGGCGGTGACGGCCTGGGACGGTCGTGGTCTGCCGGGTGAGCCGGTGTACCAGGCCCTCAGTGAGGACTTGGGCGAGGCACGCAAAAACCAAACCCTGGGCGACCTGTCCAAACGCTTGAACATGGAACTGGCCGGCTATCGCAGCCTGCTGACCAAAACCGCGCGGGCGCTGCCGTTTACCGAGGCGCCTGGCTCTTATAAAGAAGCGCTGGAAAACCTCGACGAACGCTGGGGCGACCCGGCGTACTGGCAGGCGATCCGGCGCAATACCAGCAGCCTGACGCCGTTCTACCTGCTGGCGGCCGTCGATCATCGCATCGACGACCTTGGCGAAGTGGCCCCGGCCACCCCGGACCAGGCGATCTACCTGGACATCTTCGCCCGCACCTTCTGGATGGGCCTGGTGATCACCGCCATCTGCCTGCTGCTGGCTTATCCGCTGGCGTATTTGCTGGCCAACCTGCCGGCGCGCAAAAGCAACCTGCTGATGATTCTGGTGTTGCTGCCGTTCTGGACCTCGATCCTGGTGCGGGTGGCGGCATGGATCGTGTTGCTGCAATCCGGCGGGCTTATCAACAGTGCGCTGATGGGCATGGGCCTGATCGACAAACCCCTGGAGCTGGTGTTCAACCGCACCGGGGTCTACATCTCCATGGTGCATATCCTGCTGCCGTTCATGATTTTGCCGATCTACAGCGTGATGAAAGGCATCTCGCCCACCTACATGCGTGCGGCGATCTCCCTGGGCTGTCACCCGTTCGCCAGCTTCTGGCGCGTGTACTTCCCACAGACGTATGCCGGTGTCGGCGCCGGCTGCCTGCTGGTGTTCATCCTGGCGATTGGTTACTACATCACCCCGGCACTGCTGGGCAGCCCGAACGACCAGATGGTCAGCTACTTCGTGGCCTTCTACACCAACACCAGCATCAACTGGGGCATGGCGACGGCGTTGGGCGGCTTGCTGCTGCTGGCGACCGTGGTGCTGTACCTGATCTACAACCGGCTGGTGGGCGCCAGCCGCCTGCGCCTGAGCTGAGGAGACCTTGCGATGCTGAGCCCTTATATGTCACCGGTGGAACGGGTGTGGTTCTACAGCTTGCGGATCCTCTGCGGCTTGATCCTGTTGTTCCTGATCTTGCCTGTGCTGGTGATCATCCCGCTGTCGTTCAACAGCGGCAGTTTCCTGGTGTATCCGCTGCAAGGCTTCTCGCTGCATTGGTACCAGGATTTCTTCGCCTCGGCGGAATGGATGCGTGCGCTGAAGAACAGCATCATTGTGGCCCCGGCCGCCACGGTATTGGCCATGGTGTTCGGCACCCTGGCGGCGATCGGCCTGACCCGTGGGAATTTCCCCGGCAAGGCGTTGGTGATGGCCCTGGTGATTTCGCCGATGGTGGTGCCGGTGGTGATTATCGGTGTGGCCAGCTACCTGTTTTTTGCGCCACTGGGCCTGGGCAACAGTTTCTTCTCGCTGATCGTGGTGCATGCGGTGCTTGGGGTGCCGTTTGTGATCATCACCGTGTCGGCGACCTTGCAGGGTTTCAACCATAACCTGGTACGGGCCGCGGCCAGCCTGGGTGCCTCGCCTTTGACGGCGTTTCGCCGGGTAACCTTGCCGTTGATTGCACCGGGGGTGATCTCCGGCGCGCTGTTTGCCTTCGCGACCTCGTTCGATGAGGTGGTGGTGACCCTGTTTCTCGCCGGCCCCGAGCAAGCGACCCTGCCGCGCCAGATGTTCAGCGGCATCCGCGAAAACCTCAGCCCGACGATTGCGGCGGCGGCGACCTTGCTGATTGCCTTCTCGGTGTTGCTGTTGCTGACCCTGGAGTGGCTGCGTGGGCGTAGCGAGAAACTGCGCACGGCCCAGGTCTAAAGCCCACACAGCCCCCTCCCACAGGGGGGCTGTGACCATTCAGCGCCTGAATGGAAGACAACCCGATCCAGTCAGCTACTCTTGTGCCAGCCCATCACCGATAAGAGGCCGCGCACATGAATACTTCCTCATTCAAGATCGCCCACAAACTGCTGACTGGCGCTGGCGCCATTGAGCAACTCGCCGCCGAGCTGACGCGCCTGGATGTGGATAACCCGTTGATTGTCACCGATGCGGCGCTGGTCAAGTCAGGCACGGTGGCGCTGGCACTCGAACACCTGGGTGAGCGCCCTTACGAGATTTTCGACCGCGTGCTGCCCGACCCGGAAATCTCCATCGTCGAAGACTGCATGCAGGCGTACCGCGACGGTGGCCACGACGGCCTGATCGGCCTGGGCGGCGGCAGTGCCATCGATATTGCCAAGAGCGTTGCCGCCTATGCCGGTTACCACGGCGCCCTGGCGGACTTATTTGGCGTCGACCAGGTGCCGCGCAAGGGCCCGCCGCTGATCGCCATCCCGACCACCGCCGGCACCGGCTCGGAAGTGACCAATGTGGCGATCCTCTCCGACAAGGTCGCGCAGTTGAAGAAGGGCATCGTCAGCGACTACCTGCTGCCGGACGTCGCGCTGATCAGCCCGCAAATGACCCTGACCTGCCCGCGCAGCGTCACCGCTGCCAGTGGCGTGGATGCGCTGGTGCATGCGATTGAGTCCTACCTTTCCCTGAATGCCTCGCCGATCACGGATGCCCTGGCCATCGGTGCGATCAAGCTGATCGCCAAGGCGCTGCCCAAGGCCTACGCCAACCCGGCCAACCTGCAGGCCCGCGACGATATGGCCACCGCCAGCCTGATGGCCGGCATGGCCTTCGGCAATGCCGGGGTGGGCGCAGTGCATGCGTTGGCCTACCCGCTGGGCGGGCGGTTCAATATCGCCCATGGCGTCAGCAATGCGCTGTTGCTGCCCTATGTGATGCACTGGAACAAACTGGCCTGTGTCGAGCGCATGCAGGACATTGCCCAGGCCATGGGCGTGAATGTCAGCGGCCTGAGTGTCAACGATGCCGCCGACCAGGCCGTCGAGGCGATGACGCGATTGTGTGCCGCCGTGGAGATTCCTTCCGGCCTGCGCAGTTTCGGGGTTCCCGAAGACGCCATCCCGGCCATGGCCACGGAAGCGGCGGGTATCGAGCGCCTGATGCGTAACAACCCGCGCAAGCTCAGCGCGGCCGATATCGAGAAAATCTATCGGGCGGCGTACTAGCCGTTGAGTTAGGTCACGGTGCGCAGGGCAAAGCATGAGGTATACAATGCGCGCCATCGTGATTTAGCTCAAAAAAGGTGCGTCATGCAGCCCTTCGTTATTGCTCCATCGATTCTCTCCGCCGATTTCGCCCGCCTGGGTGAGGAAGTGGACAAGGTGTTGGCCGCCGGTGCCGACTTCGTGCACTTCGATGTCATGGACAACCACTACGTGCCCAACCTGACCATCGGTCCGATGGTCTGTGCGGCGCTGCGCAAGTACGGCATCACCGCGCCGATCGATGCGCACCTGATGGTCAGCCCGGTGGATCGCATCATCGGTGACTTCGTTGACGCCGGCGCGACCTATATCACCTTCCACCCGGAAGCCTCTCTGCACGTCGACCGCACCTTGCAACTGATCCGCGAGGGCGGTTGCAAAGCCGGCCTGGTGTTCAACCCGGCCACCCCGCTGGACGTGCTCAAGTACGTGATGGACAAGGTCGACATGGTGCTGCTGATGAGCGTCAACCCGGGCTTCGGCGGGCAGAAGTTCATCCCCGGTACCCTCGACAAGCTGCGCGAAGCCCGTGCGCTGATCGATGCGTCGGGCCGCGACATCCGCCTGGAAATCGACGGTGGGGTCAACGTCAACAATATCCGTGAAATCGCGGCCGCCGGCGCCGACACCTTCGTGGCCGGCTCGGCGATCTTCAACGCCCCGGACTATCAGGAAGTCATCGCCAAGATGCGCGCCGAATTGGCGCTGGCGCGTTCATGAGCGGCTTTGAGCAGCTGTTCCCCGGCAAACTGCCACGGCTGGTGATGTTCGATCTGGACGGTACCTTGATCGACTCGGTGCCAGACCTGGCGGCGGCGGTGGACGAAATGCTGCTCAAGCTGGGGCGCAAGCCGGCGGGGCTTGCGTCGGTACGCGAGTGGGTCGGCAATGGCGCACCGATGCTGGTGCGCCGGGCCCTGGCCAATCACATCGATGCCGAAGGTGTCGATGAGGTTGAGGCCGAGCACGCCCTGGAACTGTTCAACGCAGCCTATGAACGCAGCCACGAACTGACCGTGGTCTACCCCGGCGTACGCGACACTCTCAAATGGCTGAGCAAGCAGGGCGTGGAAATGGCCCTGATCACCAACAAGCCGGAGCGCTTTGTCGCGCCGCTGTTGGACCAGATGAAAATTGGCCGTTATTTCCGCTGGATCATTGGTGGCGATACCTTGCCGCAGAAGAAACCCGACCCGGCGGCGCTGTTTTTCGTGATGAAAATGGCCAATATTCCGGCGTCCCAGTCGCTGTTTGTCGGCGATTCACGCAGTGACGTGCTGGCGGCGAAAGCGGCCGGCGTGCAGTGCGTGGCCCTGAGTTACGGCTACAACCATGGTCGTCCGATCGCCGAAGAGTCGCCGTCGCTGGTGATTGATGACCTGAGACTGCTAATCCCCGGTTGCTTGGGAGCTGGCGCTGAGATAACGTTGCCCGACATCGATCCGTCCCCTTCTGGAAATTCCATCGTGGTGGTCACTCGCAAACTCTGGATGAAAGTCATCAAGGCCCTGGCCCGCTGGCGTTGGCGCGCCTGACTGATCCTGGCCGCGCCATGCGGCACGTTTGCATACCTGACTGTTAGACCCTCACGCCACGAGGCACCCCATGATCCGCGAAGAATTCCTGCGTTTGGCCGCTGCCGGCTATAACCGTATCCCCCTGGCCTGCGAAACCCTGGCCGACTTCGACACGCCGTTGTCGATCTACCTGAAGCTGGCCGACCAGCCCAACTCCTACCTGCTGGAGTCGGTACAGGGCGGCGAGAAATGGGGCCGTTACTCGATCATCGGCCTGCCATGCCGCACTGTGCTGCGGGTGCACGACCATCATGTGAGCATCACCCATGATGGTGTCGAGATCGAAAGTCATGAGGTCGAAGACCCGCTGGCCTTCGTCGAAGCCTTCAAGGCGCGCTACAACGTGCCGACCATCCCTGGCCTGCCGCGCTTCAACGGCGGCCTGGTGGGGTACTTCGGCTATGACTGCGTGCGCTATGTGGAAAAACGCCTGGGCAAATGCCCGAATCCTGACCCGCTGGGCGTGCCGGACATTCTGCTGATGGTCTCCGACGCGGTGGTGGTGTTCGACAACCTCGCCGGCAAGATGCACGCGATCGTGCTCGCCGACCCGTCCCAGGCCGACGCCTTCGAGCAAGGCCAGGCCAGCCTCGAAGCGCTGCTGGAAAAGCTGCGCCAGCCGATCACCCCGCGTCGCGGCCTGGACCTCAGCCGTCCGCCGGCGGCTGATCCGGTGTTCCGCTCCAGCTTTACCCAGGATGACTATGAGCGCGCGGTCGATACCATCAAGGAATACATCCTCGCCGGTGACTGCATGCAGGTGGTGCCGTCGCAACGCATGTCCATCGACTTCAAGGCGGCGCCCATCGACCTGTACCGGGCGCTGCGCTGCTTCAACCCGACGCCGTACATGTACTTCTTCAACTTTGGCGACTTCCACGTAGTGGGCAGCTCGCCGGAGGTGCTGGTGCGTGTCGAGGACAACCTGATCACCGTGCGCCCGATTGCCGGCACACGCCCGCGTGGCGCGACCGAAGAAGCGGATCTGGCGCTCGAAGAAGACCTGCTCAGCGACGACAAGGAAATCGCCGAACACCTGATGCTGATCGACCTGGGTCGTAACGACACCGGGCGTGTCTCGGAAATCGGCTCGGTGAAGTTGACCGAGAAGATGGTCATTGAGCGTTATTCCAACGTGATGCACATCGTGTCCAACGTCACCGGCGAGTTAAAAGCCGGGCTGACTGCGATGGACGCGTTGCGGGCGATTCTGCCGGCGGGCACCTTGTCGGGGGCGCCGAAGATCCGCGCGATGGAAATCATCGACGAACTGGAACCGGTCAAGCGCGGTGTCTATGGCGGCGCCGTGGGGTATTTCGCCTGGAACGGCAACATGGACACCGCCATTGCGATTCGCACGGCGGTGATCAAGGACGGGGAGCTGCACGTGCAGGCCGGTGGCGGGATTGTCGCCGACTCGGTGCCGGCCCTCGAATGGGAAGAAACCCTGAACAAGCGCCGCGCGATGTTCCGCGCTGTAGCGCTGGCTGAACAGACCCCCAATTCTTGAGGTTTCCCCCATGTTGCTGATGATTGATAACTACGATTCCTTTACCTACAACGTTGTGCAGTACCTGGGGGAGCTGGGCGCCGAGGTCAAGGTGGTTCGCAATGACGAACTGACCGTGGCCGAAATCGCTGCCCTGAACCCGGAGCGCATCGTGGTTTCTCCGGGCCCCTGCACGCCGACCGAGGCGGGTGTCTCCCTCGAGGCCATCAAGTACTTCGCCGGCAAGCTGCCGATCCTGGGCGTTTGCCTGGGCCATCAATCCATCGGCCAGGCCTTTGGCGGTGATGTGGTGCGCGCGCGCCAGGTGATGCACGGCAAGACCAGCCCGGTATTCCATAAAGACCTGGGCGTATTCCAGGCACTCAACAACCCGGTGACCGTGACCCGCTACCACTCGCTGGTGGTCAAGCGCGAAACCCTGCCGGAATGCCTGGAGCTGACCGCCTGGACCCAGCTGGAAGACGGCTCCGTCGACGAGATCATGGGCCTGCGTCACAAGACACTGAATATCGAAGGGGTGCAGTTTCATCCTGAATCGATCCTGACCGAGCAGGGCTACGGGCTGTTCGCCAACTTTCTCAAGCAGAGCGGCGGCACGCGCTAAGGACTTTCCATGGATATCAAGACTGCCCTGAGCCGTATCGTCGGCCACCTGGATCTGAGCACCGCTGAAATGAGCGATGTGATGCGCGAAATCATGACCGGTCAATGCACCGATGCGCAGATTGGCGCCTTCATGATGGCGATGCGCATGAAGAGCGAAAGCATCGACGAGATCGTCGGCGCTGTATCGGTGATGCGTGAGCTGGCGGACAAGGTCGAGCTCAAGACCCTCGACGGCGTGGTCGACGTGGTCGGCACCGGCGGTGACGGTGCGAACATCTTCAACGTGTCGACGGCCTCTTCCTTTGTGGTGGCGGCGGCGGGTTGCACCGTGGCCAAGCACGGTAACCGCGCGGTGTCCGGCAAGAGCGGCAGTGCCGACCTGCTGGAAGCGGCCGGCATCTACCTGAACCTCACGCCGGTACAAGTGGCGCGCTGCATCGACAACGTCGGCATCGGCTTTATGTTTGCCCAGTCCCATCATGGTGCAATGAAGCACGCCGCCGGCCCACGCAAAGACCTGGGCCTGCGTACCCTGTTCAACATGCTCGGCCCGCTTACGAATCCGGCCGGTGTGAAGCACCAGGTGGTAGGCGTGTTCAGCCAGGCGCTGTGCCGGCCATTGGCTGAAGTACTCCAACGCATGGGCAGCAAGCATGTGCTGGTGGTGCATTCCAAAGACGGCCTGGACGAGTTCAGCCTGGCGGCGCCAACGTTTGTGGCGGAGCTGAAGGATGACCAGATCAGCGAATACTGGGTCGAACCGGAAGACTTGGGCATGAAGAGCCAGAGCCTGCACGGCCTGGCGGTGGAAAGCCCGGCGGCGTCCCTGGAGCTGATTCGCGATGCCCTGGGGCGTCGTAAGACCGAGAACGGTCAAAAAGCTGCGGAAATGATTGTTCTGAATGCTGGCGCGGCACTTTACGCAGCCGATCATGCCTATAGTCTTAAGGAAGGTGTCGAATTGGCCCACGATGCGCTGCACACCGGTCTGGCTCGTGAAAAGCTCGAAGAGCTGGGAGCATTCACCGCTGTATTCAAGATGGAGAATGAAGGATGAGTGTGCCGACCGTTCTGGAAAAAATCCTGGCCCGCAAGGCTGAAGAAGTCGCCGAACGCCGTTCCCGTGTGAGCCTGGCCGAGTTGGAGGCCCAAGCGAAAGCCGCTGATGCGCCACGTGGATTTGCCAAGGCACTGATTGCCCAGGCCAAGCTCAAGCAGCCGGCCGTGATCGCCGAGATCAAGAAAGCTTCGCCGAGCAAGGGCGTGATTCGCGAAAACTTTGTACCGGCGGAAATCGCCGTCAGCTACGAGAAGGGTGGGGCGACTTGCCTGTCGGTACTCACTGACATCGATTTTTTCCAGGGTTCCGACCTGTTCCTGCAGCAGGCCCGCGCGGCCTGCAAGTTGCCGGTGATCCGCAAGGATTTCATGGTCGATCCGTACCAGATCGTTGAAGCCCGTGCCTTGGGCGCCGACTGTGTGTTGTTGATCGTCTCCGCATTGGATGACGTGAAGATGGCCGAGCTGGCGGCCGTGGCCAAAAGCGTTGGCCTGGATGTGCTGGTGGAAGTGCACGACGGCGATGAGCTGGAGCGCGCGCTGAAAACCCTCGACACACCGCTGGTGGGGGTCAACAACCGTAACCTGCACACCTTCGAAGTCAGCCTGGAAAACACCCTCGACCTGCTGCCGCGTATTCCGCGCGATCGCCTGGTGATTACCGAAAGTGGCATCGTCAACCGTGCCGATGTGGAGCTGATGGAAATCAGTGACGTTTATTCGTTCCTGGTGGGTGAGACCTTCATGCGTGCCGAGAACCCGGGGGCGGAACTGCAGCGTCTGTTCTTCCCGGAGCGTGGCGTGGCGGTCAGTGGTTCCACTCTCGATTGATTTGAAATGCGATCAACGTGTGGGAGGGGGCTTGCCCCCGATGGCGGCGATTCAGTTGGAGCATCCTTGACTGACATACCGCTATCGGGGCAAGCCCCCTCCCACATTTGGGTTTGTATTTATTCAGATAGGTAGGTGCCCATTGATCCAGCCAGTGTCGATGCGTGTTGAAGCAGGCCTTGCCGCCGAGCAATCCTTGCTGGCCGCCGTTTGCGCGGGTGAGCAGGCGTTTGGGTTGTTGTTCTGGCAGCCCAGCGATCAGGCATTGGTGATGCCACGCCGCTTGAGCCGATTGCCTGCTTTCGATGTCGCCAGCCGCGTGTCTGCGGATGCCGGTTGGCCGGTGCTCTTGCGCGAAACCGGCGGCGAACCGGTGCCGCAGTCCAGCGCCACGGTCAATATCGCCCTGGTCTACGCTCCGCCGCGCAGTGAGGGTGATCAAGGTCGCATCGAAACCGGTTACCAGCGTCTATGCCAGCCGATCTGCGATTTACTTATCGAGTTGGGCGGCGATGCCTCCGTCGGGGAAATCGATGGTGCATTCTGCGACGGTCGTTACAACGTCAACCTCAACGGGCGCAAAATGGTCGGCACTGCCCAGCGCTGGCGGCAAGGTGGGGGCCGCCCGGTGGGGTTGGTGCACGGTGCGTTGTTGCTGGATAACGATCGTGAAGAACTCATCGCGGCGGTCAACCGCTTCAACCAAGCCTGCGGCCTGGAGCAACGGGTTCGCGCCGACAGCCATATTGCCCTGCACGAAGCCTTCCCCGCGCCGGACGCAATCAGCCGGCTGGACAGCTTGTACCGTCAAATGCTGGCCAGTTTCCTGCCGGCTTAACGGGTACCGAACACCACCATCGTCTTGCCTTTGACGTGCACCAGGTTGCGCTCTTCAAGATCCTTGAGCACGCGGCCGACCATCTCCCGTGAACAACCGACAATGCGCCCGATTTCCTGGCGGGTGATCTTGATCTGCATGCCGTCGGGGTGAGTCATTGCATCGGGCTGCTTGCACAGTTCCAGCAGGCAACGGGCCACACGCCCGGTGACATCGAAGAACGCCAGGTCGCCAACCTTACGCGTAGTGTCTCGCAGGCGCTGGGCGATCTGACCACTGAGGGCGTAGAGAATATCGGGGTCCTGCTGGGCGAGTTCGCGAAACTTTGTGTAACTGATCTCGGCCACTTCGCACTCGACCTTGGTCCGCACCCAGGCGCTGCGCTCCTGCTCCTTGCCTGCTTGTTCAAACAGCCCCAGCTCGCCGAAAAAATCCCCTGTGTTCAGGTAGGCGATGATCATTTCGCGGCCGTCTTCATCCTCGATCAGGATGGTGACTGAGCCCTTGATAATGAAAAACAGGGTTTCGGAGCGCTCACCGGCGCAGATGATGTTGTGCTTGGCGGGGTGGCGCCGGCGCTGGCAGTGCATCAGCAACTTGTCGAGATTCTTGATCTTGGGTATGGGCGTAAGAGCAACCATGGTTGTATCCCGAAAGGCAGCGCGAGGTGGTTGGAGTTGTTGTACTCAGCGGTATCGGCATTGATACACGTTGTATGAAGGGTGGCAATACGCCACTCCTTTGGCGCCAGCTTAACAGACACATTCTGACTCGATTAGCGAATTTTCCGAGTCAGCTCCGTTATTGATCGCTTTGATGGGAAGCGCGGTTGCGCCCGGGCCCTGTGCTAAGCTGGCGACCCTTTTTTAGCAGTGGAGTCTGGGCGATGAAGGCACGCATCCAATGGGCGGGCGAAGCCATGTTCCTCGGTGAGTCGGGCAGTGGCCATGTTGTGGTCATGGATGGCCCGCCGGAAGCCGGTGGCCGTAACCTGGGCGTACGCCCGATGGAAATGCTCCTGCTTGGCGTGGGCGGTTGCAGCAATTTCGACGTGGTCAGCATCCTGAAAAAATCCCGCCAGGCCGTGGAAAGTTGTGAAGCCTTCCTGGAAGCCGAGCGCGCCACTGAAGATCCCAAGGTGTTTACCAAGATCCACATGCATTTCGTGGTGAAGGGCCGGGCGTTGAAAGAAGCCCAGGTCAAGCGCGCCATCGAGCTGTCGGCCGAGAAGTATTGCTCAGCGTCGATCATGCTCGGCGCGGCCGGTGTGGCCATCACCCATGATTACGAGATCATCGAGTTGGGTTGACCGCCAATCTGCAAAAGAAAAGGGCGCTTCGATAGCGCCCTTTTTTGCAGCCGCAGGTTTCGTCAGATGCGGTAAGTGCTTTTGGTCATGACCTTGGCCAGCAGGCTCATGCCGAATCGCACTGGCGCCGGGAAGCGGAAACCGCCGGCATCCAATGCACTTTCGGCGTGGTGCGCTTCATCGATACGCATCTGCTCAAGAATTGCGCGGGACTTTTCGTCGTCGGCCGGCAATTGTTCCAGGTGTTCATCCAGGTGCTTGCACACTTGATGCTCAGTCGCGGCGACAAAACCGAGGCTGACCTTGTCGCTGATCAGGCCGGCAGCCGCGCCGATGCCGAATGACAAACCGTAAAACAGCGGGTTGAGCACGCTGGGATGGCTCCCCAACTGGCGAATACGTTGCTCGCACCAGGCCAGGTGATCGATTTCTTCCTCGGCCGCATGCTCCATGGCTGCGCGCACCTGCGGCAGCTTGGCGGTCAGGGCCTGGCCCTGGTACAGCGCCTGGGCGCAGACCTCGCCGGTATGGTTGATGCGCATCAGGCCGGCCACATGACGGGTTTCGGTCTCGCTCATCTGCGCATCAGGCTGCACGATGGCGGGCGACGGGCGGTAAGGTTGGCCGCTGAAGGGCAGCAACGTGCGCATGGCCGTGTCGGCTTGCAGCAACAGACGGTCTATCGGCGAGTAGTGACGTTGGGTAGTCATGCTGACCTCCGGGAGGAATCTCGGCGGCCAGTTTACCGCAAGAGAGAGGAACGCGTTTGCCCTGAGTCAAGGGCGTGGGGTCGCAGCCTCGGACTGCGCCCCTTGTTGCGGGCTGGTTCAGCCCGGTGGCCAATTCATCTGGCGCTGACCCAGTACATGCATATGGATGTGGTAAACAGTCTGCCCGCCGTCTTCATTGCAGTTCATCACCACACGGAAACCTTTCTCACAGCCTTGTTCCACCGCCAAACGCTGGGCAGTGAACAGAATATGGCCGGCCAGGGCCTTATCGTCCTCGGTCAAGTCATTCAATGTGCGGATAGGCTTCTTCGGGATAACCAGAAAATGTACCGGCGCCTGTGGGGCAATATCGTGGAAGGCGAGGACTTGATCATCTTCGTAGATAATCTTCGCGGGTATTTCTCTGTTGATGATCTTGGTGAACAGAGTATCCACAGCTGTTTCTCCATTATGAAAGTGCAAGGTGAGTGTACTCAGGCGATCAGCGTGGGCAATAGGCCTTGTTGATGGCGCCGGCGATCTTGCGGGTCAGCCAGCGCGGGCTGAAACGCGGGCTGAAGGCCAGCCAGCGATTACGTCGACCAGGAATGATGATGGCTTTGTTTTTTCCCAATGCGCGCACGGTATAGAGCGCCACTTCTTCCGGGCTCATCAATTGCTCGCTGCGGTCGAGTCTGGCGGTGTCCATTTGCGCTGTACGGAAGAATGCGGTGCGCGTAGGACCGGGGCAAAGCACCGAGACCTTAATGCCACAGGTCTTGAGTTCTTCGCGCAAGCCTTCGGAGAAATGCAGCACATAGGCCTTGCTGGCGTAGTAGCTGCTCATCCACGGGCCGGGTTGGAACGCGGCGACCGAGGCGACGTTGAGAATCTGCCCGCCACCGTGCAGCGCCATGCTATTGCCCAGGGCGTGACACATGCGGGTGAGGGCAAGGATGTTGACTTCGATGAGGTCTTGTTCGGTCATCCAGTCCTGGGCCAGGAATGGCCCGCTGGTGCCAATGCCAGCGCAGTTCACCAGCAAATCGATCTGCCGCTCGCCTTCTTCCAGCTCCAGCAGGAACCCGGACAAGCGCAATGGCTCGCCGAGATCGCATGCCCGAAACAGCACCTCGACGCCGAAGCGTTGGGTCAATTCGATTGCAATGTTTTCCAACTGATCACGCTGGCGGGCCACCAGAATCAAGCTGCGGCCGCGACGGGCCAGGGCTTCGGCCAAAGCCAGGCCGATGCCGCTGGAGGCACCGGTGATCAGAGCGTAACGGGTCATGCCTTTCTCCATCGCAACACGCCGCGCCTGGGATGGAGGCATCGCAGGCGCGGCGCGTTTCTTTACTGTTCTGGAGAGTCTACAGGTTCGGCCGCGTCGTCAGCACTTTGCGCGTCTTCTTCGTCGACGATCACGCTTTGATCGGCGTCTTCATCGGAAGTGATGGAGCTGCTTTCGTAGCTGCTGTCCACGTTGGTTTCGAGTTGATCCAGGTAGCCGTTCATGCCCAGCGACACCACGATGATGAGCATCAGCGGGATGAATGCCAGCCACAGCGAGGCCAGGACCTTCACAGCGGTGGAGTTGCGCGGTGGCGGTGCGCCGTACTGGTTGGCGCCGGTGTTACCTGGCATGACCAACAGCAGCAGCGGGAAAATACTGTTCACCAGCGGTACCAGGTTCAGCAGGTACAACCAGCCGGACCAGCCCAGATCGTGCAGGCGCTGCACGCCGATCTGCACGCTCACGACCACAACCGCGACGAACAGCGCGAAGCCCAGCAGCGAGCCGAGGATAATGGCTATGGTCGGTGACGCGGTCGCGATGGCAAAGCCCACAGTACTGAGGATGCCGGCTGCGACGAGCATGGCGACGGTCAGTACCAGCGTCCATGCCAGGTACCGCAGACGACCAATACGGCCATTGATGGTGAAGACCTTGAGGGTGGCGTATTCCGGCAGGCTTTCACCTACGGCGGCACGCGGTGGTGCGTACGGCGAAGCCGCAGGACGGGAGAAGTCCGCTGCGCCGGAATCTGTTTCGTGGGTTTCGGCAAGGCTGAAGGCTACGGGCTGTTCGGCCTCGATACGCGCGTCCACCCCGGCGTTTTTCAGCGCGGTGAGGTAGGTTTCGGCGTCGGGGCGGGACAGGTCGCGTTTCAGTGCAACAACGCGGCCGGTGAAGAGTTTCTCGATGTCCTCGACCGTGCTCTTGAACAGTTCAGCCAGGTTCAGCTTGGCTGTGGTGCTTTCGACACCCGGGAGCAGGGCCCCATCAAACACAATCTTGAAACGGTTGTCGCTCATGCGGGCATCCTTGTCACTGAATCAGTGGGGTAGTGCAGGCCTGCTCGATCGGCAGGCCTTGCGGTTGGGTCAGCGTGGCCAGCGCAACTGTGTCGCCTGCTCGCGCGCCTTGCGGTATTCGGCATCCAGGCGGGCAACGAGTTCATCGACGCCGGGTAAATCATTAATCTCACCGACACCTTGGCCTGCAGAC
Source organism: Pseudomonas sp. CFBP13509 (assembly GCF_005233485.1). NCBI lineage: Bacteria > Pseudomonadati > Pseudomonadota > Gammaproteobacteria > Pseudomonadales > Pseudomonadaceae > Pseudomonas > Pseudomonas sp. CFBP13509. The sequence continues at coordinate 301,439 of NZ_QGAA01000009.1, forward strand.
CATACGGTCTTCCAGGCCTTGGCTTCGTCGCTCAGCGGCTTGAGCTTGGAGCCGAAGTTTACTTCGCCTTTGCCCTGCAGGGCAGCGAGGTCGAAACCGGCATTTTCCAGGCTCTGGCGCATAAAGCTTGCGGGCACGCCGGAGACTGCGGGAGTGTGCACGATGTCGGCGGCGCGTGATGTGAGCAGCATCTCTTTATACGCATCCGGGGCGTGGCTTTCGGTGGTACCGATAAAACGTGTGCCGAAATACGCCAGGTCTGCCCCCAGTAACTGGGCGGCGAGTATCTCATGGCCGTGGTTCAGGCAGCCGGCCAGCAGCAGGGTCTTGTCGAAGAATTGGCGAATTTCTGCGATCAGCGAAAACGGGCTCCAGGTACCGGCATGGCCACCGGCGCCTGCGGCCACGGCGATCAGGCCGTCGACACCGGCTTCAGCGGCCTTTTCGGCATGGCGCCGGGTAGTGACGTCATGAAACACCAGGCCGCCATAGCTGTGCACCGCATCTACCACTTCTTTCACTGCGCCCAGGCTGGTAATCACGATCGGCACCTTGTGCTCAACACAGATCGCCAGGTCAGCCTCAAGGCGAGGGTTGCTGTTATGCACGATCAGATTGACGGCGTAGGGCGCAGGATTGTCCAACTGCGCCAGGCCCGCTTCGATTTCCTCCAGCCAGGCCTTGAAGCCACTGCTCTCGCGCTGGTTGAGCGCCGGGAAACTGCCGACTACCCCATTGCGGCAGCAGGCCAGCACCAATTGCGGATTGGAAATCAGGAACATCGGCGCAGCCACCACTGGCAGGCGCAGACGTTGTTCAAGCAGAGCGGGCAGCGACATTGGAGGTACCCCGAGTAATTGAAGTTAGAACGGTTTGACCACGACCAAAATTACGATAGCCAGCAATATCAGAACCGGGACTTCATTGAACCAGCGATAAAAGACATGGCTGCGGGTGTTTTCGCCACGGGCGAAACGTTTTACCTGCGCGCCGCACATATGGTGGTAGCCAATCAGGAACACTACCAGGGTCAACTTGGCGTGGATCCAGGCGCCCGATTGAAAGATGCCGGGGTTAAGGGCTATCAGCCAGATACCGAACACCAGGCTGGCCAGCATCGCCGGACCCATGATGCCGCGGTACAACTTGCGCTCCATGACGCTGAAGCGTTCCTTGCTGACGGTGTCTTCGCTCTGTGCGTGGTAGACGAACAGGCGTGGCAGGTAGAACAGCCCGGCAAACCAGCAGACGATGCTGACGATATGGAAGGCTTTGACCCATAGATAAAGCATTTTTAGTTATTCCCAGGTTCACGGTAGCGAAGATAGTAGTGGCTCATGCGCCCGTACGTCACGTTGACGGTTGTCGCAGGACGATGCGGCCCCTATTATCGACGGCTTTCCAGTGGTTCGTTGAGGGCAGGTTTATGGTCAAGGTCGGTATCGTCGGCGGCACGGGTTACACCGGTGTCGAATTGCTGCGTCTGTTGGCTCAGCATCCGCAAGCTGAGGTGGTGGTCATTACCTCTCGATCCGAGGCCGGCCTGGCCGTGGCCGATATGTACCCGAACCTGCGAGGCCACTACGACGGCCTGGCGTTCAGCGTTCCGGACATCAATACCCTTGGCGCCTGCGATGTGGTGTTCTTTGCCACCCCTCACGGCGTTGCCCATGCGTTGGCTGGCGAACTGCTGGCCGCTGGCACCAAGGTCATCGACCTGTCGGCGGACTTCCGCCTGCAAGACGCCGACGAATGGGCCAAGTGGTACGGCCAGCCTCACGGTGCACCGGAACTGTTGGAAGAGGCGGTGTACGGCCTGCCGGAAGTCAATCGTGAGCAGATCAAGCAGGCGCGCCTGATCGCCGTGCCGGGTTGCTATCCGACGGCGACGCAACTGGGCTTTCTGCCGTTGCTCGAGGCCGGGCTGGCGGATGCTTCGCGCCTGATCGCAGACTGTAAGTCGGGTGTCAGCGGCGCCGGTCGTGGAGCAGCGGTAGGTTCCCTGTACTCCGAGACGTCGGAAAGCATGAAGGCTTACGCAGTAAAAGGGCATCGCCATCTGCCAGAGATTCGTCAGGGGCTGCGTCGCGCCGCTGGCAAAGACGTGGGCCTGACCTTCGTGCCACACCTGACGCCGATGATTCGTGGCATTCATTCCACGTTGTACGCCACAGTGGTCGATCGTTCGGTAGACCTGCAGGCGCTGTTTGAAAAGCGTTATGCCAACGAGCCGTTCGTCGATGTAATGCCTGCTGGCAGCCATCCGGAAACCCGCAGCGTGCGAGGCGCTAATGTGTGCCGGATTGCAGTGCATCGTCCGCAGGATGGTGACCTGGTGGTGGTGTTGTCGGTGATCGATAACCTCGTCAAGGGCGCGTCGGGCCAGGCGGTGCAGAACATGAACATCCTGTTTGGCCTGGATGAAAAGCTGGGTCTGTCCCACGCCGGCATGCTGCCTTAAAACGATTTATGGACTGCGCAAAAGGCCCGTTGATCGGGCCTTTTGTGTTTCTAATGGCGGCGATGCAGATTGATATACCGTAACAATAGTTGACCGCTTTTCTAGGAGAAGCGGATAATGCCTGCCATTACGCATATGGCGGCGCTACGCCGGGAGATTATCAGCATGAGCGTTGAATCCTTCACCCCCACGGCTTTGCAATTTACCCACGGTGCTGCGCACAAGGTAAAGAGCCTGGTCGATGAAGAGGGTAATGATCGCTTGAAGCTGCGCGTATTCGTTACGGGCGGCGGTTGTTCAGGGTTTCAGTACGGTTTCACCTTCGATGAAGATGTGGCTGACGATGACACCATCGTTGAGCGCGAGGGCGTTAGCCTGGTCGTGGACCCGATGAGCTTCCAATACTTGGCAGGCGCCGAGGTGGATTACCAGGAGGGTTTGGAGGGTTCGCGTTTCGTGATCAAGAACCCTAACGCGACCACCACCTGTGGTTGCGGCTCTTCGTTCTCGATCTGATCTACAACGAATAAAAACGCCGCTTGGCTTTGATCGGCCAAGCGGCGTTTTGCTGTCTGCGGTTCTGGCGAGGTGTTCGTCAGGCGGGGTAGATCGCGCCAAGTACCCTTAGCCCGCGTGCGCCGGTGACACTGGGCCGGTTGGCGGCAATGCCTTCCAGGCAGCAGTGAGCCAGCCACGCGAAAGCCATGGCTTCGACCCAGTCCGGGTCTACGCCGTAGGTGGCGGTGCTACTGACTTGAGTGGATGGCAACAACGCGGCCAGACGATTCATCATTGTGGTGTTATGGGCGCCGCCGCCACAGACGAGTAACGTTTCTGTCTCGGGCTGCGCGGTTTGCAGGGCCTCGACGATGGTCAGGACGCTCAGTTCCAGCAGGCTGGCCTGTACGTCCTGGGGGTCAAAGGCGGGCAGACGGCCAAGATGCCGGTGCAGCCACTCGAGGTTGAACACTTCACGGCCGGTGCTTTTCGGGCCTTTGGTCAGGAAGAATGGATCGCTGAGTAGGGCCGTGAGTAGTTGAGGTTCGACCTTGCCACTACCCGCCCACAGCCCATCACGGTCAAAATGTTCGCCGCGCTGCTGTTGAATCCAGGCGTCCAGCAGCACATTGCCTGGGCCGCAGTCGAAGCCGGCTACGGGCCTCCCGGTTTCGATCAGGCTGAGATTGCTGAAGCCCCCAATATTCAATACTGCACGGCTGCCAGTGCTTTCGCCAAACAACGCTTCATGAAAGGCGGGCACCAGAGGCGCGCCCTGGCCGCCAGCGGCAACGTCGCGGCTGCGGAAGTCGCTGACTACGCTGATGCCCGTCAGCTCCGCAAGCAATGCCGGGTTGCCGATCTGCACGGTAAAGCCTCGGGCGGGTTCATGACGGATGGTCTGGCCATGGCTGCCGATCGCGCGTATGTCTTGAGGCTTGAGGTTGTGCTGGTCGAGCACCGTGTGAATGCCGTGGGCGGCGAGTGTGACCCAATGCTGCTGGGCTATCGCTGAGCGGGCAATCTCATCCGGGCCGCTGGCGCACAGGCTTAACAGCTCTGCGCGCAGGGTGTCCGGCATCGGTGTGTAGTGGGTGGCGATCAGATTGACCGCCGAATCTTGTTCGATCAGGGCGATATCCAGGCCATCGAGGCTGGTCCCGGACATTACACCTATATAGAGCGGCATACCCTAACGCTTCGCCGAAGCAAGCAGGGTGGAGCGCTCCTGGTCCATGCGCGCCATCAGCGGCTGGCTCTGTTGCATAAAGCGTGCGCGCTCGGCCTTGGCAATCGGGTCGGCCATCGGCAGTTTCTGGCCCAATGGGTCAACGTGCACACCATTGACCTGGAACTCATAGTGCAAGTGCGGGCCGGTGGACAGGCCGGTGGTGCCGATATAACCGATTACTTGGCCTTGCTTCACATTGCCGCCGGTTTTCACGCCCTTGGCGAAACCTTGCATATGGCCATACAGGGTGCGGTAGGTGTTGCCGTGCTGGATGATCACCGTGTTGCCGTAGCCACCGCGGCGCCCTGCGAGCAGGACCTTGCCATCGCCGGCCGCTTTGATAGGCGTACCGCGTGGGGCGGCATAGTCGACGCCTTTGTGGGCGCGGATTTTGTTCAGAATTGGATGCTTGCGACCCATGGAGAAACGCGAGCTAATACGAGCGAAATCCACCGGAGTTCGGATGAAGGCCTTGCGCATGCTGTTGCCGTCGGCGGTGTAGTAGCTGCTGTTGCCTTGCTTGTTGGTGTAACGCACTGCGGTGTAGGTCTTGCCACGGTTGGTGAAGCGTGCGGAGAGAATGTTGCCGGTGCCGACCACTTTGCCGTTGGCGACTTTCTGCTCGTAGATCACGTCGAATTCATCACCCTGGCGGATGTCCTGGGCGAAGTCGATGTCGTAGCCAAACACGCTGGCCATGTCCATGGTCATGCTATGGGACAAGCCAGCGCGCGCGGCAGATTGCGACAGTGAGCTGTTGATCACGCCGTGAACGTAGGCAGAGCGCATGACTGGCTTGGTGGTAATACGGTTGAAGGCAAAGCCTTTGGCGCCCTTGGTCAGGGAGATGCTCTCGAGGTCACTGACGCTGGTGTGCAGGTTGTTCAACTGACCGTCTGGTGTCAGTTCGAATTCCAGTTTCTGGCCGTGTTTGAGCTGGGTGAATTGCTTGGCTTGCTTATCGCTGGCCAGTACATCGTTAACGGTGGCTGCGGGAAGGCCTACCTTCTCGAACAGGGTCGAAAGCGTATCGCCTTTCGCCACGATCACTTCGCGGTGTTGAGGGTTCTTAGCAGCGTCTACTACGGTTTTTTTCTGTTCTTGAACGGCTTGCTGGGTATCTTCCGGCGTGTTTTCGATCTGGGCAAACGGCGATTCAGTGGGAGCATTTGTGGCTTGTTGGGCGTCGGAAGCGTCTTGATCTTGTGTCAGTTGTTCAACCGGACTCTCCAAGTCAAGGCTCAGGGATGTTCGTTTGGCTTCTACGTCACTGGAAGGGAATACCAGGAGTGCCAGGCTGAGAAGAGCGGCGATACCACTTGCTGCAAGCAGGTGGGTCTTCGGGTAAAGCGGCGGCGCTTTAGACGGTTCAGTGGTCATAGGTAATTTTGACTTTGAAGATGAAATGGAAAAGATGAATGACATGATGAAGATGAAATAACTGTATAAAATATAACCAAATCATCTGTGGCGCAAGCTCGCGAACGCTGGGCTTGCTGAACGGTGTCCGTGCGCAGGGCAAAACTTGTAATTAGTCCCTGATCTTGTATGGTTGGTTCCCTTTTGAATCTGAGCCTTGCGGGTCTGTTATGAAGTCGGTTGAAGAACAGCTAGCGCTGATAAAACGTGGTGCGGAAGAACTGTTGGTCGAGGCCGAGCTGATCGAAAAGCTCAAGCGTGGCCAACCCCTGCGTATTAAGGCTGGCTTCGATCCGACGGCGCCGGACCTGCACCTGGGTCATACCGTGCTTATTAATAAGCTGCGTCAGTTCCAGGAGCTGGGGCATCAGGTGATCTTCCTTATAGGTGATTTCACCGGGATGATCGGCGATCCGAGCGGTAAGAGTGCAACACGCCCGCCGCTGACCCGTGAGCAGGTTCTCGATAATGCCGAGACCTATAAGACTCAGGTGTTCAAGATTCTTGATCCGGCCAAGACCGAGGTGGCGTTTAACTCCACCTGGATGGATCAGATGGGGCCGGCGGACTTCATTCGCCTCACTTCCCAGTACACCGTGGCGCGCATGCTTGAGCGCGATGACTTCGACAAGCGCTATTCAACCAATCAACCGATCGCGATTCATGAGTTCCTGTATCCGCTGGTTCAGGGTTATGACTCGGTAGCGCTGCGCGCGGATGTTGAATTGGGTGGTACCGATCAGAAATTCAACCTGCTGATGGGGCGTGAGTTGCAGCGTGCTTATGGTCAGGAGGCTCAGTGCATCCTGACCATGCCGTTGTTGGAAGGGTTGGATGGCGTCAAGAAAATGTCCAAGTCCCTGGGCAACTATGTAGGCATCCAGGAGGCTCCGGGTGTGATGTACGGCAAGCTGGTCTCTATCCCGGATGCCTTGATGTGGCGCTACTTCGAACTGTTGAGCTTCCGCTCGATGGATGAGATCGATGCGCTGCGTGCGGATGTAGAGGCGGGCGCTAATCCGCGTGACGTGAAGATCAAGCTGGCGGAAGAGATCGTTGCGCGTTTCCATGGTGAAGAGGCTGCGGCCAGTGCTCACCGTGCGGCGGGTAACCGCATGAGAGACGGCGAGCTGCCGGATGATCTACCTGAGATTGAATTGACGGCTACTGAGGCCATGCCGATTGCTGCAGTCCTTAATAAGGCGGGTTTGGTGAAGAACTCGGCGGTCGCGCGTGACCTTCTGGGGTCTGGCGGTGTGCGTATAGATGGTGAGGTGGTGGATCGCACCTTTATATATGAACTGGGTGCTACCCACGTTTGTCAGGCGGGGAAGAAGGCATTTGCGCGTATTACGCTCAAATCCGAATAAACCTGAAATTAAGTGTTGACGGCGAATTGTATCTGTCTATAATTCGCCCCACTTCCGGCGCAGTCGAAACGCAAAACTCCTTGGTAAACAAAGAGTTATGCAGAATAAGGCAGCGGATTGCTTCAGTTTATCGAGGCCCAGAAGAAGTTGGTAGGGTCGTGTTGTTTGACGCTATTAACGATTCGATCTTCTCGGTCGAAAGCGGAGAAAAAGAGGTGTTGACAGCAGCGTGTAACGCTGTAGAATTCGCCTCCCGCTAACGAGAGATCGGAGGCGCAAGTGGTTGAAGTTGTTGAAGAAATCTTCGAAAGCTTCTGAAAATAATCACTTGACAGCAAATGAGGCTGCTGTAGAATGCGCGCCTCGG